>CAJULF010000052.1 GCA_910587135.1 uncultured Oscillospiraceae bacterium
ATCCGTCGACCAAAACACCGCCCTCGCGGTCTGCCATAGCACGCCCTACCTTGTCGGGGTCAAGCAAATCGTATACCTCGTCCGGAACATTATCGAGTTCCTCGAGCATTTCATTTTCCAGAACAATCTCGCCGTATTCCGCAAAATCATTGCACGGATAAACGGGTATTGTTTGCAGATTGTAGGTGCGGTTTATCGCCTCGTTTATCGTATCCGGCGGCTTGCGCAAAAGCGCTCTGTAAGCGCATTTCTCGGAAGTATCTTCGCTTATTTCTTCAAGCCTTTTCGCCAAAAAATTCAGTTCATCAATGGTGGGTTCTTCGTTGAATTCGAAGCCGTTCAGCTCGGGAAACTTGTCGCATCTTTCAATGTGCACGAACGTTTCCCCGAAGACCTTCGCCCTGTCCATTGCGTCAATGATTGTGTTTTTGTTTGCGGGAAGCATAACATAGGCGATGAATTCATCGTCCGTATTTGCTGCTTGTATTGCAATTTCAATCATAATTTTTCCGCTCCTTTCCGTCGGCGATCCACCGACCCGTATCGTCGCGGACGCGTCCGCTGTTGTCTATCGTCAGCTTCTTTCCCTCGGAAAGCGCAAGGTGAATTACCTTGCAGTCCTCCGCAGTCGCACCGACATATGTTCTGTTGTCGTAGTCAATTTTTTCTGTCATGTTACCTCCCCGTTCAGATAATCGTAAACCGTTTTGATATATTGGGCTGCGTTGCCCGTGATTTCGTATTGCGGAAACTGCTCCAAAACGTTCTGCAAAGCCGTTTCAAGCTGATAAAATGACAGTTCGTCAAAGCACTCGCAGAACGTTTCGTAATCGAAATCTTCTCCGAGTTCGTCGCCGAAATTCAGACAATAAAACGCAGCCCTGACCATGTTTCCGTCAAGGCTGCTATCCTCATCATTATTTTCTTTTTCGATAATAACCTCGTCCAACTCGCCGAGCCACGAGCGCATATTATCGATAATTTCTTGCTGCTCATCGGTGAATTCCTGTGAAATAGAACTGCCCTTAAAACAGTAATCGAGCAGATCATTATTTGCGGATTCCACTCCCGAAACCATTCCGGCGAGCATCAAAATCAGCAGAATCAGCGGCATTAAAATCGCCGCTATCAGTATGGCGACCAATTTCCAAGTACGCTTATCGGTCGCTGCCGTGATGATCAATTTTATGACCGCAGGCGATACCGCCATTGTATTCCTCCTTCCAAAACAAAAAGCCCGACATCACTGTCGGGCTTTCTTCTCAAATATTCAATACGTGGGGGACTCATTTTTGTCATAAATCAGAATCTCATCACTCTGTATTTTGTCACAGAAATCATCGTCAAGACTGTTGGTTGTAAGCAAATCAACGTCTTTCGACAGCGCATCGCATATGTCCAACCGCATTCCGCTTAGAGCGAACAACCCGCGAAGTGATCCCTTGTCAACGCGAAGATCAATGTCGCTTTCAGCGGTCGCACAGCCTTTGGCATACGAGCCGAACAGGTATACGCGCTCCACTCCGTATTTCATAGCAATGGGAGTGATTTGTTTTCGAAGTTCCTCTACGGAATAGATTTTTTTGCTCACGGCAATCATCTCCTTTTCTACAGTATATCACACTTTTCCGAAAAAAGCAAAGAGGAATTTATCTGCCACCCGCCGTTCCGAACAGTGCCGCCTTAAAATCGGGGGCTTTCACGCATAAGCAGTAACGTTCATTGCCGCATTTGTAAAGGCACACTCCTTGCTGCGAGTATTGAACCAACCCGTATTCCGAAGCCTCCACCTGAAGCGTATCCATATACGTTTTCTTTTCGATAGTGCCGGGATAGAACAGGAAATGGTGGGTCGGGATCGAGAACAGCGGCTTGGTCAGCTCGCGGACATTCTCCACGAGGAAGTCCTCGATATTTTGACTCGCTAATATAACAGCCGACTCCTTTTTACGGACGCGCTTCATGAAATTTCGAATATACTCCACGGCGGTTAAATTCGTAAGGAAAAGGTAAAACTCATCGATGCTCGCAACCGTATTTCCTCGGCTCAAAAGCTGCTCGGACATATACGCCAGCACATTGAACAGCAAAGCATTTCGGATATTTTTACTCGCCTGAAGCAGCCCTTTCACGCCGAATGTTACGAAATTATTATCCGTTATATTTGTGTATCCGTCAAAGAATTTACTCTCCGCACCCTTGCAAAGCGAGTGCAGTCCGAGACAAATATTCTGCAAGTTTTCGGCGGTATAAAGGCTTTTCTCTTTCGGATTGAATGCCTTATATTCCGCTTCTATCAGCTCATAAAAATCCGAGAGTATCGGATAATCTGTCGGCTGCATTTTGCTCCAATCGGTATCGTCGCTGATATTAAATTTCTCATATAATTTAATCAGCAGTAACTCAATCGTGTCAATTTCTCTGTCCGAAAAATCCTTGTAGCTGCGAAAAAAGTCACGGAGAAAGCTGATGTGCTGCGACAGCTTTGTCTTGGATTTAAAGGCTCGGGGAGCGTCATCGTCATCGCTTGTTCCGTCATCCCAGGACTTGGGTTCAAGGACATTTATAATATACTCGCCCGACATAAGGTCGATAAAACAGCCGCCGAGATTTTTTGTCAAGTCGACATACTCCATCTCGGGATCGAGGCAAATAATATTCTTTCCGCTTTCACGGAGATTTGTTAAAATCAGCTTTAACAGATATGATTTTCCTTGCCCCGAATTGCCGAGTATAAGCGTGTTGGCGTTTGTCTTATCGTCACTTCGCTTATTAAAGTCGACAATAATGTTCGATCCGAACTTATCTCTCCCCAAATAAAAACCGTTCTCATCGGTTTTGCCGGAAAATGAAAAGGGATAAAGGTTCGCGGTGCTGCTTGCGGGAATTACCCTCTCAAACTGCTCCCGAAACATATTCCGACCGCTCGGCATTACGCTCATAAAGCCGTGCTGTTGGCGGAGCATAAGGCGGTCAACATTTAATTTTGAGCGCACCAGCTCCGTCTGCACCTCGGTCTGGAGAATTCTTAAGTTATCCAACGAGTCGGAAATCATTTCGAGAAAAACAGCGACATGGAGCAGCGGCTCACGGTTTCGGTGCATATCCGCGGCGAGCTGCGCCACGTCCTGGAGGTTGCTTTCGGCAGCGACGGTCTGCTGCAGATCGTTGGTGGAATTGCGCTGCATACGGTTTTTATTTGCCGCGTTTGAAATAATTCTTTTTTCCTCTGCTGCGGTCACATGGCGGGTATAGATACGTAAGGTCACGCCGTCCTTTTCACCAAGATAACGCAATATCGCTTGTTCGCTCGTTGAGGTCGGATATTCCCTTAACGCCCACACACAGCGGAATGTGTTTCCGCAAATAAAATAGTCTGTGTAGAATTTTATCACGGACGGCGCAATCATATCGAGGAAATTTTTCTGCGGTTTTGTCGCAAAGTCTCTCTCAACTGTACTTATTTTCTTCTTCAAGATAATCCCCCCATTCCTTGATTTATCTCCTGCTCGGGAAACGCCTCGCTTTCGGGCTTGAGAAAATAATCATCGTCGCAGTCCCAGAACGAGATATAAACCGAATCATCGCCAAGCCTTATTTCACGCTGCTCGAAGCCCTCTCCAAAGCCGTCTGCCAGACTTCCGGTTAGCTCTCCGACAAGGTCGATCATTTCAGTCTTATTGAGTTCTCCGTAGGATTTTACGGTGATAACTCCATAAATGTCGCCGTTTCGGGTTTCCACTCTTGGCATGGCGGAGAACACCTTTTTATCGAGGTTCTTGTCATGAAAATATGCCGCCAACCCGTGCTTTACAGCGTCCTCGTCACTATAAAGATCGGCACGGATAGCCGCATTAATTTCATTATCGTAACCGATATAATTTGCGGAATCTACTTCGTCATAATCATCACATGGATCGTCAGGATCGACACGAAATGTCAGCGGACAGTAAAGCCTTGTTTCAACAAGCTCGCGCTTAGTCACTTCTAAAGAGTTATGGGTCAGTTCACAGTCATCGATCCTCGGATCACCGCAGAGCACATCCGAGGCGTAATCCACAAATATTTCGGCGAGATTACTGTCGTCAATAAGATCTGTCAGCGATATGCTGAATTCACTCTCATTTGCATTTTGTTTTAGCCATCTGTCAATGCAGCAATCCATGTGGATTTTCAGATCGTCCAGCATCAGACTCTGCTCATGCTGATGAACAATATCCCTTGCATTCGGAATATATTGCGAATAGCGGGCATAATCATATCCCTCAGAATTGACGAGAAGTCCATCACCGTTTTCTTTGTTCACAAAAAGCACTCCGTGATAGGTATTGTTATAATAGCCCATCAATTCCTTGTACTGCGGAAGATAATAGTTGCGCTCCATAGGCTTTTCGATGAATTTTTTGAACTCCGTATCGGAGACCTCTATTACCTTTTCCACAGCGCATTTCTTGGGAACAAACCGATCTGCCTTGCAGACCATATTCGCGTTTAAAATAAGTTTATCAGCCATTTAAAATCCACCTTTCTCCATCGTTATTTTCAAATTTTTCCGTGGTCACGTTCTGTTCAAAATAGACGGCGAGGAGCGTCTTGATGTCCTCGCCGTCGTATCGTCTTGCCGAGAATCCGTTCTCGTTCAAGGTCTTTTCGATCCTGTTCAGATACGAAAAAATCTCCTTGTCTTTCAGCCCTCGAATGCGCACTATAAGCAAAAATTCACGAGCCGTAGCCGTCAGCGCCTGAATATGATCGAGGTGCTGCATATCCTGCTCGAGCAGTTTACGCACTGCAGGATTTTCTTCCTTTTTCGAGAGATTTTTCAAGTGATTTTTATTGCTCTCAAAGCTCTCGCGGCTGTTCACGCAGAGTATTTCGATCTCCGTCAAGCCTTTGAGAACGCTCATCAGCGAGTATATCTTCGCCGACAGACTCGCTTCGGACATCACGGAAATATTGCTCGGCTTGATACTGAAAAAGACCGCCTCGTTTGAAGCGGTCTTTAGAGAATATTCGGTTATCCCCTCGATTCCGAGGAGCTGCCGAGTGCTTTGGTTCTGCCTGTTCTGTTGTTTCTTGTCTTTCAATGTAACCTCCATCTATATTCTTGTTGCTCGATAAAAAAATACCTTGTCGCGTATTTTATAAAATCGAGAATGCTTATATCATCGTGTCGTATTGCCAGAAACGCGTACACAAGCGTAATTATAACGGGTAATGAAAACCCCGTTTGCGACATTGCGAACACGGAAATTAACGCACCGATACCGATCACGGCAAGGTCTTTCAGCCGCCACAGAAACAGCGTTGGCGCGGCTTTGAGGTTGTCGGGATAAATGTACATATAGCCTCCTTATTTTTTTGCAACCGACGACACCATCTGCTTGAGGTGAACCGCCGATTGAGCCGTATTGATAACGCCGTTTATATTCGGTCGCGCCGCAGTTTCCAGTCCGAACAGTCCTGCGATCCTCGGAATTTCTCCTGCCGCAAGCATAATTCCCAATCCAAGCAGCCAGTAATCCTTAAACAGAATGAGTCCGCACACAAGCATAGTCGACTGTAAAAATGCGGTCAGACAGGTCGCTATCACCTGTTTTACCCACATGATAAAGCCGTCTGTGTAGCCCCTCGGGACACTGAACATATACATCGCTCCGACCGCTATTTGTATCAGCAGAATTCCGCCGCGCTTTATGCTTGCGAAGAACACCTTGATAACCGAATAGCCCATCATTACCGCGATCAGAATGCCAAGCAGAGGACCAAATAAAAATCCGTTTATAACGTCAAGGCAGGCGTTCAAAAGCGTTCCGCTGCCCTCCGGCGCAATCAAGCCAGTAAGATCGGAAGACATACTGCTTTGGAGCGATACCGCAAATCCGTAGAGCTGCACAGGTACTGTGCAAAACAGATTTACCGCGAAAAATCCCTTGATTATATTTAACGCAAGTGCTTTGGGATCGCCGCGTCCGTTCTGCGACTCTATTGCAAAATCGAACAGGGCAACAACTATTCCAACAATAAATAACGTCCATCCGAAATTACTGAAAAGCTGCACGATCTGTTTCACCCACGGAAGTCCGAAAAGGTCGTAGCCCGTGGCGTTCATCACGCCGAAAAAATCGCCGAGTAATGCGATAATTTTTTGATATAACAGGTCGGAAAAGTAGTCAAAAATTTTGGTTACAAAATCCGCGCCTATATCGAAAACAAAAATAGTTTCACCTCCAAAACGGCAATGTCCGAAGCACTCGGACATTGCCTTGATAATTATTTTTCCTCTGAATAAAAGCTCTCCGCCGCCAAATTCATGCCGATTTTGAAGCCGTTGACAAACGCGTCAATCACAATTTCGCCCTGCATTGCTGTGTGCGCATCGCATAATTGCTCGAGCCTTTTGCGCTTTTCTTTCGGCAGCATTCCTTGAATTTCCCGATACAAAAGCGTGAACTGCTTTTGGAATTTTTCATATTCCTTTGTTTCAAATTTGCATGAATCCGAGGGTCTGAGCCCTCCGAGAAACATTTCGCGGATAAATTTTCGGTGCATTTTTCCACCCCCTCTGTACGTTATCAGAACACATTATACCGTTTTCGGCGGCGGAAATCTATCACCAAAACCAACAAAAATCATATATTTACGATCTGCCAAATATACATCGGCGCGGTCAGCGTAAACACTAAGCAAGCGAATAAAATCGCGGGAGCCGCCCATTCAAAGTGTCCCGATTTCCGATAATCAAAATACGAAAGTGCGAGTTTGGCAAAGAAAAATACCGCTAAAATAAGGTCGATAATCGGGAATACAACGTTGTTTACAACGGTTTTGATCTGCCCCGAAGCGGACTTCCATGTGCCCTCGATTGCACCCGCGACATCGCCGTCCGCAAAGGCGCAAACGGACATTGCGGTCATTGCGATAATCATAATCATTACAACAGAAATAATTTTGATTGTTTTCTTTTTCATAATTGTTAATTCCTTTCTTAATACGACGGGGCGATGTGCCAGTCGTCGAATACGTTGCCTTTAATGGTAAGGCTGTCGGTCAAGTTTACGGAAAGCATTCCCGCAGGAGTCCAGCAGTCGAGTGCCCAAGTGTACACCTTATACGTTCCGTCAGGATACCAGATCGGCGAAAAATGTGTCCGATTATTATAGGTGCTGTACTTGTTTTTCCTGAACTCCAAAACGTTTGTTGAAGTGCTTTCAAGCAATCTCCAATATGTCTTGTAGTAAAATTCGGGGAAATAGGTCACAGCATTCTGCAATGCGGTATGTTCGCCGTTTCCCGAAACGCTGCCCGTCACCTTTTCGTTGATCCCGTAGCCGGATTTCATTGTTCTGCCGTTTGCTGTCGGGTTTTTCTCATCGCAGGTGATACGCATATTTGCGTTCATTGAAACGGAGTAAGAATTTGTATAAAACTCCCATTCGCCCTGATCTTCCCAGTAGCCGTGATCCTGCCAATAACCGCCCGTTGTACCGTCCGAGTAATGAATGGTATGCCAGCGCCAGCGGGAAATCCATACCCAATCGGGAATCCACCTTGCTCTCCAGACGCTCCATGAAGCGGAGGTGCGCTGCGGATAATTTGGAGTTGATACCGCACGGAAACTGTCGTTGCGGTCATCGGCTGTCGGATCGGGAGGAGGGTTCTTGTTGAGGTCAACAATATTCGCCGTAATATTGGTTTTGCTGACATCAGCGCCGCCAGTCACCGTTACCTTTATATTCACGGTTTGCTCGGTGTTCGGCGTGTGCCATTTGCACCAAACGAGCTGCGAACCGCCATCGGGGTACACGATATTGCTCACGGTATAAACCTTGTTTTTAATATAAAACCGCACCGTGACAGGATTGTCCGGATTATGTTCGCCGCCTGTTACGGTAACGCTCGTATATACGTCCGTATCTACGCGATATTCGTAATCGCTCGCCGCGACCTCGACTTCCTCCTCTTTTTCCTTGAACGAAACAATGCCCACGCCGAGATATTGGATAATATCACTGTCGGTAGCTTTCGCATCGGTAGCACCCGTCCATGCGGAATATCCGAGGTCGTCTTTTTCGAGGAACATCGCCAAAGGCAGATTCTTATGCGACAGCGGACCGAATTTATTGATCACATCGCCGCCTGTCTGCATATTGTAGAGCGCCGCCTCAGTAGCCGTCATCGCCGTCCTGATACCGTTATAGGTGATATACATGATCGGTTCGAGCATCAGCTTGTAATCGCCGTTGATGAGATCATCAAGTGCAAATCCTGCCTGCTCAGCAATGATTTCCACTACTTTTTCATCTGTAAAGTAACTGCGTATCGCTTCAATATCTGTGAAACCACTCCCATCTGAAATAACTGTTGGAAGTGGCTGTGATGGGTTTTTATAAGAATATTTTACTGTGCTTGGTGAAATTACTCTGCCGCCAATATATTCTGCTTTGCTTACTTTTCCAAAGTGAAACACAATATCATCGGGATGGTTATTGGTATAATCAACTGATGCTGACTTTATTGCTCCTGTTTTAGAATCTACAACGGTAACTCTTACGCCCTCATTTCCGGGATTCCAGAAATTCTCTTTGCTTCCATCCAGCAGATTTCCGCCGCCGTTATCAATATTCGGATCGCCGCCGCTGTCCGCAAACGAAACGGTATGCAAACAGAAAATTGCCACCATGACGGCGGCAATCATTCTAATTATTTTTCTCATTTACACCTCCACAAAAACAAGCGCCAAGCCTTTTGCTCAGCGCTTTTGGATTTATCCGAAGTAGCCTATCTTATTGCCATTTTCATACATCCCCTCAAGGTACTCACCTTCTCCTCCGCCGCCTTCATCAACTACCCATCCGAAGCCGTTGATGTAGATCATGCCGTCCTTTTTATCACCGTGCTTAGGCGTATCCGATGGAGTTTCGGAAGTTGTCTGCTGCGGTTTGACCTGTTCGGGTTCGTAGACGGGTTCCTGATCGGGGTTGGTGAGCATTTCCTCGTCCTCAATTGTGGGAGGAGCGGGCGGCTCGTTCTCCTTTTCGGGTTCGAGGAAGTTCTGCTCAATCTCGATACCGCCGCCCTCGATGAAGTTTTCACTTTCCTTATTGGGGTCGATTTCAGAGGGTTTGTTGACGGGTTCGATAACCGTACTCACCTCGGGCTTTTCTATCTCAATCGGCTTGGTTTCCTCACGCTTTGCAGTGGATATCTCTACGCTTATCGTGGGTTCGGAGCTTACCTCGGGAGTGCTTGGCGTGACCGCCTCGGGTTCGGACGCGAAGCGTGTCGCTATGAGTATAGCAAGCGCTGCGCATAATACCGTTCCGCCGCCTATCGCTAACCCTCTTTTTGTTTTCATTGTCATAAAATCACCAGTCCTTTCGTTGTCGGTGCTTTGTTGTTATCTGCATTTTACCATACCGCACAGATTAAATCCAGTGGTTTTCGGGAAAATCTACATAAACAACAAAACTTTTTTGTTTTCCTGTGGATATTCGTTAGAATTTCGGTGTGTACTTGGATTTCACACAGAGCCGTATTTTCATCGGCGGAAGCACATCTCCGCAGAACGACAACGGCACTTCCAACGTTATATATGAGGTCGCTGAAAACTGCGGAATATCTCCCGATGTCGGCGCAAATTGTGCGTTTTCCACATTTACGGATAAACCATAGACCGCATATTCCGTTCCGTCGGAGTTGGTTTTGATGTGTTTTCCACAACTGCTATGCAAGCCGAGAAGCTGATCCAAACGACCGTAAACATCACCCGTAGATACCGCCGTTCTCCACGAATTTCCGGAGTACCGATATCCGCCGGAATACCCCTCGCGCACTCCGTCATAGACATTGCTGTAATTCCCGACCGAGGTCGCGATCACAGCCGACTGAACCGCGTCCTTAATTCCCGCCGAAATCGTGATCAGCCTAATTATCTGCCACAGCACCACAAAAAACATCATTCCCGCAAGGGCGATCACAACAGCTAAAGGCGCGGAGGAATAGGCTTTTTTCGAGTGCAAAAGTCTGCGTATTTTCGTCATTTGTGGTACACCTCACTTTTGCCCGAAGCCTTTGCGGTCAGCGTCACAGGGAAACTCCCGAACTCGCCGAAACCGATGTCCATTTTATAAGTGCAAGTGACCGTGAACTCCTGATTGAGCTGCACCTTTCCAGACCGCGACCACTCGATTTTGGGTGCAATACCCGTCCTCTCGGTTAAAACCTGCGCCCTCGCTGTGGTTTCCGAGCCTATTCTACCTGAGATTTCAGCCTCGCGCACAAGCTCATCGGCATAATTGTCAAGCTGAATTTTCGCCGATACAACAGGCGCGACTGCCATTATAAGTGCGATCACCATTACCACAACGAGAACAACGATCACAATATCGAAATATCCCTCACCGCGGCGACTTTTCAATAATTTTTTCATACGCACCTCCCGTTAAGCCATTGAGCCGAGCGAGTCGAGCAATTGCATTCCCATAACGACAAGGTAAGTCAACAAAAACAGCATTAACATTCCGAAGCTGAAAATGCGGATTTTCGGCGGTATCTTCGCTGCTTTAGCCTTGAGCCTTTGAAGTTCGATCAGCTTGAAATCGTGCGCCAGCATTTTGAAATATACCGCGCTGTCATCGCCTCGGATAACGGAAACCAAGCCTCTGACAACATCGGAGAGCTGCGCCGATCCGATACGAGCTTCAAAACGCGTCAAAGCCGCTTCATAACTGGAGCTGCGCATATCCGCAGTGGTTACGTCAAGCTCGTATGCAAAATGCACTCCCGCGTGTTTTTTAAAGTTCTCCATAATCGACAGCACATCACGGCTCGTTTTCAGCTCCTGTTCCACAGTAGCCACAAAGCGGGGGAGCTCCTGCTCGATAGCGTCACGCTTTTCTCTCATTTTTTCATCAGCCTTGCCGTTCTCACGGAAGTAGATGGCAACGGCGAGAATTATGAAAAACGGAATTAACAGCGGCATAAAAAACGCGCACGGAACAGCCAGTAGCGCCACGGAAAACGCCTTTACAAATGACAGTGCGGTAAATGTTTCGGGCGTCATTTTTATTCCCGCCGATTTTAATGTGCTTTCCAACCGTGTCCTTTTATATTTATCCATCGGGATAATTTTTCCGATCTTTGCGGCGATGCCAAGCATTATTGCCTCAATGGATTTTGACAGCTTTTTGTCGTTCCTACCTGTATTCATAACCGCCTGTGAAGTTTTAAGATAGGGGATTTTCAGCGCGTTGGCAAGCAGCATAAACAATCCCGTTCCCAACATAACGCCGAATATAAATAATAAAAACTGCATTTTCTCCCCCCTTATCGCTTATATTCAATCGGCTTGGTCAGCTTGATAACGATTGCCGTCGAAATAAAAATCCCGACCGCCGAAATTGCCAGCACAATTTGCCCGACAACGGTATTCATCAGCGAATTGTACCAAGCCTTATTCAGCATATATAACAACGGAATATTTCCGATCACGAGAAATGCCATTGAAATAAATTCCTTGCGCGGTCCCGTGATCATGTACTCCAAATCCGCATTTATTACGCGCATATCCGACAGCTTATTTACGATAGGCGTGAGGGTGGACTTCAAGCTGCGGTCACTCTGGCAGAGGATCAGACTATCGCACCATTCGTGGAACACCTCGTTGTCGATTTTGGTTTTCATGTCGAGGATTGCCGCCGTAATATCCGGATTGGATAGTTTTATACGACTTATAAAGTTCTCGAAAACCGCCTTGACAGGCGCGTTCAGATAGTGGACATTTTCCTCGATAGAGGTTATAATGTCCTCATTTCTCAAATATGCCGTTGTTATAATGGACAGCGCCGTTTCCAACTCGGACGATATTGCTTTCTTATAATTGGTCGCCGTTGTTTTGACATACCAGAACGGCACAAACATCAACCCCACAGCCATTACGGGAGCAAGAAAAGCGTTCCCAATAGCGATTGCTACACAAATTCCTATCGCTGCCAGACCGAGGGAGCAAGCGCATAAAATTCCGAACATGTTCGTTCTGTTGGTAAGGCGCAGAATTTCCTGCGCCTCGGATATCTCGCGCCGAAATACATTCGGCTTTTTTCTTTTCGTAGCTTCGTTGATCTGCGATTTTATACTGTTCGGTTTCGCGAGTATCCGAGTAAAAATCCCCTCGGTGAATTCCATAGGTGAAATACCGAACAGCAAGAAAAAACCGACAACCATGCCGATAAAAGCCACGGTTAAAATAGCGTTCATGCGGATTTTCCCCCTTTCATCAATGCCTCCAACTCTCCAAACGGCATACCGTTTTCGAGCAGCCGTCTTTGGAGCGATTCGGAAATCTGCTCAACTTTTTCATGCTCGCCCTTGACGATAAATTTTCCGTTCTCCATGCGGTTTTCCGAGATTTTATAACGGTACAAAGAATGGTATTTTCTCGTTCCATCAGCGCAGATTTCGCACTCCATAATTTCCATAATACGGCGCTGCTTATTTTCAAGCTGCTTTGCGTAAACGACGATGGGAAACGCCTCGGTGACCAAATTCAAAATTACGTTGTCATCGACATTGGGATATTTTCTCTTGCAAAGCGTTACCATTCTGCGCCAAGTCGATTCACACGAATTCGAGTGGATCGTCGTTATAACGGTATGTCCCGTTCTCGCCGCTTCCTGAGCGGAATCAGCCTCTGAGGAGCGCATTTCTCCGACTACAATGTAATCGGGGTGAAAGCGCAGCGCCATATCCAACAAATCGTCCTGTGAAGTGGACTTTCGTTCGTCCTCGGATTCGCGGGTAATGGTGTGAACGACCTTGTTCAGCACCTTACCGTTTGCATCGCGCACCACCAAGTCAAGTTCACGAGAGCCGCTTTCAATGGTAAGAATTCGCTTGTCGTAAGGAATAGTGGTCAATAACCAACCCGTCAAGGTAGTTTTTCCCGATGATGTCGCGCCCGCAACCGTAGTTGAAACGCCGTAACGGACAAGTGCGGAAAGCAGCTCCATCATCTCGCCCGTTGCCGTTCCCGACTTAACGAAATCCTCTTTTTTCAATTTCTGCGCGTTGACGATACGGATCGAAGCCGCTACGCCGACATCCTCGTCCACCAGTGGAGTTTTCAAAACCGCAATTCTTATGTTCTTGGACAAATGACCAAGAATTGCGGGCGAGGTATTGTCAAGCACCATTCCCGAAACATGGAGCATACGCCGCACCACATTTATGGCATGGTCGGGCGAGTCGAATTTCTCATCGATTTTGACGTTCGTACCGTCGGAATACTGCACCTCAATATCGTCCCAGGAATTGATGTTCACTTCCTCAATGCCAGTTCCGAAAATATATTTCGTAAGAAACGAAAATTCAGCCATTTCGGTGTAGAGCTTATCCACAAGCTCCGTCTGCGTCAATCCCTCAACGGAAATGCGCCTGTCAAGCAGATACTTCCCGATATACCGCTTGACTTGGTTTTTGATCTCGTCATTGTCGGAGTTGATATTGTTTATCCCGTCGATAATGAGTGAGGAATATTTGCCGGAAATTTCCCCTTGAACCTCGGTCAAGACATCGGCGAAATCCCGCTTTTTATCCGACTTGAAGAACAGATTCTGTGTATTGGAATTTGCAACTAAATTCATATCTCGAACACCTCGTTTGCTATTTTCGATACGGTTTTGCGGAAATCCTTGCTGTCTTTTTCGGTAAGCCCTGCGAATAAATTCCCCGAAAGGAACTGCTTGTAAACCTCATCGGAATGCGGAATTTTAAAGCTAACGCCGCCGACTATCTGCTCTATCTCGTCATCGGCTTGGAATGAGGATACGTTGCTCGCCGCCTTATACTGCTTGTTGGCGTTGAATTTATTATCCAATAAAAGCGGTAATTGTGAGTTGAGGTAGCTGATAGATTTTAAATCGCATGAAACAAGGCGCAGAACCGCGTCGGACTCAATCAGCGATACCGCCGAGAGTGCGTCATTGGTTATATTGCTTGTGCAGTCGATAATGATATAGTCACACATTTTCCGCAATTCGTTTAGAAGCTCCCGTGCCTGAGTTTCCGTGTAAGGCGCATAACTAAAGGCATTCTCGCCTTTCAACATGGCAAGCATGGTGAGATACTCGTTTTTCTTATGCAAAATAGCGTTCTGCTTGATGAGGTTTTCATCAACATGAGCCGCGCCGAGGATATTGCCGAGCGAGGTTTCCGATTCCAGATCGGAGGGCGGGCAGACATAGGGGAGAGGCGGCGCGGACATATCTGCTAAAACCAAGATAACGTTCTTCTTTTGCGAGGCAATATATCTTGCCAATTTAACGCTCATAATGGTTTTGCCCGAAGAGGGCGAACCCCAAACGGCAAGCACCTGATTATCCTGCCTGTCGGGAGGCAGCTCAAAGCAGTCTGCCTCGGGATTTGCAAGGTCGAATTCGAGGTCAAGTTCCTCGTCATCATCGCCGTGCGACATAAGGCTTTTAAACAGATTCGCCATTCGAGGTCACCTCCGTTCCGGAATTGTCGTCCGAATTATTTTCGGACTGCGTATTGGAATTATCTTCGGGGTCAATAATTATTTTATCGATTCCCGAATTACCTTCGGGAACACTCTCATCGGAGTTTTCCTCGGTATTTGTATTCTCGGCAATCTCGCTCTGCGAGGGCTTCTGCGGTACTTCGGGCTTGCTGCTGTTTTCCTCTTTTTCATTCGTCAAAGCCAATTCCTCCAAGTATTTTTCCTGCGCCGAAATGAATTTCTGCGCATTTTCGGGTGTTCCACGGTATACGAGCGCAACGTGAATTTCTCCCTCCGCCTCGAGTTCCGCAAGGATATTCGCCTGTTCGGGAGTAACGAGCAAGGTCACGGTTTCGGGAAGTTCCGTTTCTTCCTCGCCGTCGGGCTTCACGGTAATGGTTTCATCGTCGTTGCCCTTGCTGTCTGTGACCGCAATAACCTCAACGTATTGCAGTTCTTCGGGAACAAGCGTTTCGCCCTTTTCCTTGTAATCAACTGCGATCACCGAAACAATATCTCCCGAAATGAGCTTGCCCGAAAGACCTCCCGCAAAGGACGGGATCGTTATGGAAATAGCGCGCTTTTCGCCCGTGAGGTTGTACAAATACGCATTCTCCGAGGCGGAAGTATCACTGATCTTTGCGCTGAGAACGTACTCGCCCTTGATCATTTCCACAGCCGCGTATTTTCCGACAACGTCCTCGGATTTCTGCAGCACCTCGGAGGGCATATTATACGCTCCGACCTCAATAACCTCGATATCTTTCGAGGCAATTTCCTGCCCGATTTTCACGTCGCTCTTGATACGCACGATCTTCATCGTGCTGCTTTTAGAAGCGTTAAAAAGCGGAGTGATCGCGAAGCAAATAATCAGCGCCAGCGCGATACAAACAACGCCGAGAACCGTTCTGTTTTTCAAAAATTTCATTGCCGTATTCCTTTCAAAAAATGAGTTTTGAAGCCAAATAGCCGATAAAAATAAACGGCACAAACGGCAGATTTTTATCTGCCGTTCTGCCGCGGAGCTTCTGTACGATAACGGAAACTCCATAAAAAACAAGCATGGCAATTTGCGCGAAAAGGAGCAGCGCAAAGCTGCCCCAAAGTCCGCAAACCACGCTCAGAGCCGCAATCAGCTTGACATCACCGCCGCCTATTTTTTCCGTAGCGAGCGCCACGGAGAAAAATATGACAGCGACTATAATTCCCCATAAATTCTTCCAATCAAAATTAAACGCCGCTGTAATTAAAATAGCAGCGCTTATCCAATTCGGAATTTCACGGGTTTTAATGTCCATTATAGAGCCGATGCCAAGCAGTATTGTAATTGCGGCAACCTGCCCAACAGAGCCGATCATCAGCCCTTGAAATCGAACATATCTCGTACTTTCTGCGTCACGGTAGGCATGATTGTATCACCGAAAAGTGCATACAGACCGCCGAGCAGCAGTGCACCGATAACGACTGCGATCAGAATCTTGATACCGCTGTCGACAAAGTTTTCGCCGCGGGTTTCCGCAAGCACAAGCCTTGTCTGCACCATTCTCATGCGGATTCTCACCGCAAAATTGTAAGCTGCCGCATTGATTGCCGCACGGGTTCTCTTAATTTTACGGCTTACTGCCGCCTTAACGCCGCTGAACTTTGCCTTAGCCGCCTTGAAAATGTTCTTAAAAAAGTTTCTCATAAAAATCCTCCATAAAGTCTATTGTTTTTGGGTTTACATGGACATCGTCGGAGCAGACTCATATGTCTGTTCCGACTGAGTAAAATTTGCTGCGGACTGCTCCTGAAGCTGCACGATAGCCTGTTTGTACGCCTCCGCAACCGCACCGTTAAGCTGTTTTCTCAGTTCGGGAGTGGTGGGGAAGCAGAGGTCGTGATACTCGCCGTCCGTTCCCTTGTACGATGGCATGGACACGAATAATCCGTTCTTTCCCTCGACCACCCGAATATTTTTGACCGCAAAGCAGTCGTCAAGGTTCGCCGAAGCGATTGCTTTCACGCTGCCGTCGCCGGGCGTCAAGCTGTTGATCCTTACGTCAATTTTCATATTTCCTCCGATCCGCAAGCGTCCGAAACCACACCGATAATGATCAAGATAATAACGACCGTTAAAATGATTGACCCGCTGTCTGATCCCTCATCGGCACATTCCTCGCTTGCAACAATTTCCGTTTTTTCAGTGACCCTGTCCGATTGCGGTCGTGCTAAAAACACGACCGCAATCAGCACTATAAGCCACGTTACGAGCTTTTCCATCAGCCCTTGAATTCGAACATTTTCTTGACCTTTTCGGTGACTGTCGGCATAATGGTATCACCGAAAAGTGCGTACAAACCGCCGAGCAGCAGCGCACCAATAACCACGGCGATCAGAATCTTGATACCGCTGTCGACAAAGTTTTCGCCGCGTGTTTCGGCAAGCACAAACCTCGCCTGTGCCGTTCTCATGCGGAATCTTACCGCAAAATGGTAAGCTGCCGTTCTGACCGTTGCAAGGGTTCTCTGAATCTTACGGCGTGCCTTCGCCTTACCGCTGCTGAACTTTGCCTTTACTGCCTGAAAAGTGTCCTTGATGCTCTTGAAAAAATTTCTCATAAAAGTCCTCCAAAAAATAATTTATTTATGCAAAAACCGCGGATCGCTCCGCGGCTTACATACCCATTTTAGGCGAATCGTTCTGCGTCTGCTCCTGCTCCGCAGTAAGCTCCGCGAGCCTTTCCCGCGCCCAATCGGGAAGGTATTCATCGGCTGCCACGCCGATAAAATCCTGACGATAAAACTGTGCTTTCTCTCCGTCATTCAGAAACTCGCCCATTATCTTTCTGCCGCTTGTTGTAGGCGAACAGCCGAAGCCGCTTTTCGCGAGAAATAACTGATTTTCCGGCGTCCTATATTCCTCACTCAAAGAAGTATCCCGAAGAATTAACAGCTTTCCCGTATAGTCCTGCGGTTCGTCCGACTTCACGATATGCTCTCCCGAAAACAAATTGAGTTTCGCATACATTTTCCGAACATCGCTCGCCAGACCGTCAACGGTGCAGCTGTGCGATTCCAGAGCGAACTCGTAATTATGCCGATCTTGTGCGACATGAAGGCTTTGCGCCCACTTTCTATTCTGCTGACCGAATCTGCCGTCGCCCTTTCGCTCAAGAATTGTATTGGCAATTACCCACATCGTTCTGTCGTAGCCGAATTCTTTGATTGCATTTTCGGCGCACTCATCGGGCAAACGAAAACCATCAAATTTTTCTCTGACCTGTTGGTCAAGGAAATCCCGACAGCGGATATTTTCATCGCGGCTCTCGCGCCAAGCGTCAATTTCGCCGTCGTGCTTTGCTGTTTCAGCCGAATACTTATACAACGGTTTCATCGTAGTCCTCCTGCTCACACATAGGCAGAACGCCATGCGATTTCAAAAATTCGTAAAGGAAAATGCGCCCCTGTTGAGTCCAGCAAGTGTGCATTACCGCTTTATCCTCGTCAATTGCGTAGGTCTTGCTCTGCGTATAGCCGAGGTTTGCGTACTCCGCATAAAGCACCCATGTATTTCTTACGGAATACTGAATCCCGTAATCGTGAAGCATTCTGTTGAATGCGATCGCCGTCATGCCGTAATCCTTTGCGATCTGCGTTACGGGAACAGCATTTTTGCTGTGCAGAATTCGGTCATAGTAATTTGCCTTACCCGCAAGCAAGGCGTTTTCCTTTTCGAGCTTCTTGCATTTTTCCTGTTCATCAGCAAGAGTGTTCAGCAGTTTTGCGAGTTCTCGAGGATCGCTCATTGTTTTGTGGAGCGTTTCCGCTGTGAAATACGCACCGTGTTTTCTCAAAGAGGGTAAAATTCTATCACAGACCCACGACTCGAATTCCTGTGCTTCGGGTAACTTAGAGCGCATTATA
>CAJULF010000053.1 GCA_910587135.1 uncultured Oscillospiraceae bacterium
TAAAGATTTTTATTCCACCGCTTCAAGCGGTGGTTTTTTGCGCTAAAGCTACAATTTAAACCTGCGCAGAATCTGCGCAGGTTTTTTATCGGAGACAAATCTTTACAAGCACTCCAGTTCCCTATGCAAGTTTTTAATAAATTTGTTGCAGAAGCGGTTTTTTTAGGTAGAAATTTGGACGTTTTTTATAAAAATTGCGTGAAATCAGCAGAATTTTGAATTATCTATTGACAAGAAGGGAACAAAAGTATATAATAACCATATGCGGAATTGAATTAAATATATAAAAATCCTGCATAATTACTTTACGGAGGTTTTACTTTATGAAATTAAAGAAGATCATGGCGTCGATTCTCGCAGCTGCGGCAGCAATTACCTGCCTTACTGCCTGCAAGAGCGACGGTGACTCATCAGGAAATGACAGCGCGAATGACAGTAACTCCACGGCAAGCGGCAGTGTCCTCAGAATCGGCGGCAGCGGTCCCTTGACGGGCGACTACGCTCTTTACGGAAACGGTGTAAAGAACGGTGCTCAGCTGGCGATTGACGAGATCAATGCTGCCGGCGGCATCAACGGCTGCACTATTGAATTCAATATGCAGGATGATGAAGCAGGCGAGGAGAAAGCTGTAAACGCTTACAACGTGCTTAAGGACTGGGATATGGATCTCTCCATCGGCACTGTTACCTCGGGCGCGTGCATCGCGTTCGGCGCGGAGGCTGCTAAGGACAATATGTTCCTGCTGACCCCTTCTTCCACAGCGGTAGAGTGCATTTCCGCGGACAACGCTTTCCGCGTATGCTTCTCCGACCCGAACCAGGGTGTAGCTTCGGCTGACTACATCGCTGAGCAGAACCTGGCTACTAAGATCGCGGCAATTTACCAGTCAGACAATGCTTATTCCGCGGGTATCTTTGACAAGTTCAAGTCCGAGGCAAGTGCCAAGAGCCTGGAGATAGTTTCCGAGCAGTCCTTTACTTCCGACAATGCTACCGACTTCTCCGCTCAGATCCAGTCTATCAAGGACAGCGGCGCTGAACTTCTGTTCCTGCCGATCTATTACAGCGAGGCATCCCTCATTCTCCAGCAGGCTAAGAATGCGGGTCTTGATATCAAGGTATTCGGCTGCGACGGTCTGGACGGTATTCTTAACATGAAGAACTTTGACATATCTCTCGCAGAAGGCGTTATGCTGCTGACTCCTTTCGCTGCTGACGCTACCGACGAAGCTACCGTACACTTTGTAACCGAGTATACAGCTAAGTACGGCAATGAAACAATGAATCAGTTTGCCGCTGACGCTTACGATGCTATCTACATCATCAAAGCAGCGGCAGAGCAGGCAGGCATTAATGCCGATATGTCCTCTTCGGAAATCTGTGACGCTCTTAAAAAGGCTATGACGGAGATCACGGTTGACGGAGTAACAGGCACTTCCATCACATGGGCTGCCGACGGCGAGCCTTCCAAGGCTCCCAAGGCGGTTGTAATCAACGACGGAAGCTATAAGGCAATGTAAAAAGTTTTTCGCGATAGTTATCGGTATGCCGTATAGAGAATTCTATACGGCATATTTGGACTATACTGAAGTACTGTTTGATAACCTTCCAATATTATGTGGAAGGCTATCAAACAGTCCTATTATAAAACAGGAGGAAGTTACATGAGTTTTTTGAGTTATCTGGTTTCGGGCATAAGTCTGGGCAGCATATACGCTCTGATAGCGCTCGGATATACCATGGTCTACGGCATTGCCAAAATGCTGAATTTTGCCCATGGAGATGTTATTATGGTGGGCGCATACGCGATATACACCATATGTATCACATGGGGACTTCCTCCGTATGTCGGCGTTTGCGGGTCGATAGTTGTCTGTGCGGTGCTGGGCGTGGTAATTGAAAAGGTGGCATATAAGCCGCTTCGCAAAGCGTCCTCGCTGGCGGTGCTCATTACGGCGATAGGCGTGAGCTACCTGCTTCAGAACTCGGCGCTTCTGATTTTCAAGTCCGACACAAAGAGCTTTACCTCGGTGGTAAATATTCCCGCTATCGACCTGTTTGACAATCAGCTTCATATACAGGGTGAAACGATTGCGACGATAGTTGTTTCGGTCATTATAATGGTGGCTTTGAACCTATTCATAAACAAGACCAAGCCGGGGCGCGCAATGCTGGCGGTTTCCGAGGATAAGGGAGCGGCGCAGCTTATGGGTATAAACGTAAATTCCACCATTTCGCTTACTTTTCTTATCGGTTCGGCGTTGGCGGCGGTCGCCGGAGCGCTGCTTTGTTCATCTTACCCCGCGCTATCTCCCACTACCGGAGCTATGCCCGGTATCAAGGCGTTTACCGCGGCGGTTTTCGGCGGAATAGGCTCTATACCGGGCGCTATGGTCGGCGGCATATTGCTGGGGGTCATCGAGAATTTAAGCAAGGGATATATCTCAACCCAATTCTCCGACGCGATAGTTTTCGGAGTGCTGATAATAATTCTTCTGTTCAAGCCGACAGGTCTGCTCGGCAAGAAGATCAACGAGAAAGTCTGAGGTGATAGTAAATGCAAAAAGGAAAAAAGGCGCTCAAGCCGACCACCAAAAGCAATCTCATCACCTACGGAATGTTGATCGCGGCATTTATCGTCGTGTCGATAATCTGTGCAACAAACGATAAAATGTACCAGTTCAAGGGCATGCTGGTGCCGCTTTGCATATATTCCATCATGGCGGTATCGCTTAATCTTGTGGTAGGTATTCTGGGTGATCTCTCACTGGGACACGCGGGATTTATGTGCATAGGCGCATATGTGGGAGCGTTTTTCTCGGTGCTGCTTAAGGATAATATCCCGCTTGACTGGCTGCGGTTCGTTATCTCCCTTGTTCTGGGAGGAGTTACCGCGGGAATTTTCGGATTTCTGATAGGAATACCCGTCCTGCGATTGCGGGGAGATTATCTTGCGATAGTCACGCTCGCGTTTGGTGAAATAATAAAGAATATCGTCAATCTGCTATATGTGGGAGTTGACGGAAGCGGGCTGCACGTTTCCATCAAAAGCGCCTCCGACCTCAATTTGGCGGAGGACGGCACAGTCATCGTAAAGGGCGCGCTGGGAATAACGGGTACGCCCAACGATTCAAACTTCACCGTTGGCTTTGTGTTGCTGCTGATAACGGTCTTCGTTTCTCTTAACCTTATAAATTCCCGCACGGGGCGCGCCGTAAAATCCATACGCGATAACCGCATAGCCGCGGAAACCGTCGGTATAAGCGTGACCCGCTATAAGCTGATAGTATTCATGATATCGGCGTTTTTCGCGGGTGTCGCGGGAGTGCTTTATTCCCACAACCTATCCTCGCTGAATACCTCTATTTTCGGATACAACACTTCAATATTGGTGCTGGTGTACGTCGTGCTGGGAGGAATCGGCAGCACGCGCGGCTCGATAATAGCGGCAGTGATACTTTACGCGCTGCCCGAAATGCTGCGTGATCTCAGGGATTATCGTATGCTTATCTATGCGGTGGTGCTGATATTGCTGATGATAGTCAACAATAACGAGAAATTCAACCTGTTCAAGGAAAAAATTTCAATAACAAGATTTATACAAAACCGCCGCAACGGTATGAAAGGAGCGAAGTCCTGATGGCACTGCTGGAAACAAAAAATCTCGGCATTCAGTTCGGCGGGCTTCGCGCCGTTGACGGGCTTGACCTGAAAATTGAAAATGGGCAGCTTTACGGTCTTATAGGTCCGAACGGAGCGGGAAAAACTACCGTGTTCAATATGCTCACGGGAGTTTACAAGCCCACCTTTGGCAATATTCTGCTGGACGGTCACAGCATAGTCGGCAAAAACCAGATAGATATCAACAAATCGGGGATTGCAAGAACTTTCCAGAATATCCGCCTGTTTTCACAGATGTCGGTGCTGGATAACGTAAAGGTCGGACTGCACAATATCATCACATACAGCACCTTTGAGGGGGTATTCCGCTTGCCCTCCTACTTTAAAAAGGAAAAGCTGATGGACGAAAAGGCGATGTCGCTTTTAAAGGTGTTCGATTTGCAGGACGAGGCGGATTTCCTCGCATCAAACCTGCCCTACGGCAAGCAGAGAAAGCTGGAGATAGCGCGTGCGCTGGCAACCAATCCCAAGCTGCTGCTGCTTGACGAGCCCGCGGCGGGAATGAATCCGAACGAAACCGCGGAGCTGATGGAAACCATACGCTTTATCCGTGAGGAATTTTCGGTGACTATCCTGCTGATAGAGCACGATATGCGGCTTGTTTCGGGAATATGCGAACAGCTGACGGTGCTTAATTTCGGCAAGGTGTTGGCTCAGGGAAACACCTCCGAGGTGCTCAGCGACCCCGAGGTCGTTCGGGCGTATCTCGGCGAATAGGGGGGAGCTTATATGGCAATGCTTGAGATAAAGGATTTAGAGGTATATTACGGAGTTATCTGCGCTATAAAGGGAATATCCTTTGAGGTTAATCAGGGAGAAGTAATCGCGCTGATAGGCGCGAACGGCGCGGGAAAGACCACCATTCTTCACACCATAACCGGACTTATCCCCGCAAAAAGCGGTTCGATAATGTTTGAGGGGACGGATCTGCTGAAAACCCCTCCCCATAAAATCGTATCCATGGGTATGGCGCACGTGCCCGAGGGACGCCGCGTCTTCCAGAACCTCAGCGTGCTGGAAAATCTGAAGCTGGGTGCGTACACCCGCAAGGACAAGGCGGAGATAGCGGATTCGCTGAAAATGATATACGAGCGTTTCCCGCGGCTTGAAGAGCGCAAAAATCAGGTAGCGGGGACGCTGTCGGGCGGTGAGCAACAAATGCTTGCCATGGGCAGAGCGCTGATGAGCAAACCGCGCATTATCCTCATGGACGAGCCGTCAATGGGGCTTTCGCCGCTGCTCGTATCGGAAATATTCGATATTATAAGAGTTATCAGCGAGAGCGGCACTACCGTTCTGCTTGTAGAGCAGAACGCGAAAAAGGCGCTGTCCATCGCGGACAGAGCCTATGTTTTGGAAACGGGCAGCGTCAAGCTCTCGGGGAAAGCCTCGGAGCTGATAAACGACGAATCGGTAAGAAAGGCGTATCTGGGCGAATAAACGCCGTAAAAAGGTAAGGGGGTCATATTATGAGCGAAAAAAAGTATGTTATTACCATTGCGCGCGGCTACGGCAGCGGCGGCAGGACAACCGGGAAAATTCTGTCCGAGGAGTTGGGAATACCTTTTTACGACAGGGAGCTTTTTTATATGGCTTCGGAGGAGAGCGGGATAAATCTGGAGCTTTTCGGGAAGCTGGACGAAAAGGTGAACAAGGGCATTTTCAACCCCATCACGAAAAAATATACCGGCAAACTGATACCTCCCGAAAGCAGCGATTTTGTATCGGACGAAAATCTGTTCAACTATCAGGCGAAGATAATCAAGGAGCTTGCTGAAAAGGAGTCCTGCATTATTGTGGGACGCTGTGCCGATTACGTTTTAAAGGACAGAGAAAATGTGGTGCGCGTGTTCGTATGGGCGCCCATGGACAACTGCATTAAAAACGTCATGGCGCTTGAGCCGCTCAATGAAAAGGAAGCTGAGCGCGAGATAAAGAAGATAGACCGTTACAGACGCGAATATTACCGCTATTATACCGGAAAGGAGTGGGACGACTACACCAATTACGAGTTGTGCCTTAACAGCGCACTGTTGGGCTTTGAAAAGTGTGCGGAGTGCATAAAGTCCTTTGTGGAGATAAAGCTGGATATAAAGCTGTAAATAGGCGCTGTGATAAGGACAGATGTTAACCCTGACACCGCATGGGGCATTCATTTTCCCGTTAAGATCGCGTTTGCAGGTATGGCGGCACAATATCGAACAACTCGGCTTTATACAAGTTGATAAAGCGCCATTCCCCCACCGCAGACGGGTGTCATAAGGGAACGACGGTCATAATACTGTGGTTTGAAGTATACCATGATGCGGAGTTTTGTACCCGACAGCGGTGCTCAAAGTTTGTAAAACTGCGTAAGGGAGGTCGCTTATGATCAATAAGAAAAAAGTCAGTATTGTCATTGCCGTCGTGCTTGCGGTCATATTGCTTGTTCCGATACCCTTGTTTTACAAGGACGGCGGCACTGTCGAATACAAAGCTCTGGTGTATAGCGTTACCTTACTGCATTCCATTGCTGAGAAGAACGTTCCCGGATATAATGTCGGAACGGTAGTTGAAATATTGGGTTTTACGGTCCATAACGATGTGGAGTTTGTCCCCGACGAGTAAGGACGGGTGTTTTATAGCAGCCGCTCATGCGAGAGTTGGCGTATTGCCGCAATGAATTGAGAGGGGAGCGCGTTTACCGTAATATGAAAAACAAGAATTTTCTGCAAAGCGTTAAATGCGCGTTAAGAGGGCTGGCAAGCGGATTTTGTGCGGAAAGAAACTTTAAGATATACATATGTATCGCATTGGTATTTCTGGCGCTTAATATTCTTACCTCGTCGGGCTTGTACGATTATATTATCCTGCTTATCCTCACCTGCGGAGTTTTTTCGGCGGAATATTTCAACACCGCCGCGGAGCGGCTCTGCGACAGGCTATGCCCCGATGAGGATGAAAACGTGAAATTTATCAAGGACGTTGCCGCGGGCGCGGTGCTGGCGATGGGTATCGCGTTTTTCGGCGCCGAGGGAGCGATCCTTATTTCAAACATATGCTGATACTTAAAATGTATATCACAATTATTCCCGTAATTCTTGCGGGAATAATGAATATGCTGTTTGTGAAAACACGTCTTTATTCGCAGATAAACCGCCCCATGGACGGCGGGAAAACTTTGCGCGACGGCAAGCGCCTTTTTGGCGACAATAAAACATGGGCGGGTTTTTTCGGAATGGTGCTGTCGAGCGCACTGGCACAGCTTCTTTGGGGATTTGTGTGCCTGGGCTTTCCCGATATGTGCTTTATCTATTATCGGTGCGGCAACACGCCGCTGTTTAATCTTGCCGCGGGGGCGGCTATGGGGCTGGCATATGTATTATTCGAGCTGCCAAACAGCTTTGTAAAACGCAGACTGGATATTCCGAGCGGAAAAACGGTACGCGGGATAAAGGGCTGCGTTTTCTTTATTGTCGATCAGGTGGATTCACTGTTCGGAGTGGGGCTTGTTTACGCGGCGCTGTATCCCATGCCGCTTTGGCAGTATTTTTTGTATATACTGCTGGGTGCGGCGACGCATATCGCGGTAAACTCGCTTCTCTACGCCACAAGAATACGCAGAAATCTATAAAGTGAGCATTACAAGCTTGTAAATTTGAAGGGTTAAATGTGATAATATGAAAAAAGTAATTTTATATATTCACGGAAAAGGCGGGTGTCATTTGGAAACTGAGCGGTATAGGAAAAATTGCTTGGGCTGTGATATTATCGGTATAGATTATAATGACTATCTTCCGTGGATCGTGCAAAATCGGATTCGATCGGCTTATGATAAAGCACATGAAATATACGATTATATTTATGTGATTGCAAACAGTATTGGCGCTTACTTTGCAATGCACACATTGCAGACCTGTGATATTGAAAAGGCTTTGTTTATATCGCCTGTGCTTGATATGGAAAGGCTTATACTGGATATGATGAGTTGGGCAAATGTATCCGAAGAAGATTTGCGTGAGAAAGAAGAAATTCCTACGGATTTTGGGGAAACACTATCATGGAAATATTTGTGCTTTGTAAGGGAAAATCCTATTATATGGAATGTTGCGACAGAGATATTATATGCGGGAAACGATAACCTTACATCTCGCCAAACAGTAAATGAGTTTGTCAGCAGTCATAATGCGCACCTTACCGTAATGGAAAATGGAGAGCATTGGTTTCATACAGATGAGCAGCTTGCTTTTTTAGATACATGGATGAAAAAGGCAATGCGTTGAAATTTGATTTATCGGATAATTGCCCGATAAATTTGAAGTTTGATATACCATGATGAATGGTTATGTAAAACGTTGTTGACAGCAACGGTCCGAAAGGGGGGAGCGTGAAATGTTTATAGGGAAGTACAACAAATCAGTAATTCTTACATACATAGGCGTTGCGTTTGCCTTTTCGGGTATGGCGTTTGCTTTGTACGAGCGGCTTCCGGCGGCTATGCTGTGCCTTATCGCCGCGGGTATCTGCGACCTGTTCGACGGCGCAGCGGCAAGGCGCTGCAAGCGCGATGAAACGGCAAAGGAATTCGGTGTGCAGATAGATTCGCTTGCGGACGTGATGGGGTTTCTGGCGCTTCCCGCGGTGCTCGGTCTGAGGCTTATGAGCGGTGTGGGTATTGTGAGGTATCCCATAATACTGGGGTATATTCTGTGCGGTATCATACGTCTTGCGTGGTTCAATACCTCCGCGGCGGCGGAAGGCTCACGGACGCACTATGACGGGCTTCCCGTCACCTATTCCGCACTTATTTTCCCGATTTTGTGGTCGGTTCTGGGATTTTTCGCCGGTTTTGGGGCGGCAGCGGCGGTCTGGGCGGCGGGTTACGCGCTTACGGCGGTGATGTTTATCCTTAATGTAAAGGTAGTCAAGCCGCGCGGCATTTGGTACGGGATTTTCGGTGCAATGGCGGCGGGGGTTTCCGTGCTGATTTTTTTGAGGGATATTCTGTGAAGATATACGACAGAGCCGCGGGAAAGTACATTGAGGAAAAAGAGCACGGCGAAAATGGTCTGAAATTTCTTTATAATACGGCGGTAGGCAGGATCCTGCTGAAAATCTTTTTCTGCCGTAAGATATATTCTGAGCTTAATGCGGTATATATGAGAAGTCGGTTTTCCGTACATAAGATACGTCCGTTTGCCGAAAAATACGGCATTGATTTATCGCGCTGTGAGCAAAAGAGCTTTGGCGGCTTTGACGATTTCTTTACGCGGAAATGCGGATATACAACGGATTGCTCCCCCGATGAGCTGATAGCGCCCTGCTGTGGCAGGCTCTCCGCGTATACGATAAACGGGGAGCTTACGCTTAAAATAAAAGGTTCGGTGTACTCGCTGACGGAGCTTGTCGGCATTCTTGATGTTTCGGATTACCGCGGCGGGATATGCCTTGTGTATCGGCTGGCGGTGGAAGACTGCCACAGGTATGTTTTTTGCGACGACGGAGAGATAGTCCGTACGGAGAATATAAGGGGAGTTCTGCACACGGTGCGCCCTGTTTCGGAGCGCTTCCGCGTGTTTGCGCATAATCACAGAGCCTGCACGCTGCTGCGCACAAAGCACTTCGGAAACGTTGTTCAAATAGAAGTAGGGGCGCTTCAGGTCGGAAAGATAGTAAATCATGATATCAAAGACTTTTCGAGAATGGATGAAAAGGGCTTTTTCCGTTTCGGAGGCTCAACCATTGTTCAGCTGTTTTGTAAAAACGCCGTTTCGGTTGACGATGATATAAAACAGCATTCCGAAAGCGGTGTTGAAGTGCTGGTAAAAACAGGTGAAAGAGTCGGGAGGATGATAGAATAATATGTTAAAAAGACTGCATATTTATTTCAAGGAAATGTATCCCATAATTCCGCGGCTTCTTCTGGGAATGATAATATTCGGCGAGATCTATTTCATCGTGCTGCTGAATAACGGCGTAACGGAATTCAACATAACCTGCCAGGAGTTTGTCGGCGGCTTTACGGTGTTCAGCTTTCTGCTCTGGCTGAGGATAGCGGACGATTTCAAGGACTACGAGCTGGACTGCCGTCTGTTTTCAAGCAGGCCTTTGCCGTCGGGGCGCGTGAAAAAGCGCGACCTCGGGATTTTTGTTATTATTCTTATAGCGGTCACTGTTGCGCTGAACATTATATTCATGAACAACATTTGGTTTTTCGTATTCCTGTACGTCTACGGAACCTTGATGTCGCTGTGGTTTTTCAGCAAGAAGAAAATACAGAAGAGCCTGCCGCTCGCGCTTGTCACGCACAACCCCGTGCAGATGATAATGAACGTCTACATAATCTCTTTCACCTGCATAAAATACGGTCTGGAGGCGTTTACCCTCACAAATTTTCTCGCGGCGTGGACGCTTTATTTTCCCGCGCTTATATGGGAGGTTTCCCGAAAGATACGCGCGCCGAAAGATGAAACGGAGTATGTTACCTACTCAAAACTGTTCGGCTATAAAAAATCCACCGTATTCGTGCTGGTGCTCACATGGGTGGATATCCTCACCAATGTGCTTCTTGTGTGGAATCTGAATAAGATATCCGTTGCCGCGCTTCTTTTGAATACGGGCTGGATGACTTTGAAATTCGCGCAGTATATAAAAGACCCCACGCGCTTTAAGATCGTGGCTAAGGTGGAGCTGTACACATATATTCAGGAATCCATAATGCTTATTACGGTTGGTTTGTTTTTGATTTTCGGAAAGGTATAGAGTATAAAACGATGATAATTACCGATAAAAATTACAAGAGCTTTCCCATAGGCGCAAAGGCGGAGAGTCTGTTTAAAATGCGGGAAAACGGTGTCAATGTGCCGCCGTTTTTCTGCGTTTTCGGGGATGACGGCAGAGAAGCGGAAGAATTTGCGGCTGAATTTTTTGACGGTCACGATGTTGTTTCCGTGCGATCCTCAGCTTCGTCGGAGGACGGGAAAAGCGCTTCCTTTGCGGGACAGTTCAGCACGGAATTAAATATTCCGCAGAATGAGATAAACGCGGCGGTAAAGCGTGTCTGCGCTGTTCCCGAGAGCGCTGGCTTCGCGGAATACTGCAAAATAAACGGAATATCTCCCGATAATATCGGCGTCTGTGCCATTGTGCAGAAGATGGTGAACGCCGATATTTCGGGGGTTATTTTTACGGCAAATCCCCAAGGGATATTAAACGAATCGGTAGTCGTTATCGGCAGAGGAACGGGCGACAACATAGTCGGGGATAAGGTGTGCGCTTCCACGTATTTTTTCAACAACTCCGACGGGATATATTACAGTGAGCGGCAAGGGGATTCCCCGACGATATCCGAAAAAACGCTTAGAGTGCTGCTGAAATCGGCGGGAAGCATAAAGGAGCTTTTCGGCTATGAAAGCGAATACGACATAGAATTTGCTATAAAAAACGGTGAGATATTTATATTGCAGGCGCGCCCGATAACCACTCTCACAAAAACGGACCTCCCCGTGATACTTGATAACAGTAATATTGTGGAGAGCTACCCCGGGATAACGCTGCCGCTGACGCAGAGCTTTATCCGCACAGCTTATTACCGCGTTTTTCGGTCAGTATTGCTCAGGCTGACCCGCGAGACGAGAACGGTTGACAAAATTGACGATATCCTCCGTAATATGGTGGACGCGGCGAACGGCAGGATATATTACCGTATAAGCAATTGGTACGACGTTATCCTGTTTCTGCCGTTCAGCAAAAGGATAATTCCCGTGTGGCAGGAAATGCTCGGCGTTAAAAACAAAAGCGTAACGTCCCATATGTCGAAAAAAATCGGCTTTGTGACCCATCTAAAGGTGACGTTTTCATTTATACGCCTTATACTTACTTGTCCTAAGCTTATGGACAGGCTGGACGCTGATTTTAAAGAGATGATACGATTTTTCGATTCGATAGATCTGAGTACGGCAAGCGGTGCGGATATTCTGGGGCATTACGCGGCGCTTTTGGACAAGGTAACGGAAAAGTGGGACATAACTCTGGTAAATGATATGTACTCATTTATTTTCACGGGTCTGCTCAAAGCTCGCCTTAAAGCGAAAAAAATACCCGATTACGCGGCGGAGGCAAACCGCCGCATATCGGGGCTTAACGGGATTGAGAGCATGAAGCCCGTGACGGAGCTTATTAAAATAGCGGAGCATGTTAAAGAAAGCGGCGAGCTGACGGAGCTGAAGCAGATCCAAAGCTACGAGGATTATGCGGAATATTCCTCGAAGGGCGGGACGGCTGCCGTAAAAATTTCGGAATATATTAAGCTCTACGGCGACAGAAGTGCCGAGGAGCTTAAGCTGGAAAGCATGACGTTCCGCACGAACCCCGAGCTTCTTGCGCGGAAAATAGTGCAGTACGCCGAAAACGGGATTTCCGCGGGGGAGAGTTCCGAAAGTGAATGCAACGAAAATACGGAGCCGCTGAGAGGGTTGTGCGGGGTATTTGCGAAAAAAGCGGCTATGGGAATCAAAAACCGCGAAAAGTCCCGCTTGAACCGCAGCCGCCTTTACGGAATGATGCGCTCGATGATGCTGAAAATCGGAGAGGAGCTTGCGGAAGCAAAGCGGCTGGAAAATCCGCGTGATGTGTTTTATTTAAAATACGACGAGATAGAGCGCTCCGTAAAAACGGGCGAGGATATGCGGCTGCTTGTCAGCGAGCGCCGTCAATTGTACAGGCGCTTTGAGAAGCTGCCCGCCTATTCGCGGCTGATTTTTGCCGAAAAGGTTTTTGACAAATCGCCCGAAAACACAGAGGGCATGGAGAACGCACTCGGAACCGATACGCTCTTTGGCGTTCCATGTTCGGGAGGAAGAGCGTGCGGAGAGGTGCTGGTGGTTGACGATCCCGCATCGTGTCCCGATACGGCGGGGAAGATAATCGTAGCAAAAATGACCGACCCGGGCTGGGTATTTCTTATTGTCGGGGCAGCCGGCATTATAGCGGAAAAAGGCTCGCTGCTTTCCCATACTGCGATAATATCGCGCGAACTTGGAAAACCTGCCGTGGTGGGGGTCGACGGTGCGGCGCGCCTGCTGAAAAACGGCGATATCGTTGAGATGGACGGTGTGCGGGGGACAATCAAGGTGCTTAAAAGCGTTGCCGCGATAAACCCCGAAGGAGAGTAAAGATATGAAAAGCATTTGCGAGTATATCGAAGAAGATAAAAAGAAGTGGGAGTCCCTTCCGTATATTGCCGTGAAGAAGGACGGGCAATTTATTTCGCGAACCTTCGGCGAGGTCATGGAGGACGTGCAGTGCCTTGCGCGTGCGCTTATTTCCGAAGGAGTCCGCGGTAATGTCATGCTTTATTCCCAGAACAGCTGCGAGTGGGCAGTCGCCGACCTCGCGGTATTGGGATATGTCGGCGTATGCGTGCCGATTGACAGCGAATGGACAGCGTTCGATATATCAAACACGCTTTCCGTTATCGAAATAAATACCGTTTTGTATGAGAGATCGAAGCGCAGCGTCATTGACGAGCTGCGGAAAAAATATCCCGCGGTACGCTTTATATGTATTGAGGAGAGCTTTCCCAAGCTGATAAAGGACGGAAAAAACGCCGCGCCGCTCAGCGGAAAAAGAGATATAAACGAAACCGCGATGATACTGTTTACATCGGGAACCACAAACCGTCCGAAAGCGATTCCGCTGACACAGAAAAATCTGCTGCATAACTGGAACGCGCTGTATGCCCGAACGCCTATGACCTCTGCCGATATATCCTATATTTTCCTGCCCCTTAATCATGTGTACGCGGGCGTTGCGAATTTCCTTTATACCATTATCTCGGGAATGAGTATCTATCTTTGCTCTGACCGCTCAAAAATGCTTGAGGAAATGCTGGAGATACGCCCGACGATAGTCTGCACAGTACCGCTTATTCTCAACAGAATTTACGGGGCGGCGGACGAGCGAGTTATGGAAATGCTGAGAAATATCCGTTTTTTATATTGCGGAGGCAGCTTTACCGACCCGAAAATCAAAAAATTCTTTATCGATAACGGTGTAAATCTTCTTGAAGCATACGGCACGACGGAAACCTCCTCCGTGATAGCCCTCGCAAAGCCGGGGGACGATAATTACGACTGCTGCGGGGTTGTCCTTGACGGGCTGGACGTCAGAATAATCAGCCCCGACGATAACGGGGTTGGGGAAATCATTGTAAGGGGTGGCAGCGTATCGGCGGGATATATCTCACAAAGTGACAAATACAGCGAATTCGATGACGATGGGTTTTACCATACGGGAGATCTGGGGTATCTGGATGAAAACAGACGGCTTTTTCTGAGAGGAAGAAAGAAGCGTATGATAATTACGGCGAACGGAAAAAATATTTATGTGGACGAACTGGAGCGGCTCATTTTAAAAAATACCGAAATAAAATCGGCAGCCGTTTTTGAGGAGGATTTCCACCTCGCTGCACGAATTTATACCGACTTGCCCGAAGCTGAGGCGCGGAAATATATTGAGGAAGTGAACGAAAACCTGCCTAAATTCAAAAGGATAAAAAACTTGTATGTTAAATCGGAATCATTCGGAGGACGTATAAAATGAGCCTTAACGCGGTTATATTCAATTCGGAAGACAAAAAGCGCGTAAAAGATTTTCTGAAGCTCCCCATGCGGCTCTATGCTCGCGCCGAGCTTACGCAGAACGAAGCCGACGAGCTTGCTCTGCTTAACGGAAAGCATATTTTAAGCCGATATTTCAAGATAACTCCGATTCTGGTATATAGGGATGAAAGAGCTGTCAGCCGTGCGGTCGTAACCATATACCCCGACGACAGCGCGGCTTATGTTGGATTTTTTGAAAGTGAGAACGACAGCGCCGCCGCAGGTATGCTTTTCGATACAGTGACCCGCATAGCCGCCGACAACACAAAAACCGAAATAATAGGTCCCGTCGATTGCTCCTTCTGGATAAAATACCGCTTAAAAACCAATCGCTTCGGAATTCCCTATACGGGCGAGCCGTACAACAAGAGCTATTATTTAAAGCTCTGGGAGGAAAACGGATTTGAGGTTTCCCAAAGGTATTTTTCAAATCAATATATGGTCGTTGACGGTGACGAGGGCTGCGAAAAATACGCGGCTCGTCTTGCCGAAAAGCAGAATGAGGGATATGAAATAAAAAGCCCCCGCGCGGATAATTTTGATGAAACCCTGCGCGAGGTCTATTCCCTTTTGATCGAGCTGTACAGCGGTTTTCCCGCATATAAACGGATATCCGAAACCGAGTTCTGCGCGATGTTCAAATATCTGAAGTCAATTCTGGATTATGACATGGTAAAAATGGCTTATTACGATAAAAAAGCCGTAGGATTTTTTATTTCCGTGCCCAATTTCAAAAACTCGGTTTACGGCAGAATGAATCCCCTTAAGCTGCTGAAAATACTCTGCGAAAAAATGAAGCCGCGCTCCTATGTAATGCTGTATATGGGAGTTGACCAAACCCACCGCGGGCTGGGCAAGGCGCTTGCCGAAGCGATACGCGGGGAGCTGAAAAAGCGGCGCGTTCCGTCAGTTGGCGCACTGATACGCAGCGGCAACTGCAACAAGGATTATATGGAGCGGCTGATAGATTTTGAGTACGAGTATGTGCTTCTGAAAAAATCCATTCGCGGCAATGAAACGGTTTAATACTTATTCCTATTAGAAAGTGTACAAAAAATCTTCGCAAAAACTCTGATATATGGTTTTTGCGAAGTTTTTTTGTTTACACTTTCAATGAGGAATTCGTATAAAACAGCTGGTTTGAATAACCGAAGAAATTTGAGCAACTGTAAGAGCCTGTTCAGTATACGGAGAAATGCCGGATACTGAACAGGCTCTGATACTCAATTGCTGTAATCGCCGCTGTAAATTCCCGTGATCATGAGGGAAAGATATTTGAAATCATTGGCGAGGTCTACCATTCTTCCGTTGTGGTCTACGCCCATATTAAGCACCACAGGGCGCAGAACATTGACATTGTGGGATATGACCACTCCGTGCGTGTTGTCGGAAAGAGAAACCATTGTTCCGACGGGATAGGGGTTGAACGCCCGCAGAAAAGCCGCCACAACGTCATAGTCGAAATGCGTTACACAGCTTCCCAGCATATATTCCTCGGTTTCCGCCACCGACCAGGGCTTGCGGTAGGGGCGGTTTGAGGTGAGCGCGTCGAACACGTCCGCGACCGCGATTATGCGTGCGATAAGCGGTATCTGATATCCTTTCAGACCGCGCGGATAACCCGTTCCGTCATACTTCTCCTGATGAAAAAGTACGCCCGCCATTATATTCGGTGAATAACAGCCGCTGTTTTTAAGCACATCATAGCCGATTATGGGGTGGCGCTTTATCTCCTCAAACTCCTCTTCGGTCAGCTTGCCCGGCTTTATGATGATGTCGTGGTCTATGTTGGACTTGCCTATGTCGTGAAGCAGCGCGGATATTATGACTTCCTTTGTCTGTTCCGCGGTAAGCTCCATCTCATAGCATATGCTGGTTGACAGCATGGCGACGCGCAGGCAGTGTTTGTATGTATAGTCATCGTAGTTCTGAAGCGCTATCATCTGATTTCCCAGATACGTTGAGTTGTTTTTCAGGTCGGTCAGGATATCGTCCGCGATGTTATCAACCTTTTTGACTGCCTCATGCGACAGCTCGCGTATCTCGTTTGATTCAAAGATATCATTAAGCTCCGAAAGGGCATATTCGATATGTCGGTTCTTTACTTCGTCGTCCGACAGATCCTCCTCAATGTCGTCCTCTTCCTCGTCATATCCGACGATTTTTACGGTTTTGATGCCCTGCGACTTCAGCAGGTTGATGGACTCTCCTTTAAGAATAGTACCCTTTCTGAGCAATGTTCGATATTCTCTCGCGGAGGTTGTATTGACGTCGCTTGCCAGCATCATTCCAACCCTGAGGTTGTCTATCGGCACAATAATCATAACAATTCTCCTTATCTGCGGACAATTTTATTTTTTTGTGAATTTTTCATCGGAGTCGTTCCATATTGGCGAGGGATACAGACCCTGTTTGGTGTATTTTTCAAGATCGCCGCGCGCTTCCCGAACATCGCTTTCGTAGGTTATTCCGAACCACATATCACTTGTGGGGATATCCCTTACCGTAAAGGAATTCTTAATTATTTCCGCGCCCACCGCGTCTGCGATGGTAAGCTCCGCCTTAGGCTCGTCCGCGGGTAGGCTTTTCAGAAATTCCGCCAGCCGCTCTTCAAGAACGGGCATGAAATCCGCACCAAAGCCCCACATGCTCATGGAAACCGTATCGTCCTCCGAGAGGGTTCTTGTTTCACCGCGATAGTTCCCGCGGATAATACCGTCCTCTCCGCGGGCGATACCTTTTGTTTCCTCCACGCTTTTAAGAAGTCCCGTATCGTCGGTCTTGCATATCCCGCGGTTTACCGTTCCGTTATCCGAAAGGGTATTTTTAAGGGGATAGTCCACCGAGCAGCCTTTGGCATCGGGATTTTTCAGGAAATCCGCAAGCAGCTTAAAGGAACGCTGCCCGTAAAAATCGTCCGCGTTAATTATCCCGAACGGTCCGTCCAGCACGTCCTTGCAGCAATAAAGCGCCTGTGCGGTACCCCAGGGACGCTCCCGCGAGGGGAACTCCCCGACGCGCGCGGGCAGTATATCGGGGGACTGATAAACGTATTCCGTTTTTATATGCCGCGATATCCTGTCGCCTATCGTTTCCTTGAAAAGCTCTTCGATATCCTTTCGGATAATAAATACCACCCTGTCGAAGCCTGCTTTTAGAGCGTCATATATTGAGTAATCCATAAGCAGCTCTCCGTATGGACCGAGCTTTTCAAGCTGCTTTATTCTTGCGCCGAAACGGGTACCCATGCCCGCCGCAAGCACTACTAAAGTCAGATCTGACATAATTGTTACCATGCTCCTTTCGAGTTGTGTGTGTTTTTGCGCATTGAATTTTTGGACGAGGACCAAAAAGCGCAAAACTTGTAAGTTTGAAAATTTATTTTCAAATCAGACTGTATATAAAGGTTGACTTAGAGCGGATTATTTAAAAAAATTTCAAAATTTCCGCTAATCATACTCCGCTTCACTTCGTTCCGCTCCGCATGCTTAGCGGAAACCGCGCGCGTTTGCGTTCGCAAACGCGCGACTTTTTGAAATTTCATGCGCCGACATTGCGCGGCAAATAGGCTTTTTCTA
>CAJULF010000054.1 GCA_910587135.1 uncultured Oscillospiraceae bacterium
GCGCCTGTGCAAACCACGCGTTTCACGCGTGGTTATGATTGAAATTTCATGCGCCAACATTGCGTGGCATATAAGCTTTTTCTACAGGCTGAGTTATCCCGCACCATAAGGTGCGGGATAACTGCTATTCGTTTGCGGCTTCTCTTTTAATGCCAAACATAAGCCTGAGCAGCCCCGCGAACAGTTTTGGGCTTTTTACCACTACCACTTTCATATGTATGCTCCTTTCAAATCCTGAGCAGGAAAATGCCCAGAACAATAAGCAATACGGCAAGAATAAACAGCAGAAGCTTAACCGAAAAAAAAGACAAGCACATCAGTGCTCCGCAGAACGCCACTACCGCCAGCGCTACGCCGGGGCGACACCCCTTCCGCCTTTTCGGACCTCTTCTCCTCATACCGTACACCTCCGCCCCTACGAGCACCTGCCCGCGCGGCGCCCCTGTTAATACATTCTATTCGATTGTTAAAATTTGGTTACTGCTATAAGAGTAAAATCTTTGTTTTCGGCAAATAAAAAATCGACTGTACCTAAAAAAGCACAGCCGATTTCTAACTATTTTCGCCCAGACGGAAGAATGCAGGGGTATTGCCCATGTATCTTGATCCGAAAAGATTACTCTTCTCTCTGCTTAGCGAAGCACTCGCTGCAGTAAACAGGTCTGTCTCCCTTAGGCTCAAAGGGAACTCTCGCAACACCGCCGCAGCCTGCGCAGGTAGCTTCAAAAAAAGTTCTGGCACCTCTGCCCGCACTTCTCTTAGCGTCGCGGCAAGCCTTGCATCTCTGCGGCTCGTTTACGAATCCCTTTTCCGCGTAGAATTCCTGCTCACCCGCGGTGAACACGAAATCAGCGCCACAATCCTTGCACTTTAAAGTCTTGTCTGTGTACATAGTAATACCTCTTAACATTAAATTTACCCAGTCGGATTCCCACCGACACCTTTGTGAAACAACGCTCTGGAATTAAGCTATTGGGTCATATTTCTGCGGTAAGACCGCGTTAAATCAAATCCGAGTAGTGCTTCCTCAGCTTTGCTCTCGCTCTGGAGATCGCATTGTTGACCGCCTTTTTATCCGTGCCGATCTTTTTGGCTATCTCGGCATAGGATAGTCCAATCACAACTCCGTCGATACATGCTTTTTCCAGCGGCGTAAGCTCTTTTAAAATAAGCCTGTACAGTTCCTCGGAGGTTTCGCGGCTTATTACCCGTTCCTCTGGAGATGGCGCGGTGTCCGGAAGCAGCTCCATTTCCTCATCGGACATTTTTGACGCACGGCGCTCAGCCTTATTTACGGTATTTTTCATTCTGTTGGAAACGCACACCGCGGCAAACGCTTTGAAGCCGCCTTTCTCGGAATCGTATTCCGAAACCGCGCTGATAAGCGCCTGCATCCCGTCCGAAACAAGCTCCTCATAATCCGCCGAAGCGGAGTATTTCCTTGCCATCGAAAACACCATCGGCACATACCTTGAAAGAAGCTCGGTCATCGAATTGCTTTCAATAAGCTGTTCATCACTGTAAACTGAAAAATCCGTCATTTCTCGGTTATATAGTCCTCCGCACACCCTAAGCCTGACCCGTCCGATAAGAGGAAGTCCGACCGAAAAAATTTCATGTCAAATGAAAAATTCATTGTGACATTCAACATTTAAATTATAGCATTTTAAAGCTGATTTGTCAACAAAAAAAACAGAAATCTCAAAAATACCATTTTTTTTATGAAACACGAACTGTTATTTTATGCAAAAAGCCCAAAAATTCGTGGAAAAAATCTGTTTTTGTTACACAATTTCACGACTGTGGTCGAAAGACCTCCTACCCTCCAGGAAGATATTTCCCCCAACGCAGTCGATAGCCACTATCAACGGAAATTCATTGAATGTCAGCCTTTTAACGCTTTCGCACCCTAAATCTTCGAACGCAATGACTTCGCACTCTGTAATGCATTTGCACGCCAACGCTCCCGCCCCGCCTATCGCGCAGAAATAAACCGCGCCGTTGCGCCGAATAGCTTCGCAGACCGCCTCGCTGCGTTCTCCCTTGCCGATCATAGCCGAAAGCCCCATATCCAACATATCGGGCGAGTACACGTCCATTCTGCCGGAGGTAGTCGGACCGCACGAGCCTATGACCATGCCTTCCTTGGCGGCGGTTGGTCCCGCATAGTATATCGCCGCGCCTTCCAGCGCGTAAGGCAGCTCTCCGCCTCGCTCGCAAAGCTCCCGTATGCGCTTGTGCGCCGCATCGCGGGATGTGTACACCGTGCCGCTGAGCAGCACCTTGTCCCCCGCGCGAAGGGTCTTTGCCTTGTCCTTAAGTTCTGTTGTGTTTAATTTTATCATCTTTTTTATACCCCTCATGTCCTGTTGAAAACCGAAAGCCGAATTTGCGGGAGCCTTTGCCGCCAAAACCGCTTCAAGACGGAAATGACAGCGGAACGCTCCGCGAACAAATTCGACCTGCATATAGTTGTATTCTGCTTATCGGAACTGTCAGAAGCCCCCGAAGCCGCCGAACATATCGGAGCTCATATCGTCATCGCCGCCCTCGCTTTGAGAGCCGCCGTCGCCGAAATTCCATATCGACGCATCGTCAGCGGAGGGTGCCGCGGGTTCTTCGGTATTCACCGATTCCTCCGTTTCGGAGGACATTGCGCCTGACTGCTCAAGCTGTTCAAGCTGCTTCTGGAGATCGTCCCAAGGGTTGCTGCCGCCCATATCCGTCATAATCGGAGCATCGTCGGACGAGCCATCAGCCAAGCTGCCGCCCAAAGCCGCGCTTGCGTCACGAAGTGCCTGCAAGGGATCGTCAAAATCGCCCTCATCCATATTCAGACTGCCAAGCATATCGTTGTTGTTGTCCAACGGCTGCACCGCAAATTTCTCCGACGCGCTCATTACCGCCTCGCGGAGCAAATCGTCAAGCTCACCGCCCAGACTGCCGCTGGGAATCGTCTGTGCAAGAAGATCCTTGGTGAAGTCATGGTCGAAGCTGCCAATGCCGCTGTCGGAATTATCCAGAGGAGTTATGCCGAGAGCCGGCTCACTGCCTGCGCCGAAAGACAGATCCGCTCCCCCCGACAGATCGGGAAAGTCCGCGTCGAATCCTTCAAGCGCATTCGTTCCCGCCAAATCTCCCATTCCATCAAAGCCGCTGAAGCCTCCCGAGAGATCGGTGGTCATATCATCGTCAATGCCCTCTGAAGACATGGCGCTGAACATATCTTCAAGCGTATCGGAAAAGGCGTTTGCCTCCGCTTCCGCAGGCTTTTCGGAAGTTTTTTCCTCCTCAGTTACGCCCCAACCCGTGCCGAATTCGATTTTGTCCTCCGTTTTGGGGGCTTTCGCCTCGTCATCGAGAGCTGCGCCGCCCCAGCCCGCGCCAAACTCTATCTTATCGCCCGTATTTTCCGGCTCTTCGGATTTTTCTTCCCTGTAGTCCGGATTTATCTCCGCTACGGCTGCCGAAGCCGCCGCAACGATGTCTTCTATCGAACCGGATATCTCCTCGCTTGGCTCGGTTTCATCCGAATCGTCGTTATTTTCGGCGGTTGCCGACAAAGCGGCGCTGAAAACGGGAGCAGCTCCCATAGCGGAATAAGCCGCTGTAACGGAGGGGGCGGGAACTGCCTCGGGATCAAAACCGATTTTCGGAGCAGCTGTGCCCAGCAGCTCCGCGGCGCAGCCGTTAACGGCTCTGTAACCTCCGTTTATAATGGTAAGCTGTTCCGAAAGCGCCGTCATAAGCCTGGTCAGTCTTTCATTGGTTTCCGCCGCCTTGCGCTCCGCCTCGGAAATAATATCCGCAGCTTCGCTCTTAGCCTTATCAACGATCTCCGCCGCGTCGTCGTTGGCTTTATTGATGATCTCCGCATATGCTCTTTTTGCCTCCGCATTGACGCCCTTGCCGTTTTTCAGCATATCGGACATTTTTCGTTTTTCTTCCTCGAGCTTCTGCTTGAGTTCGTCCACCTGTTTCCTCAGGCTGTCTCCGATAGACTGCTGACCCGCGAGCTTTTCCGCAAGCTCCCGCGCTTTGTTTTCGCCCGCTTCTTCGGCTTCTCTTACGCGCCTGTCGGCAGACTCCGCCGTTTTCTGAGCTTCCTCAGCCAGCTTTGCCTTTTCCTTCATATCCGCTGTCAGCTCGTTCATTTTCTTGCGCAGGTTGCTTATGTACTCATTAACCTCGTTTTTATCAAAGCCCATGGCTCTGGTGCTGAAACCGCCATCTCCGACTGCCATTTTTGAAAACTCCTCCTGTATAAAATTTCAAAAAATTCTGTGCCTTTGATTATGACCAAAGAAAAACACAGCTTGTATATAAAGCGTTGGTATAAGCCGAATTTTTAAATCCGAAATATTCCGCGACCCGCCCTTCATAATTCAATCCGCTGTGCGAAGCAAACCGCGTCAGGCTCCCGCAAAAAATTTCCTGCGTCAGCATTGCTCCGCAACAACTTTTTCTGCAAGCTGAAAAAACATTCTTTTTAATATTATAACATAAAAAACTTCAATATACAAGTGTTTTAGCAAATTTTATAAATATGTGAATTTTGGCAATTGCTTTTTGTGAAAATATTACAAGAGAAAAACGTTTTTTTTGTGATAATTATAGATTTTATAAATTTAATGTTTGTTATTCGGGAAAGCGTGTTGTAATTTTTCGGCGAAAAGTGTATAATAGTATCACGACAGGATTATGAATAATATATTTTCCGAAAAAATCGGACAAGGAGGAGATATTATGTTTGATAAAACAATGACCTTTTCGGTGCATGAGGACAGAGAAAACGAAATGAAGGAAATACTTACCACCGTTTACGACGCGCTGAAGCAAAAGGGATACAATCCCATAAACCAGCTTGTGGGATATATTCTTTCTGAGGACCCTACATACATTACCACCTTTAATAACGCAAGAGGGCTTATTCGTCATATTGACCGCGACGAGCTTTTGCAGGTGCTGGTAAAATCCTATCTTAGCAATTAGACCGCATATGCCTTTGCGCAGTTATATGAGATTTGTTGACCGCTCTTTTTATGGAGCGGTCGCAGACTGTATATAAAGGTTGACCAAGGGCGAATTATTTAAAAAAATTTCAAAATTTCCGCTAAGCATACTACGCTTCACTTCGTTCCGCTCCGCATGCTTAGCGGAAACCGCGCGCGTTTGCGTTCGCAAACGCACGACTTTTTGAAATTTCATGCGCCGACATTGCGTGGCTTATAAGCTTTTTCCACAAGCTATGACCGCTCTTTTTATGGAGCGGTCGGTTTTTATTCCAGATCTTGTCTGTCTGCGTCGGGAATATCGTTTTCCAGATTATCGCGCGCCATATCGTTGTCGATAACGGGATAAAGCTCGGGTACGGGCTTTTCGCTGTCGGTCAGCCCGAAGGAGTGCGGTTCGGTGTGCCACACCTTCTGCGCGGGCGGTTTTGTGCCCGCTATTATCGGGTTGGCGCGTTCCTTGGTCGTTTTGGCTCTGCCTTGTATCTCGGGAACAGGCGCGGCGGAGCTTTTATGAGTATCGTCATATCTTTTCATTCCTTGTTTGGACATTCAAATCACCTCAAGCATATTCTGTCCCCGGCGCTTTAAATAATTCTTTTTCGGGCGGAAATCATACTTCATATATTGCTCGGTCTGTAAAAAAAGCCTATTTGCCGCGCAATGTCGGCGCATGAAATTTCAAAAAGTGTCAGAATTTGCTATGCAAATTCTGACCGGTTTCCGCAGTCGCGCAGAGCGAAACGAAGTGAAGCGGAGCGTGAGTGCGGAAATTTTGAAATTTTTTTAAGGCAACACCGCACAAAGCCCGCGCTTCGCGCTTTGCACGCATCTTGCTTGCATATTTTCCGTCATATTGCACAAGTTCTCCTTGGCGGGCGTCAGCCCGCCGGCGTCGAGCTTGTACAATCTGACGAAAAACCTGACGGCGCAATCTGCGCACAAGCTTTGTGCGGTGTTGCCTTAAATAATCCAATTTAGTTCAACCTTTAATACAGGCTGATATATTGCTGTAAAATGTTGGGTTTATTACAGCTTTTTTCCGCTTTGCTATTGACTTTTAGAGCGAAAAGCTGTAAAATAAATAAAGAATGTTTTTCGGACGGAAGCCGAAGCAAAACAAACAGGGACAAATATTGTACGGCGTATTCAAACGACGTTTATGAAAGGAAAGCTTATGCCGAATTTTAAAGTTGCGAGCGTGTTCAGCAACGATATGGTGTTGCAGCGCGGCAAAAATGTAAACGTTTTCGGAACGGGTGAAAACGGAACGAGGATCACGGTTACGATCTGCGGAAAGCGTGCGGTATGCACAGTCAGGGACGGAAAGTGGCTGGCAGTGCTGCCGCCAATGGCGGAGATCGACAGCGCGGAGATGTATATAACCGACGGTAAGGACAGCGTTGTGTTCTATAATGTTGCCGTGGGCGAAGTATGGATTGCGGGCGGTCAGTCCAACATGGAGTATGAGCTGTGCAGCTGCACCGGCGGAGAAGAGCACATCGAAAATGACAGGCATATCAATGTGCGGTATTATTATACTCCCAAAAAGACCGTTAAGGACGAGGATTTTTACGAGTATGAAAATAATTCCGCCTGGAGAACTTTCGAGGACAAGGAAAGCGTACGGCACTGGAGCGCGGTGGGATATTTCTTTGCAAAGGAGCTTTCAGAGCGGCTCGGAGTAACGGTTGGAATTATCGGCTGCAACTGGGGAGGAAGCTCCGCGTCGACATGGATGAAGCGGGAGTATGCCCAAGGCGAAACAGCGATATATTTTGAAGAATATGACAAGGCGCTTGAGGGAAAGACCGAAGAGCAGGCAGTTGCGGAATACCGCGAATATCAGGCGTATCACGCGGAGTGGGAGCGAAAGAGCGCGGAATATTACAATAATACCGCCGATCCGGATTGGGACGGCTGCCTTGCCTACTGCGGAGAGAATAAGTATCCCGGTCCGCCCTCTCCCGCAAATCCCATGAGTCCCGGCGTGCTGCATGAAAGCATGCTTGAAAGGGTCTGCCCATATACTCTCGCCGGATTTATTTACTATCAGGGAGAGAGCGACGACCACCGCCCTGAGATGTACTACACGCTGTTTACGCAAATGATACGCAACTGGCGCGAGGACTGGCGCGACGATACACTGCCGTTTATATGCGCGCAGCTTCCCATGCACCGCTATGCCGCCGATGAGGACAGGAAAAACTGGTGTCTTATCCGCGAGGCGCAGATGAGAGCCTTTAATACAATAAAGAATATGGGAATCGCGGTAATAATCGACTGCGGAGAGTTTAACGAGATACACCCGAAGAACAAGCTGCCGGTCGGGCATCGCTTTGCATTACAGGCGCTGGCGAGATTTTACGGCGGCTGCGACGGGGCTAACGCTCCAGTGTTCAAAAGCGCGGTATGGGGCACCGACAGCGTGGAGCTGAGCTTTAAGCACGCCAAAGGCGGTTTTGAGGTCAAAGGAGAGCCGACGGGCTTCGAGATATGCGGCGAGGACAAAAATTATGTTCCGGCGAAAGCCATAATAAACGATAAGTTGATAACGGTTTTCGCCGAGGGAGTCACCGAGCCGCGCGGCGTCCGCTATCTCTGGACAAATTACGGCGACGTCACGGTATACGGAAAGTACGGTCTGCCGTTAGCGCCTTTCAGGGCTGAGATAGATCGGTAAAAAAGTGTTTTGCCAATTGTTGGGTTATATTTCAGCAAATCGGGCATATTAAACTGAAAGGGTATTTTCAAAAGCGCGCGGAACAATGTTCGGAATAATTCGGCACAGAGTACACACGGGATTTTTTCGCGCGGCGCAAAAAACATTTGAATTAAGGAGTTTAAGATGATAGCTTTGGTTACGGGGGCAAGCTCGGGGATAGGGAGAGATATCGCGCGTTCACTCGCCAAGCACGGGATAAACGTGATAATAACGGCGCGCAGGCGCGACAGGCTGATAGAGCTTAAGGAAGAGCTTACTCGGAAATACGGCGTTAAGGTGATGTATATCGCGGCTGACCTAACGGACGAAAATCAGTGCTTCAGGCTGTACGAGCAGGTTAAAAAATATAATATAGATATACTGGTGAACAACGCGGGTTTCGGTGTTTTCGGTGAGTTTGCGGAAACCAATCTCGAGCAGGAGCTGGATATGCTGGATGTGAACATAAAAGCGTTCCATATACTGTTCAAGCTGTTTTTAAAGGATTTTATAAAGAGGGACTGCGGGTTTATTCTTAATTCCGCGAGCATGGCGGGATTTTTCCCCGGTCCGCTGTTTTCCTCTTATTACGCGAGCAAGGCGTATATCGTGCGCATGACCCAGGCGGTAGCGGAGGAGCTTCACGCGCGGCACAGCAACGTCAGGGTGTCAATGCTCTGTCCCGGCCCCGTCGCTACGGAGTTTTCGGAGCGCGCGCGGGTCAGATTCTCGATTCCGCCCGTATCCAGCGAGAAGCTCGCGGAAACGGCGGTGAGAAATATGTTCGGCGGAAGTCTTATAATTACTCCGAACGCTTTGCAAAAGACGGGGATCATTCTCGGCAAGCTGGTTCCCGACAGAGCTCTGGCATTTGCCGCAAGGCTTGTGCAGTCCTCAAGGGAGAGATTTTGATAAAGACGGGAGAAAAGAAAATGTCACATACCGAAGTCACCGTAAGATATGCGGAAACGGACTGTATGGGAGTAGTGCACCACTCGGTGTATCCCGTCTGGTTTGAGATAGCCCGCACGGATTTCATCAAGGAAGCGGGCATGAGCTACGCGGATATGGAAAAGGCAGGGATAATGCTCCCCGTTACGGGGATATCCTGCCGCTATCGCCTGCCCGCGCGGTATGACGATACTCTTGTTATAACCGCGGAGGTTACAAGACTTACCCCCGCCCGAATAGAGTTTGCCTATACGGTGATCAAAAAGGGGGAGGAGGGTATTATCGCGGAGGGGACAAGCTCACATGGATTTGTGGATTCGTCGACTTTCCGCCCGCTGAATCTGAAAAAGGTTATGCCCGAGCTGTACGGTATGATGGAGAAAAAGGCCGGCAAAAATTGACCAATGGGTGACTTAATATGAAAAAATCACGGTAATACTCATTTTAGCGGTGCTTACGCTTTCGGGCTGCAAAAATCATACAGAGATATCGTGGCGGATTCCGACGGAAGAAACAAATCCCGAAACCATGACCGCCGAGGATACCGAGCAGCCCGTGACACCGACAGAACCGACCGAAGAAGTTGAAACCATACAACCCGAAAACACGGCTGAATCCTCCGCGGAAACTCCTGGGGAAACGGGTAACGCGGAGCTCCCCGACGATATTGAGGACTGGCGGCGGGCATACGTCGAATATCTTAACGCTCGGGAATTTATCGGCGGCGGTATCCTGCTGGACGATATCAACTTTGACGGCATGCCCGAAGCCGTTATCGCGGTAAACCCCTTTGGTTATACGATAGTTATCTATTATAACGAAAACGGCTTGCAGGTGCTGGAGCTGAAGGTCACATGGGGCAGCGTAAAGTATGAGCCGGAAACGGGGCGGATATCCCATACCCCTTTCTATGGGCATACGCTCGGTACATTCGGGTATTATGAATGCTATGTTTACGAATGGAACGGCTCGGACTATGTGCAGGCGTTTTCGTAGCTCAGGGAGTCGGGATATGTCCTGTCGGCTGAAACCGCCGAATACGGACAGACTTACATAAACGGCGAGCCGGTAAGCGTCGAGGTTTATGATGAGAAAACCGACGAGTTTTTTTCCCAAGTCGGTGAAACCGATAATTTCCCTGTTGTCAAAACCTCCAATGAAAATTTTGAGGAATATATGAGGGAGAATTTTCTGGGCTTCAATAACTGGGAAATTATAGAGCAGCCGCGGTCTGATTAAATATACCGCAGTCTGCGCCGCTTTATGAAAGGAATGCCGCGCCAAAACCGCGGCAAGGTCAGCGTTTATGAAACGATTTATTTTTCTTGCCGCCCTCGTCGCTGTCGGCGCTGCTGCGGCTGTAATATACGGCAGCTCTCCCGCCGAGCCTGTTATGGTCACGATAGTTGAAGCGGAGGACGGCAGTATCGCACTTGTTGATGCGGCTAAATACGACAGCCCCGACAAAAACTCCGCGAACAGCGCAGACACCGGGGACAGCGGCAAATCCGCGGCTTCGGAGGTGGGATTTTCCCTGCCCGCCGCGTTTTATTCGGAGAATATCTCGGTAGAGCTTACCGCAAGCGACGGCGCGGAGATATTTTTCACCGCGGACGGCAGCGATCCCGTTATAGCGGATAAAAACCGCTACATAGCTCCAATCGACATCAACGCGGGCACGGAAACGCGTGCGGTCACTATTAAAGCGCTTTGCGTGAACGACGGTGAAAAATCCGACATATTTACCCGCAGCTTTGTTGTCGGGCAGAATGTGCGCGAGCGCTTCAGTCAGGATACTCTGGTGTTCGTGCTTTCTACCGATCCTTATAATCTTTATGATTATGAATACGGTATCGCAGTCCCCGGCAAGATTTACGACGAATATGTTGCGGCTCACCCCGGGGAGGAGATACCCTACAACGCCCCCGGAAACTATTACCTAAGCGGGCGAGAGGGCGAACGTGACATCTATGTGGAGGTTTTTGAGAGCAGCGGCAGGAACGTTATCTCCCAAGCGGCGGGGGTAAGGCTGTCGGGCGGATATTCCCGCGTTCCCGACCAGAAATCACTCCGACTGATAGCACGCAGGGAATACGACCCCGAGCACGGGAAATTTGAATATCCCTTCTTCCCCGACGCGGTAACGGAAAACGGCATGCCGATATCAAAATATGACAGAGTGGTTCTGCGAAACGGGGCTAACGACCGCGAGTTCGCGGGAGTCCGCGACGAGCTTTCGGGAGCGCTGGCGCGGGATTACGGCTACCCCGTTACCCAACACGCCGTACCCGCGGCGGTTTTCCTCAACGGGGAATATTACGGCTATGCGTGGCTGCACGAAAACTTCAATGAGGACTATCTTGAAACTCAATTCGGCGGGAACAAGGATCGGTATGAAATTGTTTCCAACACAGAGTATCCCGAGGAGGGAAGCGAACGCGCACTTGCGGACTACGCAAAGGTAACGGAATACTTTGAAAAAGACATGACCGACGATGTGATCTTTGAGGAATTCTGCGGACTGGTCGATATCGACAATTTAATGCAGTATTACGCCATACAGATATTTATCTCCAACAAGGACTGGCCCGGAAACAACTATAAAGTGTTCAGATATTACCCCGAGGAGGGCGAGGAGATAACCTCGGAATTTATGGACGGACGCTGGCGGTATATGCTCTTTGACGCGGAATACGCATGGGGACTGTACGGCGAGGGATTCAGGCTGAACACACTGTCAGACCTTCTGACAGGCAGGCACATGAGCGGCGAGAGCAAGGCGCTTATAGCTCTGCTGGAGCGCGAGGATATGCGGGTAAAGCTCACAAATAACCTCTGCGATATCATAAGCGGCGCTTTCAGCACTGAGAATATACTTGAAACGTTGGAGGAACTTATCGAAAAAAGCGACCCCGAACAGATGTACGCTCTTGAGCGCGGCATAACCAGCGAATGGGCTAATCCGTGGAGCTTTGCGGACAGCCGCGATCAGATACGGGATTTCGCGCAGGGGCGCAAAAATTATGTGGCGCGCCATATCTGCAAGCAATTCGGTTACGAAAGCGAAACTTTTGACATCTCTCTTACGGGGGCGAGGGGTGCGGCAGCAAGTCTGAATTCTCAGACCACTGTCGGCGGACTGATTTACGGCAGCTATTTCACCGCCTGCGGAGTTCCCATAAGCGCGGAAGTTTTTGAAGGCTTTGGGTTTCTTAAGTGGGAGATAAACGGCGAGGAGTTTTTTGAACCCGATGTCACCATAACTTCCGATATGGCAAGGGACGGGCGGGTGGATATAAAGCTGTTCACCGAGCAGGCGGAGCTGCACGGGCTTCCGCCGCGCTTTACGGAGATATGCACGGCTAAGGGCGCAGGGTGGATAAAGCTTTATAATCCCAACTCCGAACCGATAAGCACCCGCGGGCTGTTCCTGACCGACGGCGAGGAAACCCTGAAGCGTTGGGAGCTGCCGTCTTACACCATCAAGCCGCGCGAGGAGCTGCTGATAGTCATGAAAAACAACAAAACAAACGACGCGCTTATGCAGTATCAGGCAAATTTCAGTCTAAAGGCGGGCGAAACGCTTATTCTGTCCGATAGTGAGGGCAGCGTGCTTCGCCGTGTACCTATACCCGAGATACCCGAAAGCGGAATTTATACTTTGGGTGACAACGGAGATTATTATGTAAAATAATATACTTACAATCGCATAATTTCACATGCCGCCCTTAAAGGGGCGGCTCAGCCTTTATATAGCCTTTATATAAAGGTTGACCTAAGGCTGATTATTTAAAAAAAATTTCAAAATTTCCGCACTCACGCTCCGCTTCACTGCGTTTCGCTCTGCGCGACTGCGGAAACCGCACACATTTGCCATTTGGCAAATGTGTGCTTTTTGAAATTTCATGCGCCGACATTGCGCTGTCAATAAGCTTTTTCTGCAAGCTGAACCGCCCCTTTAGTGGCGGCTTATTTCTTGCCCTTGCTGACTGGGTCAACCGAAAACACTATGAAAGAGAAAATGTTTCAATCTACTTTTTATTGAAGAAGCGACAGAAAGATTTGTTCCGAGGTTGGATACCGCCTGTGCCGTAAAAGTTCAAACCGATCGATTAAAACATGTTTTATGCAAAATTTTCAAAAAATATTGACTTTTTTTGGCTATAATGATATAATTTATATAGTTTGGCAAAATAGATTTTCTGTTATAAAGTTTTAGAGCGGCATTTATTGTAACTGTTATTTTTTGACTTATCTTGTTTGTGTAAATGCTTCTTGATTTATGATGTATATAAAGGCAGCTTTTTTATAACCTAAAATTTCACCGAGTGTTTACGGCAATATCCTGACCATTAGAATATCGGCAAATTAAAAAGGACGTTTTTCGATTATTTAGGACGGTGATTACAATGATAAAAGGATATCAGGATATAAATGTCTATGAAGCGGTTCAAAGACGATTTCATTATCTTTTTTCCGAATTTGAGAATATATACGTATCATTCAGCGGCGGAAAAGACAGCGGGGTTTTGTTGAATTTGCTGCTTGATTTTAAGCGCCGCTGCTATCCGAACCGCAAAATCGGAGTATTCCATCAGGATTTTGAGGCTCAGTATACTGTCACCACAGAGTATGTTACACGGACATTTAAAGCGCTTGAGGGAGAATGTGAACTTTTTTGGGTATGTTTGCCGATGGCTACAAGAACGGCTTTGAGCAGTTATGAAATGTACTGGTATCCGTGGGACGACAGCAAAAAAGAACTATGGGTGCGTCCTATGCCCGATTATCCTTTTGTTATCAACCTTAACAATCCGTTTAATCATTATCAGTATAAAATGCACCAGGAGGATCTGGCTAAGCAGTTTGGACGCTTTTACAAGGAAGAGCACGGTAACGGGAAAACGGTTTGCCTGCTTGGCATCAGAACCGACGAGTCGCTTCAGAGATACAGCGGAATCGTCAATAAAAAATACGGCTATCAAGGGGAATGTTGGATTTCCAGACAGTTCAAGGATATATGGAGTGCGTCACCCCTCTATGATTGGTCAAACCAGGACGTATGGGTCGCAAATTACCGATTTAATTATGACTATAACACTCTTTATGATCTGTACTATAAAGCGGGTTTAAAAATAGACCAAATGCGGGTCGCGTCACCCTTTAACGATTACTCCAAGGATTCGCTAAATCTATACAGGGTTATTGACCCCGAAATATGGACAAAACTTGTAGGCAGAGTGAAAGGGGTCAATTTTGGCTGCATATATGGGAAGACAAAGGCTATGGGATACCGTAGCATATCATTACCCGAGGGGCACACATGGGAATCCTATACAAGATTTCTTCTGGATACACTGCCCGCACGGCTGCGCAACAATTATATCAAAAAATTCAAGGCTTCAATCAAGTTCTGGCATGAAACAGGCGGCGGACTGGAAGATAGGGTTATCGATGAATTAATCGAACATGGGTATAATATCCGCAGAAATGGAGTGTCAAACTACACTGTTATGAAAAATTCAAGAGTGATTTTTATCGGGGCAATTCCGGATCACACAGATGATATCAAATCCACAAAAGATATTCCGAGTTGGAAAAGAATGTGTTACTGCATATTGAAAAATGATCACAACTGTCGGTTTATGGGATTTGGTATTAACAAACAAGAGCGGTCAAAGCTTGAAAAAATCAAGAAAAAATACGGTGAAATGCTATATGAATGAAAAGGAATTTATAAGTCCGGTATACAATGTTATACCGGTACCTTTTGAAAAAATTGTGCCGAATACATATAATCCGAACAATGTGGCGCCTCCCGAAATGAAGCTGCTTTATGACAGCATTAAAGAGGACGGATACACCATGCCTATTGTGTGCTACTATTCCAAAAAAGAAGATGTGTATGCTATCGTTGACGGATTTCATCGCTGGCGTGTAATGAGAGATTACCCTGATATTTATGAGCGGGAACACGGTATGCTGCCGGTAACAGTAATCGACAAACCCTTGGCAAGCCGAATGGCAAGCACGATACGCCACAATCGGGCAAGAGGAACGCATGATGTGGATTTGATGGGAAACATTGTCAGGGAGCTTCATGAATTGGGGCAGAGCGATGCATGGATTTCCAAACACCTCGGTATGGACAGGGACGAGATACTGCGCCTTAAACAGATTACGGGTCTTGCGGCGCTGTTTAAAGACGTTAAATTCGGACAAGCGTGGAAGCCCATAGAAACTTCCGAGGAAGAAATGGTATAAAAGAATGACTTTGCAGATATATTTGATAATGATATAAAATACTTGCTTAAAATAACATATTATGTACCACAGTTCTTGATTAGAATTTAAAGAACCCACCGAATTTTGTGTAAAACCGAGTAAAGCACTTCCGATCAGACAGAACTTAAAACAAGGAAAAATCTGAAAGGAAGTGTTTTTATTATGGAAAAACATCGAAGTATATGCTGAAATGATTTGTGAACAGCCGACCATTGCTTCGCTCGTAAATATTGCGCCAAAATTTAATCCGCCAAAAAACAAAATTACCCCCTTGAAAAAAATCTGTTGTTATGCTATAATATTTTAGAAAACATAAAACCCTGAGAGAAAGGAAAATATTATGTCACATGAGCTCGTTTTGGTGTTGGATTTCGGAGGGCAGTACAATCAGTTGATTGCACGCCGTGTGCGCGAACATAAGATATATTGCGAGGTAAAGTCCTATATGACCCCGATTGAAGAAATCAGGGCAATGAATCCAAAGGGAATTATTTTCACAGGCGGTCCCAACAGCGTTTATATGGACAGCTCTCCTCGTATGGACAAGGAGATTTTTGAACTGGGTGTGCCGATATTGGGTATATGCTACGGTGCGCATTTTATGGTATACGGCTTGGGCGGAATTGTGGGAGCCGCTAATGAGAGCGCCGCCGCGGAATTTGGCAGAACAGAGTGCATATTTGACACAAATTCTCCGATATTTAGCGGCTTAAAAGAAGAGTCTATCGTCTGGATGAGCCATAACGACTACATAGAAAAGTTGCCGGAGGGTTTCCGTGCGGTAGGACACAGCAGCAAATGCCCTTATGGCGCGATTGAAAACCGTGAAAAGAAATTTTACGCCACACAATTCCACCCCGAGGTAAATCACACCGAACAGGGCTTTGAAATGTTGGGCAATTTTCTTTATAAGGTCTGTGGCTGCAAGGGTGACTGGACAATGGAAGAGTATTCGCAGACCGCCATACGCGAAATTCGTGAAAAGGTGGGCAGCGGCAAAGCTTTGTTGGCGTTGTCGGGTGGAGTTGACAGCTCGGTAGCCTGCAAACTGTTAGCGAAAGCTATCGGCAGTCAGCTTACTTGTATTTTTGTTGATCACGGTTTGATGAGAAAAAACGAGGGCAACGAGGTGGAAGCAGCCTTTGCGGACAGCGGTGTGAATTTCGTTCGCGTGAACGCGGGAGAGAGATTCTTGGGTAAACTGGCGGGAATTGAGGAACCTGAGCAAAAGCGCAAAATAATCGGTGAGGAATTTATACGGGTATTCGAGGACGAGGCAAAGAAAATTGGCAAGGTTGATTTCCTTGTTCAAGGTACAATTTATCCTGATGTGATAGAGTCGGGAGCTGGCGACGCCGCGGTAATAAAGAGCCATCACAACGTCGGAGGACTGCCGGATTATGTGGATTTCAAGGAGATAATTGAGCCGCTTCGTTTGCTGTTCAAGGACGAGGTGCGCGCTCTGGGAACAACTCTCGGTCTGGACGAAAAGCTTGTGTGGAGGCAGCCTTTCCCCGGTCCCGGACTCGCTATACGCATTATCGGCGATATCACACCCGAAAAGGTAGCAACGCTTCAGGAAGCCGATGCCATTTTCCGTGAGGAAATAGCCGCTGCAGGTCTTGACCGCGATATAAATCAATATTTTGCGGTGCTTACTAACATGAGATCTGTGGGCGTCATGGGTGATGGAAGAACCTATGACTATACACTGGCTCTGCGCGGGGTTTCAACCAGCGATTTCATGACAGCTGATTTCTCGCGTATTCCTTATGATGTGCTGGAAAAGGTTTCTGTCCGTATTGTAAATGAAGTTAAAAACATCAACCGAATAGTTTATGATATAACATCAAAGCCCCCGGCTACTATTGAGTGGGAATAAGCCCAAAGCCACGCGAGTCCATTTTGCAAAAGGCTTGACGGGATTGCGTGTTGTCGTTTGAGTACAAATTGAGTACAAAAATCGCAAGCGGCTATTCCCGTAAAGCCTTTTGCGGGAAGCGTTCGCGGCTGATATCAATTGATGCTGCGGCAGCATTTGGCTACACAAAGTGACTTGATCGCTTTGTTGGTGCTGCTTCGGGATATGCACTGTTTTTTAATAGAATTTGACCTTATACAACGAGGTCAAAATAATTAAGGCATTTCAATGTCGTACAAAATCTCATCAACAACTTGTAAAATGTTTTCATTTTCACCCATGGATAACCCTTATAATGATCGTTAAACATTTCATAAGTCTGTTCTTCACTTAAAATAATTGGGTAAACTTTGATAGACGGATTATCTGTAACTATATTAGAGCCTGTTTAGTATCTTTTGAGAATAATGCGGATAAAAGCCAGCGAAAACA
>CAJULF010000055.1 GCA_910587135.1 uncultured Oscillospiraceae bacterium
ACAAGAAGTATAACGCCGAAATATACGATTTCGGCAACACAGACACGTCGGGGATAGATTTCAGCGAGTTTGACAAGGTATATCTCATTGGCGGAACGTCATGGAACGAGCTGCCGATGGTCTACACGGCACAGATTCCCATGAATAAGGTGAATTACACGGTAGCGCTGAATTTCTCAAACCGGGAAGATATTGATAAATTCAGAGATATATTATCTCCTAACCTTAACGAGGTTATATGCGCTCCTTATGAACCCAATCCGTTTTCCTCGGCGGCTTTTGAGGATATCTTTGACAAAGCGTTTGAGGACTTCCGCGACAAGGAAGAAGCCGAGGAACAAATAAATTATTAAGAGGTAACAATTATGAAGAAAAACGGACAGCTTGTAAGAGTTAATGCGGATTTTATCTATCCCAAGCTGTCCGCGGCGGCGGTCAAGGTCATGTTCCTGCTTGCGTCCATTGCACAGGCGGCTAAGAGCGATACCGTTGTTATAACCAACAGCCATATAGCGGAGCGCACGGGTCTTACCAACATAACCCGCGTTATAAACGAGCTTTACGCGATAGGAGCGATAAAGGAGCGCGTGGAACGCTATAAAGATAACCGCAGGAAATGCAACGCCTATGTTCTCGCCGAAACACTTGTGAAACCGAAGAACTACCGCTTTGTTCCGATCTCCGCTCTGGAGCTGCCTAAAAGCTCATTGCGCCTGTTGATACTTTATACTCTTAATTGCAATGACAGCGGGCGCTGCCTGCTGTCGTTATCTCAGATTCAGGAGCTGTCCGGTATGGCGAGAGGAACGGTCATTTCCTGCACAAAAGAGCTGCAGGAATACGGATATATAGCTAAACAGCGCTATACACGCTATGAGGGGGACAACGGTCATAACAGGGTTTATGTGACCCATATCGTGCGGCGCCGTCATTCGCTCCGCGCCGCGGAGGCTCTGCGCGTTATCATTAACGGCACTGCTATGAATTACGCCGTTAAGTCGCAGATCGAGTATATTCTGAACGCGGGACGTGAAAACTCCGCCGGGCTGCTGTTAAAGGAAATAAAGCGGCTGTTCCGCTCAACAAGAGTAGTGAAATTTGTTCGTCGTTTAGGTCGTATTATGCGTGGGAAAGCCGCGCATTTTTTTAGTAAAATAAGACGTAGTCCAAAAATGAAAAAGCGAATTATAGATATTAAACCTGTATTAAATATCTGAATATTTAATCACTGAAAAAGAAAATTTTATTTCTTGTTTACTGAGAGTAATATAGACTATGCGCGTGTGTGCGTGTGTGCGTGTATACATATACCGTGTTTTGTTTGGTTTATCATCTTTTATGACTGCGTATTTAAAAAATGCGGTCGCGTTTGGCAAGCCTGTTTTTCTTTTTCAGCAATTCTTTTTTTGTAAGTTTGTGTGTACAAGCGTGCTTGTTTGATATCGCCGTTTTCATAATTGGAATATTGAAAAAAAGCGGTTGCGTTCCGGCAAGCCGTTTTTTCTTTTTCAGCAATAAAATGAAATTTTATCTCTCAATTTGTCGAAAAGTATATTGACTTGCGTCGCTTTAATCTGTAAAATTATTCTGTAAGGCTGTTTACCGAAAACAAACAGAGAAAGGCGATGGCTTATGAGAAAGCATGAGAGAAAGAAAAAACGGCGCTTCGCACATTTAACGCTCACCGAACGGCTTCAGATGGAAGCATGGCTGAAAACCAAAACTTCTGTGAAACAAATTGCCGAAATGCTGCATAAAGATCAGTCAACGATATACCGCGAGATCAAACGCGGCGGATATGACAGACTTAACGGAGAGGACTATTCGGTTTACCGCGCGTATTCCCCCGATATCGCCGAGGGCAGATACAGAGAAAATTTAAAGGCAAAGGGCGCTCCGCTGAAGCTCGGGTCGGACAGAGAGTATGCGGAATATATTGAAGAAAAAATTTTGAAAGACAAGTATTCTCCCAAAGCTGTTCTTGGAGAGATAAAGAAAAAGGGCTTGAAATTCCGCACGACTATTTCATATACCACCCTTTACCGCTACATAGACGAGGGCGTTTTTCTGCGTCTGACCAACAAGGATTTGCCTGTCAAAAGGAACAAATCCAAACAGCGTTACAAGAAGATCAGACCAATACGTCCGCCGAAAGGCGAAAGCATAGAAAAGCGCCCAAAAGAGATAAACGAACGCAGCACTTTCGGCAACTGGGAAATGGACTGCGTTATAGGCACAAGATCGGGCTGCGGCGCATTGCTCGTGCTGACAGAACGGCTTACACGGTGGGAATATGTGCGATTATTGCCCGCAAAGACTGCGGCAAATGTTGTGTGCGCTCTTGACGGCATTGAAAAGAAGCTCGGCAGTGAAATGTTCGCAAAAATATTTCAGACTATCACCGTTAATAACGGCTCCGAATTTGCCGATTATTTGGGGATGGAGCGCTCCATCGGCAGCGGAAAGCGCACTAAAATCTACTACTGCCACCCGTACAGCAGCTATGAGCGCGGCAGTAATGAAAATCTCAACAAAATGATACGGCGATGGTATCCGAAAGGAGTCAGCTTTGCGAACTCCACCGACGCGGATATAGCCAGAGTTGAAAACTGGATGAATAACTATCCGCGCGGTATTTTTGGTTACGATACCTCCGCTGAAAGATACAAAAAGGAAATAAATCGGCTCAGCGGATAGATAAATACCCTTTATACGCCGTGAGCAAGCGTATTTTGCGCTTGCTCAGCTTTGCTATGCCCTGATTGCGAAAAAATCTTATCCGTTCAAGTCGAAAAAAAACAACTTTTTCGCGTCCTTTGTGCATATTCCACAATGGATTATATATAATTAACGCCAATTCTATCCAATTTGTAGAATTGGCGTTTTTTTGCATTAACCACTTGACTTTTCATTTTTTGATATATTTCCAAAATCCCGCGTCGCTTTCGGCAGGCGGTTTGCGGCGATGCTCACCCTTTTTCAGCAAGCGCATATACTGCCAGTAAAAACACTTCCCGAAAGGAGAAATTTTTATGTGCGGAATAGCAGGACAAATCAGCTTTGAGAAAAATATGCGCGATCAGACTGAGATAATGGAGGGCATGAGCGCGGTGCTTGCTCCCCGCGGACCCGACGCATCGGGCAGCTATTATGACGAGAACGCGGCGCTGGTCCACCGCCGACTTATAGTTATCGACCCCGAAAACGGAAAACAGCCCATGACATTCGGAAGATACACCATCGTTTACAACGGTGAGCTGTACAACACCGAAGATATACGCTCGGAGCTGATAAAAAATGGCGTGAGCTTTGTTGGGCACTCCGACACCGAGGCAGTAATAAAAGCCTACATAGCCTACGGTGAGCGCTGTCTTGATATGTTAAACGGGATATTCGCGTTCGCGGTATGGGACAGCCTTAACCGCAAACTGTTTCTTGCCCGCGACAGAATAGGCGTAAAACCGCTTTTTTATTCGCTAACCAAAAGCGGTCTGGTATTCGCTTCCGAGATAAAAGCGCTGCTGAAGCACCCCGAGATAAAGCCCATAGTAAATTCCGGCGGCGCAGCGCAGATAATGCTGATAGGACCCGGGCGTATCACGGGGAGCGGAGTTTTCAAGGATATCAATGATCTTCCCGCCGCTTACTGCGCGGAATATTCCCGCGACGGCTTTAAGAAGCGGCAGTACTGGCACGTGACCGCCAAACCGCACACGGAATCCTTTGAAGAAACTGCCGCTCACACCCGCGAGCTCATCTGCGACGCGATAAAGCGGCAGCTGGTGAGCGATGTTCCTTTGTGCTGCTTTTTATCGGGCGGGCTTGACAGCAGCATTATTTCCGCCGTCGCCGCCAAGGAATTTGCCGCACGCGGCGAAACGCTCTCCACATGGTCGATAGACTACAAGGACAATCACGCCAACTTTAAGGCAAGCTCTTTCCAGCCCGACGAAGACGCCCCTTGGATAGAGGAAATGGCGCGTTTTATCGGTTCGGAGCACACCAACGTTGTACTTGATACCCCCGCGCTCACCGAGGCACTGGGCGACGCGGCGATCGCGCGCGACCTGCCGGGCATGGCTGATGTGGACAGTTCCCTTTACCTGTTCTGCCGTGAAATAAAAAAGAAATTCTCCGTCGGGTTAAGCGGTGAGTGTGCCGATGAAATTTTTGCAGGCTACCCATGGTATCACCGCAAAGAGGTATTGTATTACGACGGCTTCCCATGGGCTACCTCCGTACCCGAGCGCTGCGAGCTGATGGCAAAACCTCTGCCCGACCCCGAGGAGTTTGTCCGCGTCGCCTATAACGAGTGCCTGTCCCACACCGACTATCTGGAAAGCGACAGCGCGGAGGACAGACGAATGCGGGAAATGTTCCTGCTTAATCTCGAATATTTTATGGCTACCCTGCTTGACAGAAAAGACCGAATGAGTATGGCGCACGGTCTTGAGGTACGCGTTCCGTTCTGCGATTACAGAATAGTTGAGTACGCCTATAATATACCCTGGAGTATGAAAGCGTACAACGGAAGGGAAAAAGGTCTTGTGCGGTACGCGATGAGCGGAATACTTCCCGATGACGTTCTGAGGCGCAAAAAAAGTCCCTACCCCAAAACTCACAATCCCAATTATATGGCGCTGCTAACAGAAAAACTCACGGCGCTCCTGGACTCCGGCAGCTGCCGCCTGACGGAGCTTGTAAACGAAAACAAGCTGCGGGAAATGCTGGAAAGCGGCGGGAGGAGCTTCACCAAAAATTGGTATGGTCAGCTGATGAGTGTACCGCAGATATATGCATATTTCCTGCAAATAGAAAGATGGCTGAACGAGTATGGTGTCATAATACAGCAATAAGGAAGCGCGGGCAAAATTGCCCGCGCCAGTCTGTAGGAAAAGCCTATTTGCCGCGCAATGTCGGCGTAAATACTTTCAAATTAACTACCTAAGCTCCTCTATCAGTCTTCGCTGCGCCTCCAGCTGTTCGGGAGCGGGAATTTTATCACCGTATCTCACTGCGTTGTAAACACTCACCATATCCGCAATATCCTCACGGTGGAAGGCGCTTATCCCTTTCTGCGAGTGAACGGATGTGGTATCGGAAAGCAGCGGCGGAAAAGCCGAGCGCGACAGCCTAAGCATAAACAACCCGTAGCCCAAACGGTATTTTCTCCGCGGATCGGATTCCTTTCTGAACTGCCGCATAAGCCGCTGCTCTGAGCGGCGGCGCGAACGCGCGAAGTCGAATTTTGAGAGCGTGTCTGTAATCTCATCCGCAAAGGGCTGCGGAGCTTCCCGCCTGCTCTCACGGAAAAGCGGCGCGAAAAGCTCCTTGAAAAAGCCGAGTATCTGCCTGCGGAAGCGAATTATCATTATCAGCGCAAATATTGCCGCAAGCGACCACATTATCGTAAAAAACGAATTGTCGGAAGATTCGACAAGCTCTCCGACTGCACCGTCACCTCCGATTTCGGGACCGTAGTCCATCTCCGGACCGCAGTCGCGTATAAGCGCAAGTATGATCCTCACAAACGCGGCAATGCCCTTTACGATCAGCGCCGCCAGCGGCTTTGCCGTCAGAAACAGCACTACGATCGCGGCGCTTATCCCTGCTATAAGCATGGCGTTATATCCGCGCAAACCGTTGGGAAGCACCGATTTCCCCTCGGAGCGCTGCCGTGTGCGCTGGTCTATGTTTGTCTGATTTGCCAGCAGCGAGGCAAGCACGATCATCATCCCGAAAACGATGCATAGCTGCTGCACAGCCGTGTTATAAAGCTCGGGAACGTTGCTGAAATTCAGTATCAGACAAGTTACGACCACCGCCACGAAAAACAAACCGAACCAGCCCATTGAAAAAAGATCGCCGTACTCCTGCCCGTAAGCGCGATAGCCGCTGTAATAAGATATTATCCCCGCGGGGAGCGCGTATATATATAGCATTGAGGACAGCTCAAGCGTATGCGTGATTATAATGAACGCAGCAATCGGCAGCAGCACCGCTGCCCTAAAAGAAAACACGGCAAGCGGCTTTACGGTTTTTGGGAAATGCGCGGCTGCGGTTATTTTCCCTGCGAGATAACCCGCCGCGTAAAAAAGAACGGTCATGACAAAAAAGACGGGATAGTGCCACCAAACAAATTTGCCCACACTCGCCTCGGTAAGCACGACAAAAGGGAAAAGCGACAGCATACGGCAAACGACCGCCATGCCTTTGAGCAGCCTTTCGTTCATTCCTCGCCGCCCCCTCCCGAATAGTAACGCCGCGGTACGTTTATCACTCCGTCAAATTCCGTTTCGGATATCTCGGTGGAGATTACAAGGCAGTTCTTCCCCGATTCACTAAGGCGGTGCAGCGCTTCCGCGGTCTTTTCGCTTAAAAAGCCCGATATAAAAACTATGTCCGTACATTCCGAAAAATTCAGCTTTTCAAAATAATCGTCGATATGGCAGCCGCACTCATTCTTCAGTTCCGCCAGCTCCCGCAAAGCACTCATGGTTTGCTCATAGCCTTCCGCATAAGGCAGGAACACCTCATTCTCAGAGTTTACCGCCAGCGCGGCTTCGGCGCGGGTTTTGCAGCAGTAATCCAGCATAAAAGCCGCCGCTTTTATCTGCCCCTCCAGCACCGAAAGCGCCAAAGACTGCACATCGGACAAAAAGCTGCGCTGCATATTCATTATTATCAGGAAACGCCGCTCGGTGGTAAATTCGTTGCTGTATACCATAAGGCTGCCCGTGCGCGCGGTCTGCGCCCAGTGAATACGGTTCATAGGCTCTCTGCCGCTGTACTCTTTCGCGCCGCTTATCATAAACGGGTCGGGCAGAACAAAGCGGCGTACCTGCATATCCCCGATAAAAGTATCGGAGGACAGCTCGGAAAGCTCCGCTTCGGAGGGGCGCGGCAGCACTCTCACGCTCTCGCGTATACGGAACACCGCTGCGGGCTTAACCAGCCCGAAAATGTCGCTTACCGCCACCGAGGTATCCTCAACGGTGAACACCCCGCGCTTTTCGCAGCGCACCCGCCACGCGCGTCGGCACTTCTGATGCCCTTTCAGCACGAATATGCCCGATATCAGCCCGCGCTGATCGTCGCCGGAATCGGGAGTGTGAGTCTGCCCGCGGAACGTAAGCCAGCGCGAACAGTTTATTTCCGTCCGTATCCACGGCAACGGCAGGAGCTTAGCGTTTTCTATCTCCTCCACTATCTCTATCTCGTCCCCCTCGAACGCCTCGGGGGTGCTGATGGTCAGCGTATATGACAGATTTTTCAGTCCCAGCCGCGAATACAGAAAATATTGCGCCACAAGCACCGCCGCCACTATCAGCGCCATTACAACAAGCTCCATGATCCGCTCCTTTTCCGCGACGTTTTCCCGTCAGTTCTCTTCGGTGGGAACAGGCACACTGTCAAGTATCTGTCGCATTACCTCGTCCGCGGCGCTGCCCGCTCCTCCCTGAACGGAATATCCGCGGCATATAAGCCGATGCTTGATAACATAAGGCGCGGCAATTATTACGTCCTGCGGCATCATATAGCCCCGTCCGTCCGTCATCGCCAGTGCGCACGCCATTCTTTTAAGAGCCGCCGCGCCGCGTGTTGACAGCCCCAGTCTTACTCCCGCGTGCTTTCGTGTCGCAGCGGCTAAATCCGCGATGTAGGAACAGGCGGCTTCTCCCGCCTTGCAATTCTCCACCTCGCGCTGTGCCGCAATGATATCCTCCCTGCCGCATACGGGAGAAACGTCCGCGCTGAACATATTTTCCCCCGCGATAACGCGTATCTCCTCCTCACGGTCGGGGTACCCAAGCGCAAGCCGTATCATAAACCTGTCGAGCTGCGCCTCGGGCAAAGGATAAGTACCCTGTATCTCGGCGGGATTCTGTGTGGCAATTACAAAAAAAGGGTTATCCATCGCTATGCTTTCGCCGTCGATGGTGGTCTGGCGCTCCTCCATACATTCAAGCAGCGCCGATTGTGTTCTGGGCGTAGCGCGGTTTATCTCGTCCGCCAACAATATGTTGGTAAACACGGGACCCTTACGCAGGACAAATTCCTGCTCCTTCATATTATAAAAATTTATTCCCGTTATATCCGACGGCAGCAGATCGGGAGTGAATTGAATGCGCCTGAAACCGCAGTCAACCGACCGCGCGAGGGTACGCGCAAGCAGGGTCTTGCCCGTCCCGGGAACATCCTCAAGCAGCACATGACCGCCCGCGAAAAGCGCCGCGCACACCAGCCTAAGCTCACTGCGCTTACCTTTAACGGCAAGTGAAATATTATCTATCAGCTTCTGCGATAATTCTCTGACCATATCAATTCTCCTTATTTTAAAAATTTCCCGACCGCGCAGTTTTCGGCTTTGCCGAAAACTGCGCTATCCCGCTGTGAAAGCTCCGCTTCACTCCGCTTTCACGGCGGATTGCGGGAAATTTATGCTTGGGCGCTCAGCTTACATATGCTTTCAGTGCCTTTGATTTCTTGATTTTTAAGTTGCTTTGAATCCACGCACTTCGCGCGGAATTAGGATTCCAAACGGACGCGTCCCTTTGGCGGGGCGCAGGGACGGCACACCTGCGGGGGTTTGCTACCCCACATAAGCCGCCTATCACTTTTGAGGGAACATCTTGCCATACAAACAACCACTTTAGCTGTCAGTCGCATCATCAGGAAGCCTTTTCAGCGTAATCACCGCAATGATAACAATAACCACCGCGCAGACCGTCCAGATAACAGGCTCGGATATCATGATCCCGAAATAGCCGCCGACATCCTTTATATTCCCGCTCGGAACACCGTTTTTGCCGCCCAGAAGCGGAACTATCCATACCACGGTAGCCACCTTCCACAGCATCTCGATTATACTGGCAATTATGGGAACAAGACTCTTTCCAAGCCCCTGAAGCGCGCTGCGCAGTCCCAGCAGAAAACCCAGACAGTAATAAAACAGCACCGCGATCTTAAGATACAGCACCGCCGTATCCACGATAGCCGCGTTGCCCTTGGGAACGATAAGTCCCACCAGAAATCTCCCGCCTAAAAATACCATAGCCACCGCAATCGTTGCCCAGCCAATATTTATCAGCATTCCGTCGCGTATTCCCTTTTTAACGCGGGAATATTTCCGCGCGCCCGCGTTTTGTGAGCAGTATGTCACAAGCGTCGCACCTACTGCGGAAAAAGGCATCAGCGTTACACTGAATATCTTGCGCGCAGCAACGTGCGCGGCAATAATATCCTCTCCGAAGCCGTTTATTCCGTTTTGCAGTATTATCGACCCGATATCCACAATAGAATACATCAGCGCCATTCCGAAGCCCGAGCTTAGCAGCTTAATGCTGCTCTGCATTGTAAATTTGAAATCCGACGGCTTCACTATAAGGAACGGGCGGCGTTTTATCAGATAAATAAAGCATACTACCGCCGAAATGAGCTGTGCCGCCACCGTCGCGAGAGCCGCTCCCGCCACTCCCGCGTGAAAAACGCACACCAGCAGCCAGTCAAGCCCTATGTTGAGCACGGTGGAAATAATAAGAATTATCAGCGGGATAACGCTGTCACCCACCGCGCGCAATATACCCGCCTCAAGATTGTAAATCAGCGTTACCACCAGCCCCGCGGCAACTATGCAAAGATAAAGTTTAGCCTCGCCGAAAATGCTGTCGGGAGTATCCAGTGCCTTTAAGAGCTGCGTGCTGAAGCACATCACTACCGCGATTATTATCGCTGTGATAATACTCGAAAAGATTATGGTCCGCGCGATGGTGCGCCGCATTTCCTTTTCATCGCCCGCGCCGAAGTTGTTGGCGATAATTATCGCGAAGCCTGTTACAGCGCCGCCCGTTATATTGAACAGAAGCTGCACCACCGACTGTGTTGAACCTACCGCGGCAAGTGAATTCGTTCCCAGCTGCTGCCCGATTATTATAGTGTCCGTAAGGCTGTACGCCTGCTGAAATATATTACCCAGCAAAAGCGGAAGCGCAAATGTTATAATAAGCTTTATCGGACTTCCCTTTGTCAGATCCTTCATAATTTCTCCTCTGTACCTCTTATCTGTTGGTATTATAACACAAATTGACTTGTGTGTCAATAAGTAATGATACCGAAACACAAACGGCGGATTTTAGTCCGCCATTCAGTGATTTTATTTCTTTTTCTTTTTGGAGATAACCGCCGCGGCGACGCCTCCGGCGGCAAGAACTGCCGCTGCCCCTATCACTATCGGAACGATCGGGATTCCGCTCTCCTTTTCATCGGGATTTTCTCCGTTATCGTCAGCCGACTCTTCCGTGGAAACGGATTGCTCCGCTGTACCCTCCGACGATTCCGAGCCCTCCGCGGCTTCGTGCGAGGAGCCGTCCCAAAGCTCGATATCCCCGCCGACCACCTCAACGCCGTCAACGCTGAACGATCCGCTTACTACAATGATTTTCGCGGTGTGCTTTCCCTTTTCAAGGTTATGCTTGCAGTATGCTATTTTGCGTGAACCTACTCTCTCTGCGGTGTAGCTGTCCTCAACCTGTACCCCGTCTACCTCTACCGCAATAACGTTTTCGTCCGTATTCTTGCCGGTCACCGCAAATCCGGTTCCCACAAACTCGATAGTTACCTCGGCGTTTGCCGAGCCGGTGGAAATGGTGCGCTTATAGTCGGAATAGCCGCTCATGGTGTTGTGCGACCAGTCCCCCGCATAGCTTACGCAGGAATCGGTATTGTCAAATCGGGCAACATATGTATCCGTGCGGGATTCGTCCAAGGGAGATGCGGCGAAATTATCAAAGCAGTTCCGATTATAGCTGCTGTACAGAGCCGCTCTGCCCGCGGACTGCCAAGCCTGATCGGTGGTGTGCTCGATAACAAGTTCACCGTTCACATAACCGCGAAAAACGTCCTCGTCCGCTTCCAGCCTGATATTGTTCCACGCAGAGGAGTCAATTGCGGTCTGACCCTCCTCAACTGTCTTGTCGCCGCGCTTGAGAGCCCATTTGCCGTTTTCGTAAAGGCTGAACCACCAGCCGCTCTCGCCGCTGCTGCCCATATTATAGCGCAGACCAACGCCCGCGTAGTTTTTGTCGGGGGTATCGCTTTCCGCAAATCTGATATCCGCCGCAACGGAGTAATTGAACCATCGGTCATCGCCGAAATTGGTAACGGGATTCGGGGTGCCTCCCCACTCGGTGGATTTGGTCTCGGGGGTTATCATCTGCATAAGCACGTTGTTTCCGTCGACATTCTGCACCTCAAACGCGCCGCCCTCGTCGGTTGTATATCGCGGGGCGTTTCCGCGCGAGGAGAGATAGTCCGCGGGATAATCCGCATATTCGTAGTCGTCGGTATAAGGCAGCGGAAGCACCTTGCTTGAAGCTGTCGGGAAGCTTTTTTCCTCAACCTCAAGCGTGGACAGCGTTACCATCGAGTATGGCTTTACCGTTACGCTGAAGGTGTAATTTCCGCCGTTCTCGGTTGGAGTTACCGTGTCAATATGACGGAAATAATTCTCATTCCATTCGCCGCCGCTCGGTCCGCGTGTTTCCCACACGTTTACCGCCGAAGAAGCCTTGTCAAGATTGGTTACCGTAAAATTATAGGTGATAGAGTCGGGAGTTGTATTTGTGATAACGGTGCTGTAATCGCCCGTATCAAGGTCGCAGGCAGTCATATAGCTGTAAGTAGCGTCCACTATCGCGTGACCGTCGCCGCCCGCCTTACCGTCAGCGAAGCAGGCGTCCTCGACATATGCCCATCCCTTTTTGAAGAACTGTCCGAAGTGCAGCGACATATAATATCCGCCGTCAAGCAGATAATAGCCGCTCCATGGCTCGTTGGCAAGTATGAGCTGCTTCTGGCAGTAGGTAACGCCGTCGTAGTAAGCGGCTACCGCGGGCTGATACTCATACAGGGTCATATATCCGCCCGAAGCCATGGTTATAATGCGGTTGGCAATATCCAGAATGCCGTTTATATCCGACATTCCCGAGCCGTTGCCGTCATAGCGCCATATACCCTGAGCGTAGCCCATAGAGGAGCTGCCTTCACTGAACCACAGTTCCTTGCCGTGCTCGGCCGCGAGGCTCTTCACGTCGTCGTTCGCCCAAGATGTGTAGTGGCTTCCCAGAACGTCTATCGCGTCCATCATTTCCTCATCGTCAAGCATTACTTTCGCAAGACCCCACGTGCCTACCTGCTCACCCGCGACGATCTTGATCGCCGAGTAGTCATAGGGGCAGTCGGTTTCCGCCTTAAGACGCTTGGAGAAGTATTTTATCCAGTCGCGGTCGGGGGCGCGTTCATTTCTTACCACACTTACATAGTCAAATTTCAGACCGTAGGTCTCGTATGCCGCGTCAAGAGTTCTCTTGTACCATTTGTAGCGCGCGTCGTACACGTCCTCCGCATTGGTCACCCATAACGGCTCGCTCCAGTACAACATATCAAGCGTAAGGTCGGGGTTTATCGACTTAGCGTCGGCGGCAAGCTGATATCCCGCGCCGCGGGTAACGTCCGCCTTTTCGTCCTCTGTACGCATTACATTGGGCTCCGTTCCGGACGATGAGTTTATATCCGCGCCCATTTCCAGTTTAAAATGGGACATACACAGCCCGTCCTCACCGAATACATAATTCAGTATCTCCCAGTATGCCTTGGGATTTTCCGCCTTATAGTCCAGCAGCAGCCTCGACGAGTTATTCGCGCTGATAAATCCCGCTCCGCGGTAAAGCATTGCCTCATTTGTCAGCGCCTTAGCGCCGTCAACTGTTACGTTCATAGTTTTTTCCTCCGCAAAAGAATTTACCGTCACTGCCGACGGCACAGTCAGCGCCGCGCAGACAAGCGCCGCGCCGATCTTTTTTAATATCTTCATTGAAAACGCTCCTTTCGGAAAGACAGCCGCCCTCTCCGTATTATGTCACCATTATACACTTTATCAAAGCTTTTTTCAATCTTAAATTTTTTGCAGACTATTAAAATATGAACATTTTTAATTCTGTTGATTCGTGTTTACAAGAGGTCGTAATGCTTTTAAGGAACGTTGACCTAAGCTATGCTGCGGTTAAGGTATGTCGACCTGAGCTATGCTGCTGTTAAGGTATGTTGACCTGAAGCGGATTATTTAAAAGAATTTCCCGCACCGCTGCAAACAACGCTTTGCGTTGTTTGCGCTATCTCGCCATAAAAGCTCCGCCCGCTTTGCGGGCTGCGCTTTCACGGCGGATTGCGGGAAATTCATGCGTGGGCGGTCAGTTGACGCTTGCTTTCAGTGCCTTTGCCGCACAATTTTTGTGTGGCTCTCGGATATAATTCTCAATTTTCGGGTTGCATAAAATCAGACCACACTTTATATACATACCGAGAGCTGCCCCGAACGAGCAGCCCCGGTATGCCCCAAAAAGCTTATATGCTGCGCAATGTCGGCGCATGAAATTTCAAAAAGTGTCGGAATTTGCTTCGCAAATTCCGACCGGTTCCCGCAATCGCGCAAAGCGAAACGAAGTGAAGCGGAGCGTGATTGCGGGAATTTTGAAATTTTTTTAAATAATCAGCCTTAGTTCAACATAACTTAACAGCATCACGCTCAGGTCAACATATCTTAACAGCAGCACGCTCAGGTCAATATATCTTAACATCAGCACACTCGGATCAACCTACCTTTACATACAAGCAGAGGGCTGCCCTGAACGAGCAGCCCCGTATTAAGGAGGATAACGAAAAACTCTTAAAGTATTATGCAGATCAGCCCGCCGCAGCCGTCATTGATAATGCGCTGAATTGTTTCCTGAAGCTTCATGCGCGCGTCGGTGGGCATGCGGTACAGTTTGTTGTGAAGTCCCTCATTCACAAGGTCGGACAGGGATTTCCCGAAGATATTGCTTTCCCATATCTTGGTGGGATTTTCCTCGAAATCGTTAAGCAGATAGGATATAAGCTCCTCGGATTGCTTCTCGCTGCCTACTATCGGGTTTATTTCGGTCGTGATATTCGCGGACATCATGTGAATGGACGGTGCGCTGGCACGAAGCCTTACACCGTACTTTCCGCCCTGTTTTATTATCTGCGGCTCATCAAGTGAAAGTTCGTCCATCGTGGGCAGCACTATACCGTATCCGGTAGCCTCCACCTCTTCAAGAGCGCCCTTGACCCGCTCATAGCGCCGCTTGATATCCGCAAGCTCAATCATGCACGGCATGAGATCGCTCTCGTCGTTAAGCTCCAGACCAGTTTCCTCACCCAGGATCTTATAGAACAGTTCGCCGCGCAGAACGATATCAATAACGCCCGAGCCTGTTCCCAGATCAAGCTCCTCCATAAACGCCCGCGAAACGTGTTCGCATTCCGAAATCTTTTCGGCGGCGGCTTTGATGTCGGTTATTCCGTGGATATCGGCCGCTGCCTCCTTAAGGCTCGCGAAAACCGCCTTTTTGAGCCAGTGCTCCTTGTTCAGCGCGGTTATCCATTTCGGCATTTTTACCTTGACCTCGCATACGGGGAATTTCAGCAGCACCTCTCCCAGTATTTCCTTGATCTTCGCTTCGTCGATATCAATGCAGTTTACGGGCATTACCGTCGCGGAGTACCTCTCGGACATCTCCGCTGCCATCGCCCTGCTCTCCGCGCTTTCGGGGTTCTGACAGTTCAGCAGCACCACAAAGGGCTTGTTTATCTCGTTAAGCTCCGCGATTATACGCTCCTCAGCCGCCTGATACTCATCACGGGGGATATCGGTAATGCTGCCGTCGGTGGTAATTACAATACCTATTGTTGAGTGCTCCGTAATGACCTTGCGCGTGCCTACTTCCGCCGCCATATTGAACGGTATCTCCTCGTCAAACCAGGGAGTCATAACCATTCGCGGTGCTTCATTCTCGATATAGCCTATGGCGCTGGGGACGATGTACCCCACGCAGTCGATCAGGCGCACGTTCATCTTTGCGCCCTCCTCAAGCTCCACGCTGACAGCCTCCTCGGGAACGAATTTAGGCTCGGTGGTCATGATGGTCTTGCCCGCGGAGGATTGCGGCAGCTCGTCGTTTGCTCTGCCGCGGCGGAACTCATCGGTGATATTCGGTATTACCAGCGAGTTCATAAATCGGCTTATAAATGTGGATTTACCCGAACGCACGGGACCAACTATGCCGAGATAGATATTGCCCTCCGTCCGCCGCGCAATATCGGTGTAAATTGAGTTGTTCATAAATACAAATCGCTCCTTTTTTATTCAGACTGTGGGAATAAGGACCATACCCGAAAGGGGAGCATTCTCGTCCTCTATCTCGTTTTCACGCATAATAGCCTCAACGGTGGTGTTGTAGCGCTTCGCGACGCTCCAGCAGTCCAAACTGCCGCAGGAATAATATATCCTGAGCGCGTATTCGTCCGATCTTTCCTTGGGTCTGTCCTCATATACAGTCACCGCGCTGATAGCCTCTACGGGAGTTATGTTGCGGAGATTTCCGCTGAAATCCAGCTGAGCTGTAAGGTCGAGAGAACCGTCGGGGCGGATTGAAAATCCCGTATCGGTAACCGCCGCTCCGAAATCCACCGAGGTTTCATCGGTAAGCTCGGCAGCGGGGATAGTCTGTTCAAACGGCTCCTGCTTTTCAATAAAGTAAGGGGAGTTGTCTGCGGTCATACCCACAGCCTGCCAGCATATCTGCCCCGAAAGCGTAAGCTCCCTGTCGGACTTGACGCGGCAGATAAGATTGCCAAGCTCGCTTCGGCAGTCCCACACAGAGCGTATTTCTCCGCTGTCGCAGGAAAGCGAGGAGCGCAGCGAGAGCTGCTGCGAAAGTACGCGGGGATTCTTGCCGATCTTCAGCGAGGAAGTCACGAAATCACTTTCATAACGCGTTGAATACATATCGGTTGGAATGACAATTTTTTCTTCCCGCTGTGCGCGGATTCTGCACTGAACAAGCATTTCGCAGGAGATAATCCCGCCCTCAGTTTTGGGCGCAAGCTCAAGATTCATTATTGTCAGCTCAGGAAGACAAAGGTGCGAATCGGTTATACCGTTCACGTCCAGAATAACGCTGACGGGGATATCAGCGGACATTCTTTCCATATCGGTGCAGCCGCTGCTTTCGGGGTTGTGCACCCCGTAAAGAGCGTTCAGCGTGACCGTTCCCTTTACTACCGCCTTATCCGCGATCACGCGCAAATCGGTGATTTTTGCCACCGCGTCGTTCTGAACTATAAAACCGATACCCGAAGCCCCTGTTTCTATTTCCTCGCGCACGGTTATCTGCTTTTCGGCGGTGAGGGTTTCACCGCAGCAGGTTATCTCCGAGGTGCGTATCTGAATGTCGTCGGGAAGCGCGGGAAGCACGTATTTAGTGGGGCATACCGCCTTTATCTTGCAGCTTACGGCGCCGCGTACGTCAATTCGTCTGCTGCTTACGGCGCGGCAGTTGCAGTAGTCCGGCTTAAGCGCCAGTGAAACCGTCGGCGCGGCAGAGGGCAGTTTTCTCCCCATATCCACCGTTTTGGAATATGTGTAGCGCTGGTCGACGCAGTGCACCGCGGAACTGCCCTCCGCGAGGTACAGCACCTTTATGTAAACCACTCCGTCCAGTGTGAGCTTTGAATCGCCCGAAGCGCTGTAAGAAATGATACGCGGCGTCAGCGTGCATTTGAGAATTTTAAATATCTCGGGGTAATAATCGGGCAGAACATAATCCAGCTCCACGCCCTGTTCCGTCTGTCCGTCGAAAACCACCTCGTCGGTGTAGATAACGTTTTCGGGCGGCGATTGTATGATGTTTTCCATGTCAATATCCTCCTTGGGGTTTTATTGCCCTGCGGCTTAATTCTTTTTCAAGGACAATATATGCTTGTATGGGGGCAAGTATGATTGTTTTCGGGATTTTTTCGGACAAAAATAAGCGCGGCTCCTTTCGTAGAGCCGCGCTTAAGGTTGTATTTTAAGGTTAACTTAAAGCGGATTATTTAAAAAAATTTCAAAATTTCCGCCAGTCATACTCCGTGCTGCTGCGCAGCACTCCGCATGT
>CAJULF010000056.1 GCA_910587135.1 uncultured Oscillospiraceae bacterium
TTGAAATTTTTTTAAATAATTAGCCTTAGGTCAACCTTTATATACAGTCTGAGCGCACAATCTTTGTGCGGTGTTGCCTTAAAAAAATTCAAAATTCCCGCAATCACGCGCCGTCCGCTGCGCGAGGCTTTGCGCAAACAGCTGCAAAACTTCGCAAGCAGCCACGCGCATTTTGCGCAAAACCACCTCCGCGCGATTGCGGTAACCGATCAGAATTTGCGTAGCAAATTCCTACACTTTTTGAAATTTCATGCGCCGACTTTGCGTTGTCAATAGGCTTTTTCTACAAGCTGTAACATAATTATTATTTCCAGTACATATTGTACGCGGTGTGCGGAAAAATAAAGCTGTCAAATAAAACTTAAAGGAAGTAATGAAATGAAAAGAATAATTGCATTGATACTGACCGCAGTGACTGTCGCGGCGCTGAGCGGCACAGCCTCGGCGGTTTCGGAATACGAGGACCTTAATTCCTTCGGCAACGCCAAGGTTGCCTACGGAATGGGCGTGGAGCTTGACGCTGAAAACCGTCCGCTCGGCGCGGTGACCGCCCAGAACCAATACGGTGAAATGGGAGCGTTCTTTATCGGCGACAGCACGGAAAAGAGATTGTGGCTCACATTTGACGAGGGCTATGAGAACGGCTATACCTCCGATATACTGGACACCCTGAAGGAAAAGAACGTAAAGGCAGTGTTTTTCGTGACATATGATTATGCCGAGAAAAATCCCGACCTTATAAAACGAATGATTTCCGAGGGGCATACCGTCGGAAATCACACCTATTCGCACCCATCGCTGCCCGATTGTTCCCCCGACGAGATGTACAACGAGCTTTATCAGCTCCATTCCTATATCAGCAGCGAATTCGGATATGAGATGTACGTTATGCGTCCGCCTATGGGTGAGTTCTCCGAGCGCGTTCTTGCCTGCGCGAGGGGACTGGGCTACACCACCGTACTGTGGAGCTTCGCTTATGAGGACTGGGATCCCGACAAGCAGCCCGATCAGTCCGCCGCTTTTGAAAAAATAACCTCAAAGACCCACAACGGCGCTGTATACCTGCTTCACGCGGTTTCCGAAACCAATACAAGGCTGCTCGGAAAAATTATCGACTATTGGCATGAAAACGGTTATGTTGTAACACCTATGTGAAACAGATATTAGTTATCGGAGGGTGTTTTTAAGCTCCGAAAAGAACGGATTTTCGAGCCCCAATTAACAAGAATACGGTAAATTTTGAGATTTTATGCATTGTTACAGTTAAGGCAACACCGCACAAAGCCCGCGCTTAGCGCTTTGCACGGTGTTGCCTTGATTTTTATTGTTGGTCTGCAAGCTGCTCGGATATTTCGGAGAAAACCTCGGCAGTGCGGGCGGTGGGGCGCTCAAAGCAGCGCGCGGTCACAAACAGGAGGACTGATCCGCTGTCCAGCATTGCCGCTATTTCCGTATTTGAGCGCAGTTGTGTTTTGGTGAGAGAGTTGTCCGCGACGATGTATTTCGGGGAAAGCTCTCCAACGCTCTGCGGCTCGCAGTACCCCTCGCCGGCGCATAGGTTTTCGCCCGTTATGGACAGCACAGCGCTTTCAAAGGTATTGCCGCCCGCGAGAGTGAGCTTTTCGGTTACATAAACAAAGCTTTCAAGTTGTACGTCCGCCGCCGCTTCAAGAGCGGAGCGCGCGGAGTTTCCCGCCAGAGCCGCTTTTTCCGTTTCCTTCTCGGAATCGATAAGCTCCCTGCCGTAAAAAACCGCGGCGATATCGCGGTACAGTCCCGAATATCCATCCAAGCTGCGCGGCGCGTCAAGCTCGGGCACGGCTATTCCCGCCGCGTTAAGCGTGTAGATGTCACGCTCCGAAAGACCCGCCAGAGTAAACACCGCGTCGGGATTCAGGGAAATTATTTTTTCAATATCGGGATTTTCGCTGCTGCCGACACCCTCTGTGTTTATGTCTTCGGGAAAATCGCAGTAGGCACTGATACCGCACAGTCTGTCGGCAAATCCCAGCTCCGCGATTATCTCGGTCACCGCGGGCGAAAGACTTACAACGCGCTCCGCGGAGCTTTCAAGCAAAGCCCCCCCGACCGTGACGGGGAAAGCTGTTACCTCGTTCTCGGCGGCGCTGTTTTTTACTGTAAGCTCATGGGGCAGAGAGGATTCCTCGTCCTTTTCGCAGCCGGAAAGCAGCATAATACCGCACAGAGCAAGCGCTGCTATTTTCATTATTTTCAAAGCTTTACCTCCGCTTTTAATATTCCATACCCATTTCTATCCTGCCGTAAAGCCAATCCGTAAACTGCCGCGCTATTCTCGGAGAGCGTCCGCCGCGTTTCAGCGCAAAGCGCTCCGCTGCCGCGAACAGCTCTTCCTCGGTAATACATATACCTCTGTCTGCTGCCAGTTTTCTTACGATATCCAGATATACTTCTTTGCTTGGCTTTGAAAAGGTAACAAACAGTCCGAAGCGGTCGGCGAGGGTCATGCTCTCGTCGATGGCGTCCGCGCCGCCGATTTCCCGCTCAAACTCGGTTTCCTTGATGATCTTGCGGCGGTTGGTGGTGGCGTAAATAAGAATATTGCCGGGTCTGGCGGACAGAGAACCCTCAAGCGCCGCTTTCAGGATACCGAAACGGTCGTCGTTCTCGGAAAAAGTCAGGTCGTCAATAGTTATGATAAATTTTAGAGGAACGCGCTTCAGCAGCCGAAACAGCGCGGGAAGCTCCCCGACGTCCTTTTTGGACAGCTCCACCATGCGCAGCCCATCAAATTCGTTCAGTATAGCCTTTACCGTGCTGGATTTGCCTGTGCCCCTGTCGCCGTACAGCAGTACGTTCTGAGCGGGCTTGCCGTTCAGAAAGCAAACCGTGTTTTCCACGACCTGATTTCGTTGAACCTCATAGTTTTTAAGGTCGGAGAGCCGCACGGGGTCGGTGTTCTCAATGGGGCAAAGCTTGCCGCAATAGCTGAACGCTTTGTATTTCGCGAAGATGCCGCTTCCGTTTCTTGCGGCGAAATCCGTGAAATATTCCGCGGTATATTCAAAGCTGCCCTGCTCGTAATCGGGAAGCTCCCCGAAAATATCTCCGTATTTCTCGGAAAGCTCCGCTTTCAGCCGCCGCGGTGAATACTCCGCGATATGCCCGATTATTTTCAAATCGCTCTCCACAGCCTTTATACGAAGCTCCGAAGGATTTTCCGCGGTGAGCGAAATAAAGGGGCTGTCCGAAAAAATCAACATATCCTTAAGGTATTCCCCAAGGGACTTGTCCGCCGCCAGAAGAGTTCCGCATATCCGCGAATATGCTTCAATGCTTTTTGTCGCGGAGTGTCCGCCGAGGGCGGAAAACGCTTTTATAAGCACGTCGTTTTTCACGTTAAACGCGCATATCCCTGCCAGTTCATGTCTGAAATTATTCATTATTTTCTCCCTGCTGCCATAATATTTCTTGTATAAGCCCGTCAAGATCCGCAAGCGAGCTGAGCGATCCGCATCTGTTTCTGAACCGCGCGGCGCCCTGCATTCCCTTTAGATACCACGCGGCGTGGCGGCGCGCTTCCTTTATCCCGATATGCTCCCCCTTATCCTCGATAAGCAGCGCGATATGCTCCCTCATTATTTCGAGCTTTTCTGCGGGAGATGGGTCGGGACGGGGCGGCTTTCCCTCAAAATAATCGCGTATCTGTCCGAAAAGCCACGGTCTGCCATAGCTCCCCCTGCCTATCATAACAAGGTCGCAGCCCGTATAGGAGTACATTTCCGCGCAGCTTTCGGGAGAATCAACGTCGCCGTTTCCTATAACGGGAATATTCACCGCGCGCTTTACCTCGCGGATAGTATCCCAATCCGCCTTGCCCGAATACAGCTGTTCCCGTGTGCGCCCGTGAACGGCTATCGCCGCCGCGCCGTTTTCTTCCGCGATTTTCGCAAGCTCAACGGCATTCACACTATTTTCGTCCCAACCTTTACGTATTTTCACGGTAACGGGAATATCGGTTGCGGACACCGCTGCCGCGACAAGCTCACCAAAAAGCCGCGGGGTTTTCATCAAAGCGCTCCCTGCACCGCCGCCCGTGATTTTTGGCATGGGACAGCCCGCGTTGATATCAATAATATCAGGGGAGTATCGCTCCGCTATTTTCACGGCTTTTGCCATAAATTCGGGCTCCGAGCCGAAAAGCTGCACAGCCATGGGGCGCTCCGCGTCGGTAACGGTAAGCAGCTCCGCGGTCTTGCTGTCGGAGTAAACCAACCCTTTGCAGCTCGCCATCTCGCCAACGCAGTAAGCCGCGCCGTATTTTTTCGCCATCAGCCGATAGGCTCTGTCCGCCACGCTTGCCATAGGCGCGAGTGCGGCGGTCTTTTCTATTTTTACATTTCCTATGATAATATATTCCAAATCGGTTATCCTTTCGTTTCGCCCCTTGTGTGAGTTCCCCTTTGGGTGGAGAACAGGAACAGCAGCTCAATAAGCGATTTGTTGTAGGGGATAAACTCCCCGCTGTCTATCATGGAGAAGATCTCCTCCTTATCCGCCCACTTTACCGCCTGCACCTCTTCATACTGGAGCTTCAGGGAGCTTATGTCGACCTCTCGCTTTACGCACCAGATATCGTCAAAGCCGACGTCAAAATTGATGGTAAGGCTCGGGCGTTCGTTTTCGAGGGAGAGGGTGTATCCCAGCTCCTCAAGCACCTCGCGCTCCGCGGCAGTCCTGCTCGTGTCCCCCGCGACCGCCGAGCCGCCGACGGTCAGATCCCACATATTGCTCCAACCCTCCTTGAACGGCTGCCGCTGCTGTATAAGCATACGCCCCGCGTCATCGAAAACGCACACATGGATAACCATATGATAGCGCCCCTCGGGGACAGGCTTGCCGCGCTCCAGTGTCTGACCCGTTTTTTCTCTGTCCTCGTTGTATAAGTCCCAAAGCTCCGCCATAATTTTGTCCTTTCTGGAATATTTCGATCATATTCACTGTATTTTCATCTTATATTTTAGCATAAAAGTTAAAAGTGTTCAAGTTGTTATTGTAATTTTTTTTATTTTATGTTAAAATAGAAATTAGGTCACATGACACAAAGGCATACAGCTTAAGATCAGGAGAAAAAAATGAGTGAGAAAATTGCAAAAAAGCCGCAGGGCAGGGTAGGACTGCTCGACGAGGTCCGCGGATTCGCGATAATATGCATGGTGGTGTACCATGCCATGTATGATTTAAGATTTGTTTTCGGATTGGACGTTCCGATATTTTTCGAGGACTGGTTTGACGTAATACGGGACGTTTTCGCCGGGATGTTTATTTTTATCTCGGGAACGGTTTGCAGATACTCGAGGAATAATCTCAAAAGGGGAGCGCAGTGCTTTTTTATAGGTATGGTGATGACTTTTGTGATGCCTTTTTTCACGGGAGGAACGATTTATTTCGGAATTCTGCATTTTCTTGGAGTTTCCATGATGCTTTTCGGACTTGGCGAAAAGCTTTTCGACATACTCCCCGCATGGGTTGGGATAATAGTGTGCACGGCGCTGTTCGTACTTACATGGAACGTTCCGAATTCCCCGATAATCACCAATGTTCCCCGCGCGATATGGGACAGCGGCAGCTATACCGCCATAGGTCCGAGCCTGTCTGCGGTAGTCGAGGATTACTCAAACAGCTTTATCGGAATAAAAGGGTTGTTTGAGTGGCATTTGCCCGAAAAGGCTTACCAAGTGGGAGCGCTGTTCCCGTTGGGACTGCATAACGGTCGTTTTGCTTCCTCGGATTATTTCCCCATGCTGCCATGGTTCTTCCTGTTTATTGCGGGAAGCTGCTTTGGAGTTTGGGCGAAAAACGGCTCTTTGCCGAAATTCTTTTACCCCACTCATATAAAGTGGCTGTCGGCGGTGGGCAAGTATACCATTTGGATATATGTGCTCCATCAGCCCGTTCTGTATCTGATTTTCTCGATGATATTCCGATAATGCTGTTACAGCGCAAAAAAATGAAAATTTTATGAAAATTTTCAGGATTTTTCTGGAAATTTTTGCACAAACGAAATTTAATGCGTGTTGTTCCGCCGCGAAAATCAAGTAATTGTCACCAAAAAAATCGGAAAAAGCGCCGCGCACAGGCAGAAAATCCCCGGAAAAACGTCTGCGAAGCCTTTAACAGCCGTATTTTATCGCATTTCCGATATAAGGCGGGAATGTTTACAGAAAGTGTTGCGAATAAAGTACTTGCAAAAATGTGAGGAATGATGTATAATATGTTTCGGCGTTGGTATTTGCCGACCCGAAGTCAGCCGCAGGATCATACGTAATAATTGTTGAAACCCGAAAGGATTGATATTTATGACTAATAAAACAATGCCCTCGCTGTTTATGCGCGGATTGGTGGTATTTCCGTCAATGGTGCTGCATTTCGATGTCAGCCGCGAGCGCTCGGTAAACGCTTTGAAAAGCGCCGCTAAAGGCGACGGGCTTATTTTCCTTGTGGCTCAGAAGGACGCGGGGAATATGGAGCCTTCCGTAAACGACGTTTTCGAGGTGGGAGTCGTTGCGGAGATACGCCAGCTTCTCACTACTCCCGACGGCTCGACAAGGGTGCTTGTGGAGGGACTTTACCGCGCCCGCCGCGTGAAAGTTACCGCTTCGGCAAAATATTTTGAGCTTGAGGTAAAGGAGATGCCTTCCCGCGGAGCGCCGCCCTCGGATTCCACCTGTGACGCCGCGAAGCGCGCTCTTAAGGATACTTTCCGTGATTATGCTTCCATGACCCCGAAAATGCCGCGTGAGCTTTTTGAGAGCATTATAAGCGAGGAGGACTGCTCCAATCTTTTTGATAAGATAGTTTTCAACGTCGTTCTTAAGGTTGAGGAGAAGCAGAAGCTGCTGGAGACCAACGGAACGCTTTCCAGGATAAAGCTGCTTATATCCATGCTGCGCAGCGAAATGGAGATAATGGAAACCGAGATAGAGATACAGGAGCAGGTAAAGGAACAGATAGACAAAAATCAGCGTGAATATTACCTGCGTGAGCAGCTCAAGATCATTTCCAATCAGCTGGGAGAGGGCAGAAGCTCATTTGAGGATTCGGTCGACTACATAGATAAGATAATAGAGCTGGCGCTTCCCGAGGAAACCGAGGAAAAGCTGATAAACGAGGCTGAAAAGCTTGTAAAAATGTCCCAGTCATCGCAGGAAGCGGCGGTGCTGAGAACATATCTTGACACGGTGCTGTCGCTCCCGTGGAACGTAAGGACCAAGGATAAGCTGAATATTGACAACGTGCAGAAGCAGCTTGACAAGGATCATTACGGCATGAAAAAGGTCAAGGAGCGTATCACCGAAACCATAGCGGTCAGAGCGCTTGCGCCCGATATCAAGGGTCAGATAATCTGCCTGTACGGACCTCCCGGGGTGGGCAAAACCTCAATCGGGCGTTCCGTAGCTGAAGCTCTCGGGCGGAAGTATGTACGCATTTCGCTGGGCGGAGTGCGCGATGAAGCGGAGATACGCGGTCACAGAAAGACCTATGTCGGAGCTATGCCGGGCAGGATAATTACCGCGTTGAAGCAGGCAAAAAGCATGAACCCAGTTATGCTGCTGGACGAGATAGACAAGATGGGCAGCGATTTCAAGGGCGATCCGTCCTCCGCTATGCTGGAGGTGCTTGACAGCGAGCAGAACACCGCTTTTGTCGATCATTATATAGAAGTTCCCGTGGATCTCAGCGAGGTGCTTTTCATAACCACCGCGAACAATCTCGACACGATACCCGCGCCTCTGCGCGACCGTATGGAGATAATAGAACTGAGCAGCTATACCCGGGAAGAGAAATTCAATATTGCCAAAAAGCATCTGCTCCCAAAGCAGCTTAAAAAGCACGGCGAGAAGCCCTCAACGGTAAAGGTGAATGATAAGGCGCTTTACTCGGTTATAGATTACTACACCCGTGAGGCGGGCGTGAGAAAGCTGGAGCGCAACATCGCCGATATCTGCCGTAAGTCCGCAAAGCTTCTTGTTTCGGGAGAAACAAAGGTATCGGTAACGGATAAGAATATCGAAGAGTTTCTGGGAATAAGAAAATACCACCCCGACGAGCTTGCGGCTCACGACGAAGTGGGTCTTGTGAACGGGCTTGCCTGGACGAGCGTCGGCGGCACGATGCTGCCGCTGGAGGTGCTTGTTCTGGACGGAACGGGCAAGACGGAGTTTACGGGTTCGCTCGGCGATGTAATGAAGGAATCCGCGAAGATAGCGGTTAGCCTTACGAGAGCTTTGGCGGAGAAGTACGGAATAGACCCCGAGTTTTACAAGAACAAGGATATCCATGTCCATGCGCCCGAGGGTGCGGTGCCTAAGGACGGACCCTCGGCGGGAGTTACGCTCACAACCGCGTTGATCTCCGCGCTTTCGGGAACGCCCGTGCGCCGCGATGTGGCGATGACGGGAGAGATAACGCTGCGCGGCAAGGTACTGGCGATAGGCGGTCTAAAGGAGAAATCCATGGCGGCGTACCGCGCGGGCGCAAAGACCGTGTGCATACCCAAGGATAACATTCCCGACCTGGAGGAGATAGACGAGGTGGTTAAGGCGGCGATAAGGTTCGTACCCGCCGAGGATATCTCCACGGTGCTGGAAACGGCTCTGGTGATGCCCAATTGCACTGCCGGTTCCACGAAAACAAAGCACTCCGACAAGGAGAGCAAGCACGTGAGAAAGACTGAGGAAAAGGTTCCCGTGCTAAGCGCGAATTAAGTGGAGCAAGACGTGTTTAATTCTCCAAGTTTCTTAAAAGGAGAAATAAGCGAATATAGAACCACACGAAAATCAAGCGGTCAAAGGCTCTGAAAGCTGATGTAAATTGATCGCCCACGCATGAATTTCCCGAAATCCGACGGAAACGTGCAGCACGCAGAGCGGGCGGAGCGTTTTCGCCGAGGATAGCTCAATCGCCGCAAAGCGGCATATGAAGCGGTTCGGGAAATTCTTTTAAAAAATCCCGCTTTGCGGGGACATTATATGACACAAAAAACAGGAGATACATGAATTTTAATAAAGCTGAATTTTATACCTCCTACGGCAGCTTCAAGCAGCTTCCGCCGTCGGACAGAACGGAGATAGCATTTTCCGGACGCTCCAACGTGGGGAAATCCTCGCTGATAAACAAGCTGCTTAACAGGAAGTCGCTCGCGCGGGTAAGCGCCGTTCCGGGGAAAACCGCCACTATCAATTTTTATGCGGTGGACGGGATATATTTTGCGGATCTGCCGGGGTACGGCTACGCTAAGGTGTCAAAATCGGAAAAGGAGCGCTGGGGAGCGCTTATTGAGGGTTATCTTCACGATGACAGAGAGTTGGGGCTGGTGTTTCAACTTATAGATTTTCGTCACCCGCCCACAGCGGACGACTTGATGATGGTGAATTTCCTGATTGACAGTGAGCTTCCGTTCGCGGTGGTGCTCACAAAGGCGGATAAGCTGTCGAAGAAGCAGCGTGCCGAGCGCCGCGAGGCTCTGCTGACGGAGCTGCCGTGCGGTGAGGATATAACCATGGTGGAATTTTCCGCCGAAACAGGGGAGGGCGCAGAGGAACTCCGCGGAATAATAAATGAAATAGCGGAAAGCTGACAATAACTGTCATATGATAACCGCCACCGGGCGGAAAGATGCGAAAGCATTCACACATCTCGTTAGGTCTTAGAAGAGGTGCGATGAGTGCTTTTTCTTTTTGAAGGGAGAACTGTAAATGTTTGGAAAGATATTTACCCTCAAAGGATTCACAAAGAGGGATTTTTTTCTTTGGGGAGGATCGATAGTGCTGATATTGGCGTCGTTTTTCATCTTTGACAGAGAAAATTTTCTCTCGCCGATATCGTCCGTGATAGGTGTGACATCGCTGATATTTATAGCAAAGGGCAACCCGCTCGGACAGGCGCTGACCGTGATTTTCAGCGTGTTTTACGGGATAATATCATTCTCATTCAACTACTACGGCGAGATGATAACTTATCTTGGAATGACCGCTCCAATGGCGTGCGCGGCTATGGTAAGCTGGCTGAAAAATCCCTATAAGGACAGCGCCCAGGTTAGCGTGAACCGCCTTAAGCTCAGTGAGCTTTGGATAATGATTCCTCTTGCCGCCGCTGTGACCGTTGCGTTCTTCCTTCTGCTCAGAGCGCTTGGCACTGCGAATCTTCTGCCAAGCACTGTTTCGGTGACAACCAGTTTTCTTGCGGTTTATCTTTTATTTCGACGCAGCCCATTCTATGCGTTGGCTTACGCCGCAAATGATATTGTGCTGATAGTGCTGTGGGCAATGGCAGCTATGGAGGATATTTCCTATTTTTCGGTGCTGATATGCTTTGCTGTTTTTCTGGCAAATGATGTATATGGGTTTATCAGTTGGTTAAAAATGGATAAATGGCAGAACGAGGGGAATTCGGAGAAACCTGATAATTACATAAAAAAATAATATTCCATAAAAAACCATATTTATGTTCATTTATTATTATAGTACCGTTTGTACAAAATAACGAAAAAAACTTTTTTTTTTTGTATAAAATATTATTGAAAAAAGTGGAGAAATCTGCTATAATGGATTTGTTAATATTGAGGCGGTCTTGTGAATAACCGACGAATTGCGATTGTTCCGCATGATACCGTCGTTACAAAGGAGAGGGTAAAAAGATGTCTAAGTTAAGCAGAAGGATTATTTTTACTGTACTGGCGATGATTTTGTTTATGGCGGTTGTGCTTGTAGCAACGTCAACAATTATGATGAAGACCCATAACGACTCCATACTGTTGGATCAGGCGGAAACAGGTATCAAGGTACTGGAGTACAATGTTGAAGCACAGATTAACCGCGTTGCAGCTATCCACACCGCGTGGGGGGCTGTGGGAACAGACGCGAACGCGATTGTCAACAATGATTTTTCGGGTGTGGAAACGCGTTGGAGCGTGCAGGCTGACTCGGATTATGATTATTGCGCTCTGTTTGATACCAACGGCAATGTTGTCTGGAAAACCGACAGCTATAATCTTGCCGAAATAAAATCCGATTACTTCTCAAGGGCGCTCGGCGGTGAAGCTCTTAAGGGTATCTATGCTGACACGACCGTTCCGTTGTCTTGCATTTACATAGGTCCGGCTAAGACCGTTGATGGCAGCATTGTGGGTGTTACGGTTATAGGAATGGATTTTGCCAACACGAGCTTTATCGATGGCATCAAGAGCCGTACCGGTGCGGAGATCACAATATGTGCCGACAATGTTCGTTACGCGACAACTGTTTTGGATGATAATGGGCAGCGTATTTCCGGAACAAAAATGTCGGATAATATCAAGTCGGTTGTTCTTGACAAAGGAGAGTCCTATCTGGGCAAGGTCGACATTCAGGGACAGAGTCACTATACCCAATATGACCCCATTATCGGTATGAACAATAACATTGTCGGAGCGTATTTTTCGGGCTTCTCGTCCGAGTCTACCGACAAAGCGATTTCAGCTGTTATTTTGATAACGATAGGTATTGCGATTGTTGTTGCCGGAATTATGGTTATACTGGTATTAACATCAACAAGCAAACTGGTTGATAAGCCTCTCAGAGAGGTTGGTAATATTACGGATACGATGTACCGCGGTCATCTTAGCGTACCCGACAGTCAGTTCCGCTTTAATAAAGATGAAATGGGCGATTTTGCGAAAAAGCTTACGGAAACCAAGCACACTCTCAGTTCCTATGTAAATGATATATCGGGTGTATTAAATTATATGGCCGAAGGTGACTTTACCCAGTCCAGCAGCGCAAGCTATGTTGGAGATTTTGCGCCTATCGGAGCGTCATTCAAGAAAATCGAGGAAAATCTTTCGGACATTATCGGAAACGTAAACACGGCAGCAGATGATCTGTTCTCGGGATTGGGTCAGATAGCAGACGGTGCGCAGTCCCTTGCGGAGGGTACCACAACGCAGGCTACCGCTGTTGACGAGCTGCAGACCACGATCAACGATATATCTGTTCAGGTTGAGCGTACCGCGGACAGCGCGGTTGAAGCGGACGGTCTTTCCAAGACAAGCTCCGATAAGATTCTTCAGCAGAACAGTGAAACTGCCAAGATGATGGAGGCAATGGAGGAGATCAAGGAAAAGGCAAACGAGGTTCACAAGATTATCTCCACAATTGAAGATATTTCTTTCCAGACCAATATTCTTGCGCTGAACGCTGCTATTGAGGCTGCGAGAGCGGGTGAGGCAGGAAAGGGCTTTGCAGTAGTTGCAGACGAAGTAAGAAACCTTGCTGCAAAGAGTGCAGAGGCTGCCGGCAGCACCAAGGCACTTATTTCCGCGGCAATAGACGCGGTAACCAAGGGTGCGCAGATTGCTGAGAGCAATGCGGAGAACATGAAGGAGGTCATGGAGATTTCCGAAAAGACCACTGCTGTTATTTCCGAGATTACCGTTGCTGCAAAGCAGCAGTCTGAATCCGTAAAGCAGGTTACCATCGGTATCAATCAGATTTCCGAGGTAGTTCAGCAGAATTCCGCTACGGCGGAGGAATCTGCGGCTTCCTGCGAGGAGCTCAGTGGACACTCCCACATACTCAAGGATCAGGTTCAGAAACTCAAAGTTTGATATTAAAAGATATTTCGCCGCGGGATTGTTTCCGCGGCGATTTTTTATGTTCCTTTACAGTCTTGAATATTATTGTCATGTAAAATAAAATATTATTTTGCTTTTTTAGGAGAATATAGTATAATAATTTTATGAAGCGTTATGAAAAAACGTCCTTTGGGCGGGTTTGTTGAGGCTTATGCAGCAGAAGTATAAATTTTTAAGGGATAGATGTATGAAACAAAGCCTACTTAAAAGTGTTTTACTTTCTTCAATCAGCATTTGACAATAAAGTTGAGCGTCTGCGAAGCAGCCCGAACCAATACATGGTATATAAGACCCGCACGGCTTGTTACCGTGCGGGTTCCTTTTATGATTTTAAAATTTCTTCTGCTCTGCCGCATAGGCTATTTGCTCATCGGTAAATCCGTCATCGGCAAGCGCCTGAAGCATTTCCTCGCGGGTCATCTCGTCGAAAAAGTCGATATAGTATTCAAGTTTTTCGACCGCCTGTTCATTCCAGTCCGCGCCGCAGCTATCAGTGGCGTAGACTGCCTGTTCGCGCGTGAAGTCTTTCCATTCCTCAAGGTTTTTTATCAATTTCTCATAGCTGTAAGGGTACATATAAAGTTCTTTTTTCGCGGTCTGAAGCGCTTGTTCGTTCCAGTCCGCACCACAGCTGTCGGCGGCGTCCGTCGCTTCGTCGTGAGGAAAGCCGATGTTTTCAAGCGCTTCCACCAGACCTGCGTGGGAATATGGACTTTCTGACAGCAATTCCAATGCCTTGGAGTGGGCAGTGTCGGACATAGCGCGGGTCTGTATAAAAGGATTTTCCTCTATCTCGGAAATTCCCGGAGGGAGTATTTTTTTCGCAGCCCGTAAGCAGCAGCGCGAGAATCACCGCAGAAATCACATAAACCTTTTTCATATAATCAACCTCATAAACAGCAAAACCGCGCGAAGTCATAACCGACCCGCGCGGAAGTTCATTTTAAACGCCGAACCTTATTGTGTTCACCTTAACACCCGGTCCCATAGTAGAGGAAACCGTGCAACTCTTGATATACTGACCCTTTGCCGCTGCGGGCTTAGCCTTTGCGACCGCGTCCATCAGCGCGTTGAAATTCTCTTCAAGCTTTTCGGTGCCGAATGAAGCCTTGCCGATGGGGCAGTGAATAATATTGGACTTGTCAAGACGATACTCGATCTTACCCGCCTTAGCCTCCTGAACCGCCTTAGCGACATCGGGAGTGACCGTGCCCGCCTTGGGGTTAGGCATAAGACCTCTCGGACCGAGAACCTTACCGAGTCTGCCGACTACGCCCATCATGTCGGGTGTAGCGATAACGACTTCAAAGTCCATCCAGCCGCCCTGGATTTTGGATACCGTTTCGTCGTCCGCGATATAATCAGCGCCCGCTTCCTTTGCGTCGTTAGCCTTTTCGGGCTTGCAGAAAACAAGCGTTCTTATCGTTCTGCCCGTTCCGTTAGGCAGTACAACCGCGCCGCGAACCTGCTGGTCTGCGTGACGTGAGTCAACGCCAAGACGAATATGCAGCTCTACGGTCTCATCAAATTTAGCCTTTGCGGTCTTGCAAACCAAATCAAGAGCCTCGTTGGATTCATAAACCTTGGAAGAATCAACGAGTTTTACGCTGTCAACATACTTTTTACCGTGTTTCATTTAATATCCTCCTTGTGGTCTGACGGAAAAAATCCTCCCACTTCATAATTATCACTGTTAAGTGTCGTTAATATCAGTCTACAACCTCTACGCCCATAGAGCGAGCCGTACCCGCGATCATAGACATAGCCGTTTCAAGGTTCGCAGCGTTGAGGTCGGGCATCTTTGTTTCCGCGATCTCCTGAACCTGCGCCTTGGTGATCTTCGCTACCTTTGTCTTGTTGGGAACGCCAGAGCCCTTCTCAACCTTGCACGCTTTCTTTATAAGAACGCTTGCGGGAGGGGTCTTGGTGATGAACGTAAAGCTCCTGTCCGCATAAACCGTGATAACAACGGGGATAATCAAGCCGGCCTTATCCTTGGTGCGCTCGTTGAATTCCTTCGTGAACGCCATTATGTTTACACCGTGCTGACCCAAAGCGGGACCAACAGGGGGCGCAGGCGTAGCCTTGCCGGCAGGAATCTGCAATTTTATAAATCCTGTAACCTTTTGTGCCATGTTAATCAACCTCCATAAATTTCAAAGAAGAATTATAATTTTCGGATAGCGGTTATCTCCATCGAGGTGGGAGTAGCTTCGCCAAACATATTGTACACATCCACGATGACGGTGTTGTTGTCCGCGTCTATCTCCTTGACAACGCCCTCGAAGCCTTCGAGAACGCCCTGTCTGATAACAACCTTTTCTCCGATTTCAAAGGAAACCGTCGTTTCCTTTGAGCTGTGTTCAAGATTTCTGACCTCTTCCTCACTCAGCGGGGTAGGCTTGCCCTCGGGACCCACAAAGCCCGTAACGCCTCTTGTGCTTCTGCAAAGCTGCCAGGATTCGTCCGTCTTTACCATCTTTACGAAAACATAGCCCGGGTAAACCTTTTCCTCCACCTCAACGACCTTTCCGTTGTCCTTGGTGACGGTCTTTTTGGTTGTGGGCACGGCTACATCGGATATCAGGTTCTGGAGATTTCTGTTCTCAACCACCTTCGTAATATCCGTTGCTACCTTGTTTTCATATCCCGAATATGTGTGGAGTATATACCACTTTGCTTCTGAGTCAGCCATACTTACCCTCCGAATATCATATGCCGAAAATCAATTTGTTCAGCAGAGTGAACAATGAATCAATCCCGAAGATGAAAACACCCGCAAGACCGCATACTATCAGTACGACGACCGTATTGTGCGTGGTTTCCTTCGGAGTTGGCCATACTACCTTCTTGAACTCGGACCTTGCGTCCTTGAAAAACTTTACTATGGAGCGCTTCGGCTTTTTGTCCTTGGACTTTTTCGCCTTATCGTCCTTCGCTTTTACCTTGGACTTTACTTCCTTGTCCTCGGCTTTTTCTGAATCAAGAGCGGCTTTTTTGATGTCGTTGTCTTTTGCCATGTTAGCTCCTCCCGATTACTTAGTTTCCTTATGAAGAGTATGCTTCTTGCAGAACCTGCAGTACTTGTTCATCTCAAGTCTGTCGGGGTCATTCTTCTTGTTCTTCATGGTGTTGTAGTTGCGCTGTTTGCATTCTGTACACGCCAGAGTGATCTTAACTCTCATTTCGGCACCTCCTAAATATTTATTGCCTCCCTCAGCCGCGGAATTGCGGATTTAACGGGGGAAATCCCTTGTACAAAAATTGCACAAAAAAATATACCCCATTCGAGGTACTATTATTTTACCATATTTATCGCCCATTGTCAAGAGGGTTTTCTATTTTTTTAATGTTAAAAAAGTTTTATAATAAATGCAAGAGGTAGGGAGAGCAGTGATAGAAAGCTCTGACGGGGATTTTATTGCACATTTATTTTTTGTCCGCGGCTGCAGTAACAGGCACATTCTTGGCATGTGCCGCAAGAGGAGTATGCGTCTCTCTCTTAAAACGGGAGTGTGCCTGTTAGTGTAGTCGTTATTTCTGCTGTTTTATGTAAAATGTTGGCAGCAGATTTAAAGCAACTATGCTTGTTTCATTACAAAAATAAAGTTTCGATACAAATCAGATCACGTCATTCATTATACAAAGCCACAATTGCTTCGGCAATCTGCGGTGCTGTCCACTGACAGGTTGCACGGTCAAAAATGCCGAACAGCTCGTTTCCGCTGCTAAAATAATTATTATCCCACCATACGCAGGGAATTCCATAACTTTTAGCTATACCCAAGTAATCGTTCAGCCATTTTATTACCTCATCAGTATTGTAAGTAAATTCGTCCAGCTGCTTTCTGACAGCACCGTATTCGGTAATCATGACAGGTACACCCTCACTCAGCAAAAACTTATCGATCATCTTATTGATATACCAAATAAACCTTTCTAAAAATCAAGAAAAGTGATATAATATAAGCATGGAAGATGAATTAAAAACAAACGCAGTAAAATTAAGTCCGGAAGAACAATATCAAATCAGAAAGAGTATTGTCCGTTTGAGTAAATTAGGAAAAAAGAACGGTGAGATTGCAGAAATACTTGATGTTAGCGAAAGGCACGTCAGGTCAATCAAGGACCAATACGCCGAAGGAGGTTTGGCTGCTATTAAGCCCAAAAAGCGTGGACGCAGTGTGGGTGAAAAAAGAATACTTACGTCAGAAGAAGAAAAAGAAATTCAGAAAATAATTATAGATAAAGATCCGATGCAGTTAAAGTTTAAAGAGAAGAGCAAAACATCCCTAAAGAAGCTAAAGGGCAAAGAAAATTAAA
>CAJULF010000057.1 GCA_910587135.1 uncultured Oscillospiraceae bacterium
ATTCGGCAAATGTGTACTTTTTGAAATTTCATGCGCCGACATTGCGTTGTCAATAAGCTTTTTCTACAAGCCGGTCGTAATTTGCTGAGCAAATTACGGTTTAGGTCAACACATCTTAAAAACATAATTGCTTGGAGCGGCGTAAATTAAAAGCATTATTGCCTAAAACAGGATAGTTTAAAAGCATTAAAGCCGAGGGCAGGAAAAATCGGGAGATAATATGTATACGGATAATGAATTGTTTGATATACTGAATGAGAGCGGCGAAAAAACAGGGCAGACTATGGAGCGAGGCGAGGTACACAGAACAGGCGCGCTTCACGGAAGCGTGCATATCTGGGTTATCCGCAGGCGGCTGGAGGGATCGGAGGTTCTGCTGCAAAAGCGCGCTTCCGATAAGGACAGCTATCCCGACTGCTGGGACGCCGCTTCCACGGGGCATATCAACGCGGGGGAGGACAGCCTTTCCGCGGCGGTTCGCGAGGTAGAAGAGGAGCTTGGGATCAACGCTGCTCCGTCGGAGCTTATACCGCTGTTCAGGAGCAGAGTCAGGGAGGATAACGTGTTCAACGGAAAGCGGTTTATAAATAATGAGATAACCCGTGTTTATCTGCTGCGCAGGGATATCCGCGATGAGGAGCTGAGACCGGAGCGGGCGGAGATATCCGAGCTGAAGTGGTTCGGCGCGGAGCGGCTCGGGGTTCTTCTTGAAAGCGGCAGCGGGGATTTTTGTGTGGACCGCGAAGAGCTGCGCGAGGTGCTGTCGTGTGCCGAAAGTCTGCTCGGTTAGAGGGGATTGAAAACATCCTCGGGGCATGAAGCAGCAAACAGGAAATAACCGTCATCGACGGGTTTTATAGGAGGATTTGATATGCCATTTATCAACACAAAGTACTCGGCGGAGATCACTGCGGAGCAGGAGCGCGATATAAAAGCGCGGTTCGCGGAGGCGGCAAAGCTGATCGGAAAAACCGAAAACTGGCTTATGGTGGGATTTGAACAGGGGTGCTCACTTTACTTTAAGGGTGAAAAGAGCGAAAAGATCGCTTTTGTGGAGGTCAGCCTTTACGGCAGCTCTTCCGCGTCGAATTATGACAAAATGACCGCGGAAATCTGCAATATCCTCAACGACATTCTCGGAGTTCCTAAGGATATGGTCTACGTGAAGTACTCTCCCACCGATAACTGGGGCTGGAACGGCGGTAATTTCTGATTCGGGAAAATGGGGCGGCGCTCTGCCGTCCCTTCATGTTTACTATAAGCTGTGTTAAGGTTAAGTTATGCTGACAAAAGACTGTAATGCTTTTTTGACGTGTTGATCTTAGCTATGATGCTGTTAAATTATGCTGACCTAAAGCGTGATTATTTAAAAGAATTTCCCGCACCGCCGCAAACAACGCACAGCGTTGTTTGCGCTATCTCGCCGACAAAGCTCCGCTTCGCTGCGTTTTTTCGGCGGATTGCGGGAAATTCATGCGTGGGCGCACAGTGGATTCGGGTTTTCAGTACTTTTGAACTCTTGATTTTAGTGCGGCAGCTTGTGGAAAAAGCTTATAAACCGCGCAATGTCGGCACATGAAATTTCAAAAAGTCGTGCGTTTGCGAACGCAAACGCACGCGGTTTCCGCTAAGCATGCGGAGCGGAACGAAGTGAAGCGGAGTATGCTTAGCGGAAGTTTTGAAATTTTTTTAAATAATCAGCCTTAGGTCAACCTTTATATACAGGCTGAGTACTGTATTTGACATATGGCAAATGCAGTATGGAGTATGTCAGGAAAAAATGGGAATTTTTTAAAATAATCCGCTTTAGATCATACTTTATAATGCTAAATTTAATAAATTTATTGACTTTATTTGGGGTTTATGCTATAATTAAAGTGCTACTCGATGTGGCGGAGTTTTCGGAGTCGGGGGTTTTGACGGCATTTTTACAAACTCGGTTTAAAGAAAGGTATTACGGCTATGATTAAGGCGGTTATATTTGATCTGGACGGACTTATATTGGATACGGAAAAGCTGCTTGTCAAATTCTGGTGTCAGGCGGCTAACGAGGCGGGATTCCCCATGCAGACAGAGCACGCGCTGCATATCCGCAGCCTTGGGCGGAAGTTTGCCATTCCTTATCTCAGCGAGGTGTTCGGTCCTGAGTTTGACTATATAAAGATACGTTCGCGCCGTATGGAACTTATGGCGGAGCATATCCATGAGCATGGGCTGGAGAAAAAGCCCGGGCTGGAGGAGCTGCTTAACTTCCTTCAGAGAAACCGTATCCCCGCCGCTGTTGCAACAGCCACAGACAAACTTCGCGCGGAAAAATATTTACAGCAGACAGGGCTGCTGCATTATTTCAGCAGCGTTATGTGTGCGACAATGGTGGAAAACGGAAAGCCCAAGCCCGATATTTATCTTTTTGCCGCCAGCAGGCTGGGGCTTAAGCCGCAGGAGTGCATGGCACTGGAGGATTCTCCCAACGGTGTTCGCGCGGCAAGCTCCGCGGGCTGTGTGACGGTGATGATTCCCGATCTTACAGAACCGGATGATGAGGTGATCCCTTTGATTTACGATTCGGTCAAGTCGTTGGCGGACGTACCTGCTATTATTAAAAAATTGTCCTGACGGAGGTGGGGAAATGGCTCTTGATAATTTAAATAATGAAGAAGCCGGAGTAAAGATCGTGCCTATAGACGGCAGAGTGGACATAAGCTGCGACCCCGACGGGGCTATGGCTAATATGATACTCTTTTCGCCGCAGAACGGAGGCAGACCCGTAACAGCGGAGATGATCATGAATGAGCTTGCCAATAAGGGGATCGTTCACGGCATAGATGAGATGGATATAAAAGAAATGGTGACGTCACGCGTTTACGACACACCAATATGTGTGGCGCGTGCGGATCTCCCGAAGCGGGGGCAGAGCGGAACGGTGAATTTTCACTTCGACAAGGATCGCAAGCCCAAGCCGTACCGTGACGAATTCGGTATTACAAACTACCGCGAGCTGAACGTAATAGTTCCGATACGCAAGGGCGAGGTAATTGCGGACATCATACCCCCTTCGGAGGGTACTCCCGGGACGAATATCTTCGGAAAACCCATTCCCGCGGAACCCGGCGCCCCCGCAAAGGTGACTGTGGGCAAGAATACGGCGATTACGGTGGACGGCAAGACTATCGTCGCCTCATGCGACGGTCACGTGGTTTACGGTACGGGCTGCTTTTCGGTGGAGGATACGGTCACGATAAAGTCCGACCTCGATATGTCCGTGGGAAATCTCAGCTTTTTCGGGGATATCCATATCAAGGGCAACGTTATGGAGGGCTTTATTATCGCCGCGGGAAAGAACGTCAGGGTTGACGGAACGGTTTTCGGCGCGGAGATAGTCGCGGGCGGAAACGTTACTATCGTAGGCGGCGCTATCAACACAAAGATAGAGTGCGGCGGAAACGCCGATATCGGATTTTGCGACAATACCGAGATAAAGGCTAACGGCAACGTTGTTTCAAAGCAGTTTGCTTTCTGCAATATTTTTTGCTACGGCGGACTGACCGCCAAGGGCGCTCACGGCGTTATCGTCGGCGGAAAGATATCTTCCATGAGAGATGTTACGGCAGGAGTTATCGGCTCGGAAAAATACACCGCCACCGAGATAAACATCGGGGACGGCTCGGTCATTTTCGCGAGAAAGCGGCAGGCGGAGGAGGAGCTTGAAACTTCCTCGAAGGCTTACGATCTGGCGATAAAGAACCTGGATTATCTGAAGTACCGCAGGACACAGCAGGGCGGCGCTCTTACCGACAGCCAGCAGAAGCAGTTCAAGACCGAAACGCGAAACAAGCTGTTTCACGCTATGCGCAAAAAGGAGCTTGGCGACCTTATCGCTCAGCTTGACGAGGATATCAAAAATAAGGACGCGCTGTGCGCCAAGTGTTCGGGTATCATTTACCCCGGGGCTAAGTTCTGCATAAATTTCTTTACGATGGAAATAACAGAAACGGCGGTGAGGTCTACCGTTACGGTGCTTAATGACGCTATAGCGGTCATACCGAATTAGTTTTTGGCGGCTTGGCGGCGGTGTTGCTTAAGCTGCCGAAAGCCGACATATACCGAGCGCCCGCGCATGACTATTCTTAAAGCCATAGTTTGGACAACGCCTGCGACTAAACTTTATCATTTTTCGTCTTGCCGACAATTGTCGATTTTGCTGCTCAAAACCACAAAAATGACGCTGAATGGGCTTTGCGCAAAAGTCAACATAACGCTTAAGAACGTTTAAAGCGGTAAATTTCATGCCGCGCAAACCCGCGGCGGCGAAGCGGCGCTTTCACGGCGGGTCAGCGCGGTTTTCGGCAAAGACGAAAACGCAGCGGTGCGGAAAATTCTTTTAATAAGGAGTGCGAGATGAAATCACTGACTGTTTTATTTAACGATAATTGGAAATTCTGCCTTACGGAGGCGGATAAAATAAAGGATATTTCACGGCTTGCGCAGGAGCGGTGGTATGATGTGGAGCTTCCTCACGACTGGCTGATAAACGATACGCGCAATCTGTACAGGTCGGGGGACGGTTGGTATAAAAAGGTGTTCGCCGTTACGGCGGAGCAGCTTTCGGGCAGCGTTTTCCTGAATTTTGACGGAGTGTATATGGACAGCACGGTTTATGTAAACGGCAGGGAAGCCGGAAGCTGGACATACGGGTACTCCGCGTTCGAATTTGATATAACTCCGCTGCTTCGCGCGGGGGACAACGAGGTCGTTGTTCTGGTGCGCTACCGCGAGCCGAATACGCGCTGGTACAGCGGCGCTGGTATATACAGAGATGTCAATCTTATTGTAAAGCCCGAAACCTATATTCCCACAAACGGCATTTATATCCACTCCGAAAATAAGGGCGAGGGCGCTTTTGAAACAGAGGTTGAAACCGATATCTGCGGCATCGCGGGCGAGATTTATATTACATTACAGGTGCTTTCACCCAAGGAGGAGATCATCGCGGGCTTTGAGCAGCGCGCGCTGTTCAGGGGCGGCAGAAGCGGCTTTGTCAACAGATTTACGATAGATAATCCCATGCTGTGGGATATTGACGACCCGAATGTTTACACAATGCGCGTTTCGCTATACAAGGACGGCGAGCTTATCGATATGGACGAAGAGAGCTTCGGCTACAAGACCGCGGAATTTGTTCCGGAAAAGGGTCTGCTGCTCAACGGAAGACAGATAAAGCTGCACGGGGTGTGTATGCACCATGATCTGGGCGCTCTCGGGGCGGCATTCAACTTCACCGCGCTGCTGCGGCAGCTCAGAACAATGAAAGAGATGGGTGCAAACGCGATACGCACATCCCATAATATGCCCGTAAGGCAGCTTATGGATATCTGCGACCATATAGGGCTGCTGGTGGACAGCGAGGCTTTCGATATGTGGGAGAACGCCAAGACCGAATTCGATAACCACCGCTTTTTCAAGGATACCGCGGAGCGGGACGTAAAAAGCTGGGTGGAGCGCGACAGAAATCACCCGTCGCTGCTGATGTGGAGCATAGGCAACGAGATAAGCGACACCAACTCGGAGCACGGGATAGAGATAACCAAGCGGCTCAAGGGCTATGTGGACAAGTATGATTTCAAGGGGAACGCTCCCGCGACGATAGGCTCTAATTTCATGTCGAGCCTTAATGCGCAGAAGTGCTCGGACGAGCTTAAGCTGGCGGGGTATAACTACGCGGAAAATCTCTATGAGAACCACCATAATACCTATCCCGACTGGACGATATACGGCAGCGAGACCTCGTCGGCGGTGCGCAGCCGCGCGATATATCACTTCCCCGCGGATATTCCGCTGCTTACGCATGACGATCTTCAGTGCTCATCGCTGGACAACAGCGTTGTGGGCTGGGGGAGCTTTGCGAACAAGGCATGGCGGCTGGACAGAGACTGTGAGTTCTGCGCGGGTCAGTTTATCTGGACGGGCTTTGACTACATCGGAGAACCTACCCCGTACTCTACTAAGAACAGCTATTTCGGTATCGTGGACACGGCGGGATTCCCCAAGGATATTTACTATTTTTATCAGAGCGTGTGGACAGACCCCGCTGTCAACCCCATGCTCCACATAACGCCCTGCTACTGGGACTTCAACCCCGGTCAGCCGGTGGACGTTATCATTTACAGCAACGCGGAAAAGGTGGAGCTGTTCCTCAACGGGAGATCGCTCGGCGTTAAGGAGATGCGGCTGGCGGACAGCGAGGAGATGCGGGCGCACTTTGTCGTTCCATACGAGGCGGGAGAGCTTTCCGCAAAGGGCTACGGCAAGGACGGCGCGGTTATCGCGCTGGACAGGCTCGTTACCTGTCTTGACCCCGTGAAGGTAACGATGGAGAGCGATAAGGACGCGCTTTTCGCGGACGGACGCGATATTGCCTTTGTGGAGATTTCCGTCGCGGACAGTAACGGAACGCCGGTCGGCAATGCACGAAACCGCATTAAGGTTGAGGTGAGCGGCGAGGCGCGTCTGGTGGGTCTGGACAACGGTGACAGCACGGATTACGACAGCTATAAGGGCGATAACCGCAGACTTTTCGGCGGTAAGCTGCTGGCTATGGTTCAGTCGACGCTAAAAAGCGGAGAGATAAAGGTCAGGGCGGTATCCGAGGGCTTACAGAGCGCGGAGTTGACACTAAATGCTGCGGCGCTTCCCAAGGGGATAACCGCCGAGGGTGTTTCGGTCGTTAAGGAGAACGCTTTCCCCGCGGCAGCGTGCGAATATACAAATGAGGTACCCGTGCGCAAGATAGAGCTTACGGGCGGCGGGGAGCTGAATGAGAATAAAACTTCGGCGGAGATATCGGTTAAGCTTCTGCCCGAAAACGCCGCTTACAGCGATATAAGCTGGAAGGTAGTGCGCGAGAACGGCGTTGAGAGCGAGATCGCCTCCGTAGAGCCTAAGGAAAAGGGCGCTGTGGTTACCGCCATAGGCGACGGGGAGTTCTATGCGCGCGCTTTTGTGAACAACGGCGGCAGTGTTCCGCAATGCTTTGCGGACGTTAAATTCACCGTTACGGGTCTGGGCGCTGCCACAAGGGACGCATACGAATTTATTTCAGCGTGCGCTGCGGACGAGTGTCTCGGCGCGGCCCGGGTAATCGAGGACGGCGCGATGTCCGCGTTTGAGGGCAGAACGGTGCTGGTATATCACAATATCGATTTCGGCTCGGCGGGAACGGACACCATAGGCATAAGCATAGGAACATGCGCAGATGTTGATATAGAGGTGTGGGAGGGCACTCCCGACGGCGGTAAGCTGCTGCTGGATTCGGTATTCATGGGCAACGGGCACTGGTGCGGCTTCGCGGAGCAGCTGTTCGGGCTGTCAGAGCGCGTAAAGGGTCTTAAGACAATTTCCTTTGTTATAAAGAACAGCGGAGTGATATTCGGCGGGTTTGTTTTCGGAGCGGTCAACAGAGCCTTTGACGAGAATTTCACCGCCGAAAACGACGGCGTTTACGGTGACGAATATACCGTTTCGGGCAGAAGTATCGTTGGGATAGGAAACAACGTTATTATCAGCTATGACGGGTTGGATTTCGGAGAAAAGGGTGCGCACTACCTTACGATAAAGGGAGCTACCCCAAATCCCATGAACGCGGTGCAGTTCCGTTATACTCCTAAGGGAGGCGAGCAGCAGAGCCTTTTCTTAGACTTTATCAGCGCCGATTCTCCCGAGGAGCAGCGCTTTGATATCCCCGCGCTTACGGGTGTGAACGACATCAGATTTGTGTTCCTGCCGGGATCCAAATTCGATTTTATCAGCTTCAGGTTTGAGTAAAAAATGTCAGAACATGTTCCAATAGGATTGGCGCACGTCTTTTCGGCGAAATTTTCCGCACTACTCGTCAGAAAAGCTTGAAATACATTAAGTATTCCTTCGCTTTTCTTCCTTGGTTGCGAAAAATTTCACTCGAAAATCCGCACGCCACTCCTATTGGAACAAGTTCTCGGGAGCCGGTGATTGTAACCGATTTGTAAACAAAATTGTAAACAAATTGTAACCTAACTTTTATTGCAATTTATGTGCGGATATTGTATAATAAATTCAGCGGCAAGTTTCGCAAGCCGCTGTGAAATTGAAGCTGGGCTTTGCGCAAAAAACAGGCAGATGTTTGGGATATTATGCCGCGTTTTTCGCAAAACGCCGCGGAGTTTTTATGGCGTTATGGTGCGGAATTGTTCCGCGCGGGCGAAAAAACCGCCTATAATATAAGCAACCGATAAATGCGGCGGCTTTCGCGTAAAAATCCGCTTTTAACATTCCCGCAGAGGTGACCTTATGAAAAACAACATAATTCTTATAGCAATAGTTACCATACTGAGCCTTGCCATAATTATAACCGTGATACTCATCAGTACCTCGGGGACAGAAAGCGTAGAATCGAGTAGTATTCCCGTGCTTTCACTTACGGAGGAATCAGACCCTCCGGATTTGCCCGATAAGCCTGATACCGAGCCGAGTCAGCCCACAGAAGAACCTGACGCGTCAACCGCTCCCGATACTTCGGGTGTGAGCGATTTGACGGAGGAATCTGCGGACGCGCTTCCGACCTCCGCAGGCGCGGCGGAGATAGTCGCGCTGGCGCATACGCTGCTCGGGGTGGAATTTGCGGAGGGCGGGGAGACTCCCGCGGGTTTCGATAATTCGGGATTTATCTACTATGTTCTTCGCGAGAACGGATATATAACTTGTCCGCGCGGCGTTTCGCAGCAGGCGGAAATGGGTACGCGTCTGGAGTATAACGAGCTGAAGGCGGGCGATCTGGCGTTCTTCTACAATGAGAGCGGCACAGGCGCGGGCTTCGGCGGGATATACATCGGCGGCGGAAAGATCATCGCCTGCCTTATGCCGGGCACTGTCGTGAGAGAGGTGGATATAACCACGGAATACTACCGCAACAACTTCTACAAAGGGGTCAGTCTGAGCGGATAATATTTTAACAAGATCGTCCCGCGGAACGCCCCACAGCGCTCCGCGGGCTTGTTGTGCGCCGACGGCGCGGCGGGTGCTGATTCGTTGTGTGAAATTGAGAACCTGTGTTTATAGGATTTGCGGCGGATTTTCGAGCAAATTTTGTCGAGGACAAGTCAAAATTTCGCAGGCTTGCTGTCGCAATCCAAGAAATTTTAACGCAGTCATCGGCAAAATTTTCCGGAAAGATGCGTGCAATATCCTATGAATACAGGTTCTGAGAACTTTGGTCTTGTACAGGAGTTTTGGGGCGCTTCTTTTCGGCTGATTATGTTAAGGCAACACCGCACAAAGCCGGCGATTTGCTCTTAGCACGGTGTTTTTCTGAAAAAATTTCAAAATACTGTAACCTTTTTTATTAAATTCTGTCTTATTGAGTGAGGGGGAGAATTTTATGCAGGACAGCAGCATTATCGAGCTTTTCAACCGTCGTTCGGAGCAGGCGCTCTCCGAAATGCAGAAAAAGTACGGCAAGCTATGCAGCCAAATTGCTTACAACATTCTTAACAACAACGAAGATGCCGAGGAGGCGGTAAATATGGCATATGAGAAAGTCTGGGAGGCTATCCCGCCCGCGCAGCCCAAATCTCTGTGCGGATATCTGTGCGCAACGGTTCGCAATACGGCGCTCAACAGCTCCGACAAGATACGCAGGCATCCCTGCGAGAGCTTCTATGACGAGCTGGGTGAGATAATTCCCGACAGCAGGACCGTGGAAACCGAATACGACAGCAATCAGATAGGTATATACATAAACACGTTTCTGGGAAAAATCAAGAAAAAGAACAGACAAATATTTGTGGCACGATACTACTACAACATGTCGGTAAGCGATATAGCCGGATCGTTGGGAATAAGCGAGTCTGCTGTTAAAACTCAGCTTTCCCGCACCCGTGCCAAGCTAAGGGCCTACCTTGAGGAAAGAGGTGTTGAGGTATGAGTTATCAGAGCAAGAAGCTGTGGGACGAGGTTCTCGATAAAATCGACCCGAAATACGCGAATGAGGCGGCGGAGTTGTTCGGGAAAGAGCTACGCGCCGCAGATGAGGAATACGGCGAACTGGTGCCCGTAGAGGCGAAAAGGCTTCCGCAGATATACGGAAAAAGGCGGTTTGTCGGCGGCATAATCGGATTTGCGGCTGCCGCGGCGGTGCTGGCGCTTTCGGTGGGCGCGGCGGTAAGGTATGTGAAAAAGGACAATATCGTGCAGTCCGACCCCAAGGACAGCTCTGTGTCGGACGACAACTCGACGATCATACGCGAGAACGAGAATCTGCCGGACAATATCACGCTTCCTACCGATCCCGCGCTTTACTCGGAGGACTACTCAATTTACGACAGGTACTTCTGCGGAAGATGGATACAGTCCGCGGGAGAGGTTGGGTATTACGATACCCGCAATCAGGTTTACAATATAGGCTACGCTCCCTCGGAGAACGGTCTTTTCCTTAATAAGACATATCGGTTTTACGGAAGCATAGGTTTCTGTGAGGACGAGCAGGGCGCTTATATGGCTGCTTTCAGCTATCGTGACAACGGGCAGGTGTCGGACGCGGAGATCGTTTACTCCCCCGAGGGCGACTCCGACACGCTTTATCTCTATACCATCAGTTTTATAGAGGACGAGGAGCCGTCTCAAAATCTGAATAAGGCTTTTGTCCGCGACGGTGAATATGTCGAGGAGAATATCGGCGCGCTGAATTATCTCGGCATTCGCAAGGTGTGCTTGGAGATGGGTATCGACCCGAATCTGATCTACAAGCCTGTCAGCTACAATCTTGACGGTCTGCGCCTTACGCGTCAGGAAGAAACGTCGCTGATGGTCAGCGACGGGGTTATTATCAACTACCGCGGCGAGGACCGGCTGGAATTTGCTATGAAGTGCGCTGTTGTGGGTAATGATACCGCGTTCTACAATATCGCCGTGACAAAGGAAAACGGTGAATGGAGCGGACCTGTTCTTGTGGATTATACCGAGCCGCCGGTTTTCATGGATAGGATACCCGAAAATACCGGAGAGATCGACCGCGGTATCTTAGAGGAGTATTTCTTCGGAGAGTGGCGCAGGGACGGTCTGCTGAACGGTGATAACAGCAGCGCTTCAGATGATATATCATCGGATATATCATCGCCTGATAAGATAGCGATAATGAATTCCGACTTTGAACGCGAGGGAGAAGCTCCCGAGTTTGTTTCGGCGTTCCGCGGCGATGAGGGCGCTTTCGCCTATACCGCCGACGGCGCGGTCTGCTTTGTTCCCGAAAACAACAGGCAGCTTATGTATCGCTTCACGGGCGGCGATCCGAATGAATATACGATCTACCGTCTCAGCGTATGCATTACCGCGGAAAACCGCGACCTGTTCGGCGTTCTTACGGAGCTTGGCAGGGATAAGCTGTTCGACACGCTTGGAAGCGCTTTTGAGGATACCTACAACAGCTTTATCGAGTATTATCTGACCGCCGTGGTAAACGGGGATATAATGTGGCTGAACCTTGAGGGTGAGCCTTATTTCCTTTGCACTGCGGAGCTAAGCTCCGACAGGGTTTCGCTTGCGCATAAGTATTTTGAGAAGGCGGGGTATAAAGAAACTACTCTGATCAGCGTTTTTGAAAAGTCGGGAGATAAGTGGGAATTCGTTGAGACCTACTATGATATCGACTATGACTACACTATGTTGGAGGGGGAAAATGCCGGTGGTGATCTGACCGAAGCCGATGCACTCACATTATATGAGGAAGTATTTTTCGGGGAGTGGGAGAACGCGGGACTGTCTGACGGTACTATGGTTTGCAGCTATACTGAGGAGATATGGGGAACAAGACTTCCCTATGAGGGAACCGACGGATATTATATGAGCAGGCTTAGCGGCGGAGCGTTTGAAGTGTTTTTTATTCCTCATGCCGATTTGGATTCCATGTATCATTACAGCGAGGGTGTGTTCTTATTTGACAACAGCGGCGGCATTATAACTCAAAAGCGGGATTATTCCCAAAAGCTTGTCAGAACCTCAAAGCAGTTTGATAAAGAACTGCATGATATGATGACACTAAGTTGGATGTTTGGAAGAGAAAAGCTGTTTGACTATGCAGGCGGAAATTTCGGTGATCTGTTCTGCGATATAGAGTTCTCGGAAGACTTTGTTCTTGACAAAAACGGCGTTTCGTGGAAGTCGGGGATGTATCAAGGTTATGCGGCAAGCGGCAATTTTGATCCTGTTCTTGTGAGTCTGGGGGAGGATCGAATAATAATCAGCCAGACCTACTATCAGCCTAAGCTAACCGATTACGGTTATTCGGAGTATGACTTCGATTCCACCTTTGAAAACGGAATGCTGAAAAACTTTCTGCTTACCTTTACAAGACAGGACGGTGTGTGGACATGTGAGATATCAGACGCAGGTGAAAGCGTTGGAGCGATTATCAGTTTCAATATGGATATGAGTATTTTCCCGCGCTTCTTCGGGGTATGGAGCAACGGAGAGGCAAGCTATACGCTGGACTATTACCGTGATTTCTGCGAGGTTGACACAAGCTGGATAACTGGCTTTGCGGAGACCGATTCCTTGTGGCTTATGAAGGTGCACCGCGCCGACAGGGGGCGCAGCGATGTTATACCGATAAGCTCCGGCGACGTGCTTTTTGCAATAGAAAAATCCGACCCCGATACGGTGAAAATCTACAAGTACGCGGACGCGCTGCCCTCGGGAGAGCCTCTTAAGACCTTTACCAGAATCGAGAAGCTCGATACGGCGTTCCCCGACAGGGGATACATATCCATTTACGGGTTGTATGCCCTGATAGATATTATTGATGACAGCGGTTTTGAGTCGGCTGTAAAGGAATATTGCTTTACAGGCTCTATAACAGCGCCCGGAGGACAAACACTTTATGCCGACCCGAGCGAAATATCCAAGCCGGAATATGTTATTCTGGAAAACGACTTTTACAAGGTAAAGCTCGCTACCACATTCTACTCCGAGAATAAGGGGAAGGCTTATGACTATGTTGTTACCTTTATAAACGGGTACAGCGGCTATTCCGGCAATAATTGGCATGTGCACGCCTACGAGCCTGCGATATACGGGCTGGCGGACGCGGATAAAATACAGCTTGACAGCGGCAGCTACTATGCTTTCAACGATGAGAGCGACGGTACGCATCTTTACTTCTTCGACAGCTCCGACAGCATTATCTACGAGCTGGACGAAGCCGCTGACAATGCTGTGTACGCTCTCAACGGAAACGATCTTTTTGTGCTGAAGCCCGTTGATGAGGAAAGTCTGCTTACCAGATATATAAATGGAAAAAATGGCGGTTCTTGCTTGCCGGCAAATATTTGGGAATATTCCGAATTGAGAGAAAATGGGGTAATGATGCCCGAATCCCTTGAATTTAAGGGAGATTATCTGCTGGCGGGATTTTATAACGGAGAAACGAGGTTCTATTCCGTTTGTCTGCCGTATGAGATATATCTTCAGGTGCTGCTTGAAACAGATTATCTGGAGGTGTCCGAAGACGGCTTCACTGTCCGCGAGAACGGGGAATATAAATTCTACGGCACCAATGGCGACAGCCCGGAGAACGCTTTGCCGCTGATAAGGGCGAGGGCGTCGCAGGCTTGGAGTGCGCTTGTCTTGACTACATATAGGCTTGATCCCAAAACGGACAGTATGACCTTTGAAAAGGACGGAATGACCTATTATGCTGCCGGAAATCCTTTGTTTCCGAGTTACCGTGATTTTGAGGATTACTTTAAGGGAGCGTTTACCGACGAACTTGCCGCCGAATTGCTAAATTCCCACAATGTCGTCACAAATCACGACGGACGTCTGTATGCCGTCGACGGCGCCAGAGGCGGCGATCTGAGCATTGCCGAGGTAAGAGAAAGCGAGCTGAATTTCATTGATGAGAGCACCGCGGTGATAGTTGTTGAAGTATATCGCTGGGAAGATATGTTGGGAGAAAACCAAATTATGAGTGAAGAACCAGACGAGGTATACTCGCTCTATCTGGAAAAAACCGACGATGGATGGCGCTTCTCAAATTATTACGAGCCGTTTTAACGGCATAATTTACATAAATGTTTCTTTTCATTGACCTCCCATAAAATTTCGCCCCGATGTAACGTCGGGGCGAAAAATTTTGTTTTTGATAAATAAACCGATTGACAAAAGAGCAAAACAGTAGTATAATAAATTTATATTTTTTATGTACGGAGGTTTTTGTTATGGCTATTTTAGTAACGGGCGGAGCGGGTTTTATCGGCTCTCACACCTGCGTTGAGCTTCTTAACGCGGGGGAAGAAATCGTTGTAATGGACAACTTCTACAATTCCAATACCCGCGCGCTCGACGGTATTAAAGAGATAACCGGAAAGAGCTTTAAGTTTTATGAGGACGATATGCTGGATATGCCCGCCATTGACAGGATCTTTTCGGAAAACGACATTGAGCAGGTCATTCACTTTGCGGGCTACAAATGTGTTCCCGAAAGCGTGGAGAAGCCGCTGGTGTACTACTCCAACAATCTGCGCGGCACGTTCAATATCCTTGAGACCATGAAGAAATACGGCTGCACCAAATTCGTGTTCAGCTCCTCGGCTACGGTATACGGTATTCCCGAAACCGTTCCGGTCAAGGAGGATTTTCCGCTGTCGGCGATAAATCCCTACGGCAGCACAAAGCTGATTATAGAAAACCTTTGCCGCGAGATGTACGCGGCGGACAACTCATGGACAATGATCCTGCTTCGCTACTTCAATCCCGTGGGCGCTCATAAGAGCGGAAAGATAGGCGAGGATCCCAACGGCATACCCAACAACCTTATGCCCATAGTTCTCGATAAGGCTGCGGGCAAGCGCGACGTGCTTCAAGTGGCGGGCAATGACTACCCCACTCCCGACGGAAGCTGTGTGAGGGACTATATCCACGTTGTTGATCTTGCAAAGGGTCATGTGGCGGCGGTTAAGAAAGCGCGCGCTTTGAACGGCGGCTGCCCCGCTTACAACCTCGGAACGGGCAACGGATATTCCGTTATTGAAATACTTGAAGCGTTTCAGAAAGTGAACGGCATTGACCTCGGATATACCATAGGTTCGCGCCGCCCGGGCGACGCCGCTACCACTTACTCCGACCCCTCGCTCGCGGAAAAGGAACTCGGCTGGAAGGCGGAGCTCGGCATTGAGGATATGTGCAGAGACGCGTGGAATTTCAGAAAGATACGCGAAGCTGAAAATAAATGATTTTAAGCCGCCCGATTTATGGCGGCTTCAGTCTGTATATAAAGGTTGACCAAGAACGGATTATTTAAAAAATTTCAAAATTTCATGCGCCGACATTGCGTTGTCAATAGGCTTTTTCTACAGACTGCGGCAGCCCTTTTGGACTGCCGCAGTCTGTATATAAAGGTTGACCAAGAACGGATTATTTAAAAAATTTCAAAATTTCCGCACTCACGCTCCGCTTCACTGCGTTTCGCTCTGCGCGACTGCGGAAACCGTACACATTTGCCGTTCGGCAAATGTGCACTTTTTGAAATTTCATGCGCCGACATTGTGTTGTCAATAGGCTTTCTCTACAAGCTGAGCCGCCTGATATGGGCGGCTTTTGGAAGATATTTTTAATTTATGTTGACGCGTGGCAGACCATTTAATAGAATTTCCCTCGCAGCGGCAGATTGAAAAGCAGGCAGCCGACGACCCGCAGTAAATGCTCCGCCGCACTTTTACGGCGGGCCGGTGGCAATTCATGTGTGGCGGTCAGCGGAAAAATTTGCCGCAAGACTGGGCATTGAGCGGATATGTGTACAGGTTTTCAGTGCTTTTCCTGCAAGTAGCTTTTTCCCCAATCACACATTGCCTGAAGCACGGGGACGATGGTCGTGCCCGCGGCGCTTAAATTATACTCCACTTTCGGAGGGACGACAGGGTATACCGTTCTTGTTATAAGCCCGTCGCTTTCCAGATCGCGAAGCTGCTGTGCAAGCATTTTTTCGGTTATTTTCGGCATAAGGCGTCTGAACTCGCCGAAGCGCTTTGTACCGCCAGACAAATGCCACAAAATAACCGCTTTGTATTTTCCTCCGATAAGATCAACAGTCGCTTCCACGGGGCAGTAGTAGCTGCCGGGACATTTTGCCATAACAGTTCTCCTTTACTTACTTTTTGGGTAGTACATTACTGAAAAGTGCGTACTTGTCAAAAATAAATCACTGTGATATAATTATAGCATAACCGGTTAAAAAAATCAAGCCATGGCGGAATTTAAGGAGGAATTTATATGAAATTTTCAGAGCTTTGCAAAAGCCGCTTTTCTGCACGGAGCTATCTTGAAAAAAGCGTTGAGCGTGAAAAGCTTGACGCGGTTCTGGAGGCGGGCAGGCTTGCGCCGACCGCCGCAAATAAACAGCCGCAGAAGGTCATTGTAGTAAATGGTACTGATAAACTGTCCGACGCCGCCGATTTATACGGAGCGCCGATTGCGCTAATAGTATGCGCAGATAAAAATACCGCGTGGAAACGTCCCTTTGATGGGAAAAACACCGCGGATATCGACGCATCGATAGTCACGGATCATATGATGCTCGCGGCGGCTGACCTCGGGCTGGACAGCGTTTGGATATGCTATTTCAAGCCCGATGTTCTGCGGTGTATTCTCAATATCCCCAATAATCTTGAGCCGATAAATATACTGGCAATAGGCTACTCCGGCGAGAAGCCCGCGAAAAAGGTCCGCAAACCGCTCGATGATCTGGTTGTTTGGGATTAAAATTGTCGGTTTTTGGCACAGGGCATTTTGGGTATTTAGCAGCTTCCATCTGTAATACTGTAGCATATGTTGACAAAAAGCCTATATGCCGCGCAATGTCGGCGCATGAAATTTCAAAAAGTTCACATTTGCCGAATGGCAAATGT
>CAJULF010000058.1 GCA_910587135.1 uncultured Oscillospiraceae bacterium
TCCACTCGCCCCACGGAACTATCCGCTCTATCTGTTCCATAAATTCTTTTTTCTTCGTCCGTACTTGTAACAGTTTATCGTTAAGATCGGACAGACTTATTTGTTTATTCATATTTTTATTATACCTTATTTTTCATTAGTTTGCAATTGCTTTGTGCGGTGTTGCCTTAAAATTCATGCGAAGATACTGCGTGACATATAGCTTTTTCTATGAGCTGAGATAATAAAGCTGCTTGGGATTCGGGTCAGTTTACGAATTCCAAGCAGATTTATTCTTATTTCACTGATTTCCTTACTTCTATTATGAGCACCGTTCCCTCATGCGCCGTTATTATGGCTGCGGGAGCGGTTATTTCGTTGCTTACACCCAACGGAAAAGAGTTTTTCATTAGATAGCGGTCAATCGGATATTTCACGCCCGATTCGCTCACCACGGCACTCTCCCCGTAGGAGAATACCGAAAGATATCCGTTGTATCGCGGTATTTCCACAGTTTCATTCCGCAGAAGATACGCGCATTCATTATCCCCGTAAAGCTTTCCGTGTATGCCGCGATTTATAAGATCATACAGCATCTGAATATTCGCGAACGTATGGTCGAGCCTTCCGCCCAGCGCGCAGAAAAAACGCAGTTCATCGCAGCCGTGCTCAATTGCGGTATTCGCCGCAAGAATAGTGTCGGTATCGTCCTTTATCGGGGACACCCTCACGCACTCAACGCCGCTCGGCACGGAGCTTTCGGCGCTGTCAAAATCCCCAACGGCGATATCAGGAGTTATTCCCGCCGCAAGGGCGTAGTCAAGCCCTCTGTCAGCCGCTATCACAAGCCCCTCTATAAGGTTCTTGTCGATTCCCGCACAGGGAGCGCCGCATATTATCGAGCAGATTTTCTTAATAATTGTCACCCCCTAAGCTTTCAATTCACGTTGCTGTCTGACATTGCTTTAATTACCGTTTCCATTATCTCAAGCGGGTTGTCGCTGTCGCTTAGGGTCACTGTAAGGTGTGCCCTGCCAATAGTTTCCAGGCGCATTCTTGTCCCCACTGCTTTTGTGACCGCGCCGAGCCTGTTAATATCCAATTTTGACAGGTAAAACAGCATATTGTTCCCTACCTGTGTTATCTCCGCGATGCCGCAAAGACTCGCCATGTTCCGCAACTTCGCAACCGTCACCAGCCCCGTCACCGATTCGGGCGGCTCACCGTAGCGGTCTATCAGTTCGTCAATAACGTCAAGGCTGTCCTCCTCAGACTCTACCCTTGCTATTTTTCGGTAGCAGTCTACTCTCTGCGCTTGATTGGAGATGTACTTTTCCGGGATATACGCGTCTATTCGTATATCCACAAGGCATTCCTCCTTGTGAACGTCCTTTTCGCCGCGTTCCTCGCGGACTGCCTCGTCCAGCAGCTTAAGATACATATCGTACCCCACGTTCGCCAGATGCCCCGATTGATTGGCACCGAGAATACTTCCCGCGCCGCGAATCTCAAGATCGCGCAGCGCTATCCTGAAGCCGCTTCCGAATTGGGTAAACTCCCGTATCGCGTCCAGACGACGCTGTGATATCTCCGAAAGAATCTTTCCGGGACGGAAGGTAAAATAAGCATAGGCGCGTTTATTCGTTCTTCCTACGCGCCCGCGGAGCTGATGAAGCTGCGCCAGTCCCATGTTTTCGGCATTTTCAATAATAAGCGTGTTGACGTTTGGGACGTCTATTCCCGTTTCTATGATGGTTGTGCAGACCAGTATGTCCAGTTCGCCGTCCAGCAGCTGCCGCCATACCTCAAGAAGCTGCTCCTCGCTCATTCTGCCGTGAGCCACTCCTATTTTAGCGTCGGGCAGAAGCTGTCCGAGCCGTTCCGCGCAGCTGTATATCGATTCAATGCGGTTGTGGATATAGTATACCTGTCCGTTCCGGCGAAGCTCCTTTTGGATCGCCTGTGCCAGCACTCCCCAATCATGCTCCATGACATATGTGGAAATTGGCTGCCTGTCCTGCGGCGGCTCGTCAAGGACGCTCATGTCGCGTATGCCGCTCATAGCCATATTCAGCGTACGCGGTATCGGCGTAGCGGACAGCGACAGAATATCGACACCGCTGAACATCTCCTTGAATTTATCTTTGTGGGCGACGCCGAAGCGCTGTTCCTCGTCAATCACAACCAGTCCAAGGTCTTTGAATTTAATGTCGTTCTGGATTATGCGGTGAGTACCTATCACAAGGTCTGTCCTGCCGGTGGAGAGCTGCCGCAGGATCTCTTTCTGCTCCGAAGCGTTTTTGTAGCGGGACATCAGCGCGATATTTACGGGAAATCCCTCCATTCGCGTGACAGCGGTCTGATAATGCTGCCATGCGAGTACGGTGGTGGGCACGAGTATGGCGCACTGCTTTCCCGCCTCTATGCACTTGAATGCCGCGCGCAGTGCGACCTCCGTCTTGCCGAAGCCCACGTCGCCGCACAACAGGCGCTCCATTGGGTGAGGGCGCTGCATATCCGCCTTTATCTCGTCGATACAGCGCAGCTGCGAATCCGTTTCGACATAGCTGAAATGCTGCTCGAAATCCTCCTGAAGCGAATCGTCCTCGGGGAATTGGAAGCCCACCGCTTTCATACGCTTGGAGTACAGCTCGATAAGCTCTGAAGCCATCTCCTTGGCTGCCGCTTTCGCCCTTGACTTGGTTTTTTGCCACTGCTCGGAGTTAAGCTTGCTGAGCTTCACGGTGTTCACGTCACCCGAACCGATATAGCGCGAAACAAGGTCAAGCTGGGTAACGGGAACGTGCAGAACGTCCGCGCCCGCGTATTTTATGCGGATATAATCCTTGCTTACGCCGTCCGTTTCGATTTTGTGAACTCCGTCAAAAATACCTATGCCGTGGGATTGGTGCACCACAAGGTCGCCTATTGCGATGTCGGTGAGGGAGCGTATCTCCTCGCCCTTTTTCTTTCGCGATGTTCTTCGGCGCTCCGCGTGTACCGCCGTGTGGGTGAAGACAGCTATCTTATCCTCGAAATACTCAAAGCCCGCGGAGATAGTGCCAGCCGTTACAATAACCCGCTTTTCTATGGGCTTTTCGGGATTTTCGGAATAGTCCGCGAGAAATCCGTCGTCACGCAGATCGGCGGTGAGATTGCGCGCGCCCTTTTCCGTTCCTGCGAAAACAAGACAGCCAAAGCCCTCTTCGAGATACCTTTCCAGCTCTTCTTCAAGCAGCTTGTATTCTCCGCCCCAAGGCGATGTCTGCACAGCTCTGCGGACGTTTATTATCGTGCCAAGCTCCAGTCCGCTCCCGCGTACAAATGTGTCGAAATATGCCATCGTCCGCGATTCGATAAGCGAGTAAAGCTCACTTTTGGAAAGCATGAAGCGGTCAAGCCCCTTGCATAGCCTTCCCTCGTCCACAAGTATTTTCAGATCCTCGCCGTGCTGCAAAGAAACAGCGCGAAAGCTCTCTTTAAGAGTGGAGTTCTCGCATACGAACACCTTGTCCGCATAGTCGAAGACAGTCGACTCCTCGCCGTAGCACAGAGGAAAGTATCGGTCAAGGCTGTGCGGTGCGGCTCCGCCGCGAATCCTGTTCACGTCTGACATAAGCCCCTCGCGGATATCCTCCGCTTTTTTTCCGCGAAGCTTCTTTATCAGCTCCTCGATTTTGCGGCACAGGCTCTCACCGCTGTCAAACAGTGTTTCGGAGGCGGGGGAAATATCAATTTTTTCAAGCCCCTCGGTGCGGCGCTGGCTTTCGGTATCGAAGCGGGATATGCTGTCAACGGTGTCCCCCCAGAATTCCACGCGGCACGGCTCGGGGCTGCTGGGCGGAAAGATGTCAATAATGCCGCCGCGCACGGAGAATTGTCCCGCGCCCTCGATCATATCCGCACGGGAATATCCCGCGGATATCAGCCGCCCGACAAGCTCTTCCTGGGAGCACTCACAGCCCGCCTCCAGCGTGACGGTTCTTTTTTTCAGCTCGTTCGGCGGAATTGTAAGCTGCGCCGCCGCTTCCGCTGAACACACCGCCGCAAGGCATTTTCCGCTCAAAAGCGCTGACAACGCATAAATACGCTTGTATTCATACTCCATCGAAGCCGCCTCATAGCTGCCCAGGGCAAGCTCCCGCGCGGGATAAAGCAGCGCGGTCTCGCCGCCGCTCATGGCGTTTATATCCGAGCACAGCCGCTGAGCCTCGCCCTCGCTTTCCGCAATGATAAGCGCGGGGAAGTGTTCGCGTATGAGAGCAGACAGGAAATGCGCCTTATGGATATGGGAAACGCCCGTCACAAGGGCGGGTAGGGGCTTTTCCTGCGGCAGAGAGCCGTATTTTTCAAGATATTGACGCAGCTTTACAAAATCATCTGTTTGCAGAGCTGCATTGTAAAAAAAATCCATCAGTTTCACCTTAGCACGGCTTTATCCGTGTACATAATGCTGTATATCACCGGAAATCCGGCAGGAATTCCCGAAAGTGTCTTCTCCGCCGCCTTGTAATAACATTCGTCAAGATTATCCTCATTCAGCGGTCGGAGGTCGAAAAGCGTCAGACACAGCTGTCCGCCGTTTTTCGCGGTAAAAATTATCTCGTTGCAGACGCAGGTGAATTCGTTTGTGAATTTCTGCTCAAATGTGATGTCCGCAAGCCATTTATGCTTTTTGCTCAATGCCGTCCCCTCATGAATTGTACTTGTTCATTGCCTCGTCGGTTTTGTCCGCCACCATAAGTTCCAGACAGGTCACGGCGTTGTCAAAGCACCGCTCCAGCTTTTCGCCGTCCTCCTTTTTGAAGTGACCGAGTACCCAGTCCTTAAGCTCGTAATCGGGGTGGGGCTTTGCTCCGACTCCCATTTTTATTCGTGGGAAGTTATCCTTGCCCGAAAGGTAAATTATGCTTTTGATACCGTTGTGACCGCCGTCGCTGCCCTTACGGCGTATACGCAGCCGCCCCGGTTCGAGTGAGATATCATCGTAGACGATAATGGTGCGTTCGGGAGGTATCTTGTAGAATTCCATTGCGGCGGTCACCGCTTCGCCGCTGTTGTTCATGAATGTGGTAGGCTTCATGATAAGACAGCGCTTTCCGGATATAACCGCGTCGCAGGTAAGCGACTTGAATTTCAGTTTTTTGCAGCTCAGCTTGTACTTTTCGCATAGGGTATCTATGACCATAAAGCCTATGTTGTGACGGGTGCTTTCGTATTGGGCGCCGGGATTTCCAAGACCGCAGATTATATATTCAACGGCACCCGTGGGTTCGGCGGGGTGCTGCGCCTCCAATTTTTTCAGAATATCAAATACAGACATTTTAACTCCTTTTTAACGCACAAAACACCCGCGGATTTCTGCGCGAGCTGTAAATTTATAAATACTATTTTAACATAAATATTCATATTTGTCAATGGAGTTTGAAAAAATACACCGCTGCGCTTATTATATTGCGTCGTAAGAGCCTGTTTAGTATCTCATCGCACGCATCTTGCTTGCTGATTTTCCGTCATACTTAGGCAATTTTTCTTGAAATACATACAGTATTCCGGCGAAAATTTGCCGTCGTCTGACGAAAAATTCGCTGTGCAATCTGCGCACGCCGAGATACTAAACAGGCTCTAAGACGGAAAACATAGTTGAAATTACAATAAAACGCGCGAAATTGTGCATTTCCCACAAAAAATTAAATACCGTCAAAAAACAATTGTATAAAACATCTTGACAAATCTTTGCATATATGTTAGAATAAAATAGATATTGTCGGGCTTTTATGCCTTTTCTGTCACGTGGAAGGGCGTTTCCCGCAAATCGCCATTGGACGGCGGATTTTTCTTTGGGTGATGCCGCGCAGTTATTGCGCGCGGTTGAGCCATATTCCATTAAGGAGGATTTTATTATGTATCACTGCCATATACGATTTTATTTTATTGGTCGGCAGCAGGAGGTTTATAATATTATGAGGGAAATGAAGCCGTCGGAGTTTTTTACTCATGAGTTTTTCCAAAGTGAAAAGCCCGACGGAGAGCTCGCGGAAAAGTCCGATGTTATTTTCGCGGAGGTGAGCGGCGAAGAATCCGCTCGGGAGCTTCGCGGAGTTATCACACACAACAAACCGCTTTATGTTCTTGCGGAAAAGCGGGATATGGCACTTTTGTCCGAATTTCTTGAAAACATAACGGATATCTGGACTCTTCCCATGACGGAGGAGGAAACGAGGTTTCGTTTCCTGAAGTTCCAGCAGCTCTGCAAGCGGGACAGAGATTCCGCGCAGACAAGCCATTTCTTTGACGCAACCATAAACAACGTTCCCATTCTTGTGTGGTATAAGGACAGGAACGGTATACATGAAAAGGTCAACGACAGCTTCTGCAAAACCGTCCGCAAAACCAAAGAGCAGGTTGAGGGCAAGGGTCACGCTTACATATGGGACGTTGAAAAGGACGATCCCGCCTGCATAGAGAGCGAAAACAAGGTTATGGAAAGCCGCAGCACTTATGTGTCAGAGGAAATAATCGACACGGGTGAGGGTAAAAGAGTGCTTACTACCTATAAATCTCCGCTGTTCGATTTTGACGGCACGGTTATGGGCACGGTCGGAGTTGCGGTAGACGTAACGCAGGAGCAGGCGTATAAGCATGAGATCGAAAGAAAGAGCCATACGCTTGAAACGATCTTTACCTCTCTTGACTGCGGTATAATCTGCCATACGCTGGACGGCTCGCAAATAATAAGAATCAACAGGGCAGCACTGAAAATCCTCGGGTACAACTCCAAGGACGAGCTGGTGGCGGATGGATTCGATATTGTCGCGTCATCCGTCGTCGATGATGACAAGGAAATGCTGCGCGAGCGGATAAAATCTCTCAGCAGCGAGGGCGACAGCGTTGGCGTGGAGTATCGCGTAAAGCATATGGGCGGACGAGAGCTTCATGTAATGGGCAATATAAAGATCATCAAGGAGAACGGTGAACTGCTTTACCAGCGTTTCCTGCTCGACGTTACGGAGCAGAGGGAGCGCGAAATGAGCAAGGAGCGTCTGCATAACGAAATGATACAGGCGCTTAGCCTTGATTACAGTCTGGTGTGCTATTTTGACCTGGATTCGGGCAGCGGAAGAGTTCTGCGCTGCACGAAGGGAAAATGTAATTTTACGGACAGCATGCGCTATGACATCATAATGAAGCGCTATATTGAGGAATATGTCGATGAGAACGATAAGGAGAGCATGAGAACGGCGTTTGACCGTGAAAATCTGAAAAAGGCTCTGGAAAACAAATTGATTTTCAGCACCATATATAAAGCCGGTGAGGAGCCGGGCGGCGAAATGGAGTATTTCCAGATAAAGGTGGTGCGAATGGGTGATTGGGGGGACAGCCGCGGAGTAGTTATAGGTTTCCACAGCGTAGACGAGGCAATGCGGACCGAAAAGGAGAAGAACAGCCTCCTTGAGGACGCGCTTTTGCAGGCAAACAACGCGAACAAGGCAAAGAGCGTATTCCTGTCGAATATGTCCCATGACATACGCACACCCATGAATGCCATCGTGGGCTTTACAAATCTGGCGCTTACGCATATAGATAACCGCGTACAGGTCGAGGAATATCTCAAAAAGATTATGGGGTCGGGAAATCATCTGCTTAACCTTATAAACGACGTTCTGGATATGAGCAGGATAGAGAGCGGCAAAATGCATCTCGACGAAAATCCATGTTCGCTTCCCGATATTCTTCACGGGCTTCAGAATATCATTCATGCAAACGTCCGCGCAAAGCATATCGAGCTGCATATAGATATCATAAATATAGAAGATGAGGAGATATTCTGCGATAAGCTGCGCCTTAATCAGGTGCTTCTGAATCTGCTCAGCAATTCCATAAAGTACACCAATGAGGGCGGAAAGGTAGTTGTAAGCGCTACCGAGATAAAGGTAAATTCAGATGACATCGCCTGCTATAAGTTTGTTATAAAAGACAACGGCATAGGCATGAGCGAGGAGTTTGTAAAGCATATCTTTGAACCGTTCGAGAGAGAGCGCAACTCCACGATAAGCGGCATTCAGGGTACGGGACTCGGAATGGCGATAACCAAGAATATCGTTGACATGATGGGGGGAGCCATTGAAGTAAAGAGCGAACAGGGAAAGGGCACGGAGGTCATGGTGAGATTTATGTTCCGCCTGAATTCCGAGGAGGAAAAGCCGAGGCTCATTCCCGAGCTGGAGGGACGTTCGGCGCTGGTTGTGTGCGGTGCGCCCGCTGTATGCGACGATGTGGCGGGCATGCTTAAGCAGATGGGCATGAGTGCGGAGTGGACCGCTTCGGGCATTGAGGCTCTTTATAAGGCGCAGCGCAAGAACTATTCCGTATTTGTAATTGATGAAAAGCTGTCGGATATGAGCGGCATGGAGGTGGTGCGAAGGATCGGAAAGGATAACGATCCCATCATAGTGATGACCGCCTATGACTGGACAGATTCGGGAGAGGAAACAAGCGAGGGCGTTTCGGCGTTCTGCGTGAAGCCGCTGTTTATGAGTGAGCTTAGGTCGTGTCTGAACTCTATTGCGAACTCCGGTGACAAAGCCCTCGAACCGAGCGGGGAAACGGTAAAGATGCGCTCGGGACGTATACTTATGGCGGAGGACAACGAGCTTAATCAGGAAATAGCGGCGGCTATACTCGGTGAAGCGGGTTTTGAAATGGATATAGCGGATAACGGGCAAATGGCGGTGGATATGCTGAAACGCTCGGAGCCGGGGCACTATCAGATAATACTTATGGACGTGCAGATGCCCGTAATGAACGGTTATGACGCGACGAGGGCGATACGGGCGCTTGAAAACAAGGAATTGGCAAATATACCAATTCTGGCAATGACCGCCAACGCCTTTGAGGAGGACAAAATGATGGCGCTTAAGTGCGGTATGAACGGACATATCGCAAAACCCATCGACGTCGAGGCGCTCTTCGACACGCTTGATAAAGTTCTTAATCCGTAATCATGAGATAACGTTTAAGCCTCATAAGCCGCAGATTTAATTCGGCTTATAAGGCTTAAACTTTTAGCATACGCTTATGTGCCGCGCAATGTCGTCGCATGAAATTTCAAAAAGTACACATTTGCCGAAAGGCAAATGTGTACGGTTTCCGCAGTCGCGCGGAGCGAAACGAAGTGGAGCGGAGCGTGAGTGCGGAAATTTTGAAATTTTTTTAAATAATCCGCTTTTGGTCAACCTTTATATACAGACGTACACACTTGCCATTCAGAAAATGTGTACGGTTTCCGCAGTCGCGCGGAGCGAAACGAAGTGGAGCGGAGCGTGAGTGCGGAAATTTTGAATTTTTTAAATAATCCGCCATTTGTCAACTTTTATATACCGCTTGAAGTCTTGTTAGCAGCAAAACAAATGCTGCTTATGAGATTTTTTATGCGAAGTGGTGAGTATGTTCAAAAAAGATTTCCGGTAAGGGTTATGATTTGGTTGATTTATCCAAAAAAAATTATCTTGTCAATTAAATAATGTGAAAATAGTTAAAATATGAAAAACAGCTTGAAAAAAAACGGATTTTGCGGTATACTGTTATTAGCGATGTTATCGTGTATCAACTTATATGGAGGAAAAAATTTTATGTACAACGATATCGTGAATACGATAGGTTTTCTCGGCGGGTATGATAGAGAGGTCGCCGATGCCATGGGGCTGGAGCTGGCAAGACAGAAGCGCAATCTGGAACTTATTGCCAGCGAGAACATAGTTTCTCCCGCGGTCATGGCGGCAATGGGCAGCGTGCTTACAAACAAGTATGCCGAGGGCTATCCGGGAAAGAGATACTACGGCGGCTGCGAGGACGTGGATATCGTGGAGAATATCGCCATTGAACGCGCCAAGAAGCTGTTCGGCGCTCAGTTTGCCAATGTGCAGACACACTCCGGTGCGCAGGCTAACACCGCGGTCTATTTCGCGCTGCTTAAGCCAGGCGATACGGTAATGGGAATGAGCCTTGCCCACGGCGGACATCTTACTCACGGTTCTCCCGTAAATATTTCGGGAAAGTACTATAATTTCGTTCCATATGAGCTTGATCCCGAAACACAGGCGCTGAATTATGACACAATTCAGAAGCTCGCCGAAGAAAACAAGCCCAAGATGATAGTAGCGGGCGCAAGCGCATATCCGAGAGCGATCGACTTCAAGCGGCTCGGCGATATCGCCAAGTCTGTCGGAGCATACCTCATGGTGGATATGGCGCATATCGCTGGACTTGTCGCGGCGGGTCAGCATATGAGCCCCGTGCCCTACGCGGACGTTGTTACTTCCACTACCCACAAGACACTGAGAGGTCCGCGCGGCGGTCTTATCCTCACCAACAACGAGGAAATAGCCAAGCAGATAAACAAGTCGGTGTTCCCGGGGATACAGGGCGGACCGCTTATGCACGTTATCGCGGCTAAGGCTGTGTGCTTCGGCGAGGCGCTCAAGCCCGAATTCAAGGCATACGGCGAGCAGGTGGTAAAAAACGCAAAGGTGCTTGCGGATACGCTTCTTGAAAAGGGATTCGATCTGGTTTCGGGCGGCACGGACAATCACCTTATGTTGGTTGATCTGCGTCCATTCAACATCACGGGCAAGGAGCTTGAGCAACATCTTGACGAGGTTTATATCACAGTCAACAAGAACGCCATACCCAATGACCCGCAGAAGCCGGCTTTCACCAGCGGCGTAAGAATAGGCACTCCCGCGGTCACCACAAGGGGACTTAAGGAGGAGGATATGAAGCAGATAGGCGAGTGCATTTACCTTACCGCAAAGGATTTTGAGGGCAGCAAGGAAAAGGTGCGCGGCATGGTAACGGAGATCTGCGGCAAATATCCGCTTTACGAATAAGGGAGTAATACGTAAAACAACGCTTCATCATCGAAGTTATCGTGGGGCTTGTTCTGTTTGCCATCGGATTTTGTTGTGCAATAATTTTAGGCAGAGAAAGAAATTTTTTGTTTATTTGGGTATTGCTTTGCCCATTGCGGGGGCTTTCATTGGATGGCGGTCGCTGAGAGGATTGATTTGTATTCCGATATTCAACGGCAGAAAGTCTAAAGAGCCTGCCAAACTTGAGGAGCTGTTTTCGGACGGCGGCATTTTACAAGAGAATTACTACTTCAAAAAAATCGTGTTGTCGAATGCGCAATACGGTGACAGGTGAAATATGAAATATACAAGAGAACTGATTACAGAACGCTTTAATAAGGGCGAACATTTGAAGTATATCTTCTTCTGGGGGCATACTCCCGCCGCGGACGGCAGCATAACAAGCGCCTGCTTCAGCCAGTGGTGGGATTGCCGTTTCACCGTTGACGGTGTGGAGTACCGCACCGCCGAGCAGTACATGATGGCGCAGAAAGCGGTGCTTTTCGGAGATGAAGAGGTTCTCCGCGAGATCATGAACGCGGGTCACCCCAAACAATTTAAGGCTCTGGGACGGAAGATATCGGGATTTAAACAGGATATCTGGGATAGATCCTGCCGGGATATCGTAACTGCCGGCAACGTTGCCAAATTCTCGCAGAACAGCGAGCTTGGGGATTACCTGATAAATACGAAAGAGCGTGTGCTTGTCGAGGCAAGCCCTTATGATAAGATATGGGGCATCGGCATGGGTAAGGATAATCCGAAATGCGAAAACCCCTCTTTATGGAACGGCACGAATTATCTTGGCTTCTGCCTGATGGAAGCACGGGATATTCTGAGAGGAGAGCGCGGCGTTGATTGACGGAGGAAAGTCCTTTGATTGGGGCAGAACATCGGAGGATTACGCGAAATTCCGCGATATTTACCCCGAGGAGTTTTACGCGAAAATAGCGGACAGGGGATTATGCGTAAGCGGTCAGAGCGTTCTTGACCTCGGAACGGGCACGGGAGTGCTGCCGCGTAATATGTATTCCCATGGTGCGAAATGGACGGGCGTTGATGCCAGTGAAAATCAGATAAAGCAGGCAAAAATTCTGTCGGAGGGCATGGATATAGCGTATTACGCCGTCCCCGCCGAGGAAACGGACTTCCCGGACGGCTCTTTCGACGTGATAACCGCCTGCCAGTGCCACTGGTACTTCGATCACGGGATACTTGCCCCGAAGCTCCGCCGGATGCTTAAGCCAGGAGGAAAGATATTGTTTCTGTACATGGCGTGGCTTCCGTTTGAGGACAGGATAGCGGAAGCGAGCGAGAAACTTGTGCTGAAATACAATCCCGAATGGAGCGGCGCGGGGGAGACCGTTCACCCGATATACGTCGCCGAGGAATATTCTGACGGATTCAGGCTTACGGACAGCGGGGAATATCCGCTTGCCGTGCGGTTTACCCGCGAGAGCTGGAATGGCAGAATGAGAGCATGCAGAGGCGTAGGTGCTTCCATGTCGGACAGTGAGCTTGCCGAATGGGAGAGGGAGCATATGCGTATGCTTACGGAAACGGCTCCCGAGGAATTTTGCATTAAGCACTACGCGGCTTACGCGGAGTTGACGGCAGTTAACGGTTGATTATATCGGCGCGGTTTGCGTAATATATCATTTAATGAAAAGCAGCGCCGAAAAAGGGTGTTCAAGGACAAGGAGCATACCGCTCACGCAGGAAATTTTTGAGAGAGTCCGAGTGCGTTACACAAAGCGCAGCGGAGTGGAATGCAATCGGGCGGGTCGAAGAAATTTCGGATTAAAAAAGGAAAGGGAATAAAATGACAACAGTAAAAAATACCGAAGTCCTGTATCAGAACTACAAATCGGTAGCGCCGATAGGCGTTATCGCCATGAACGGAACACAGGCACTGGCAAAAAAGATAAATAATTACCTCATCAGATGGGCTGACAGAAACGGAATGCCCGGCGATGATTTTCTGATAGAGTGCCAGTGCCCCCGTTTTTCCTCCGGTGACGCAAAGGGTCTTATAAAAAGTACCGTACGCGGTAAGGACCTTTATATCCTGATTGACGTGGGGAATTACAGCTGCACCTATAAGCTGTTTGACAGGGAGAATTATATGTCTCCCGACGATCACTACGCAGATCTTAAGCGTATCATTCAGGCGGCGAGCGGCAAACCGCACCGCATTACCGTTATTATGCCGCTGCTGTACGGCGGCAGACAGCACAGAAGAAACTACCGCGAATCGTTGGACTGCGCGGTAATGCTTCAGGAGCTTCATGCCATGGGCGTGTCCAATGTGGTGACAGTAGACGCTCACGATCCGCGCGTGTGCAATGCTGTGCCGCTGATGGGCTTTGATAATGTTATTCCCTCTTATCAGGTGCTGAAATCCATGTTTAAGGCGTTTCCCGATCTCGCAATGGACAAGGAGCATTTTATGGTGGTAAGCCCCGACGAGGGCGCTCTTAACAGGAATATGTACTACGCCTCCGTTCTGGGTGTGGATATGGGAATGTTCTACAAGCGCCGCGACTACTCCACAATAGTGAACGGACGCAATCCCATTGTCGCGCATGAGTATCTTGGATCGTCGGTAAAGGGCAAGGATATTTTCGTGGCGGACGATATAATTTCTTCGGGCGAATCCATGTTGGATATTGCCAAGGAACTTAAATCGCGTGAAGCGAAGCGCTTTTTTGCTTACGCTACCTATGCGATTTTCGCCAACGGTCTTGAAACCTTTGACAAGGCGTACGAGGACGGACTTATCGACGGCGTTTTCGGAACAAATCTCACCTACCGCACCCCCGAGCTGCTTAAGCGTCCTTGGTTCAAGGAGGTAGATGTTTCTAAGTACATAGCATATTTTATAGCATCTATCAACCATGATACCTCCATAAGCAACGTTATCGACCCTCTGGCAAAAATTAACGCGCTCCTTCAGGAGCATAGGGGATTATAAGATGCCTTTAGCAGACAGAATCCGCCCCACGGCATTATGCGATGTAGTGGGGCAGACCCATTTGATAGGGAAAAACAGACCTTTGGCGCGGGTTATCGAATCGGGAAAAATCCCGAATATGATTTTCTACGGACCTTCGGGTGTGGGAAAGACTACTATCGCGCGTATCATCGCCGAATCCGCCAATATGCGGCTGCACAAGCTCAACGGCACATCCGCTTCCACCGCGGATCTCAAAAGCGTTATCGCGGAGATCGACACCTTTTACGGAAGCGCCGGAATACTGCTCTATCTTGACGAGATACAGTATCTCAACAAAAAGCAGCAGCAAAGCCTGCTGGAGTACATTGAGGACGGCAGCATAACGCTGATAGCCTCCACTACCGAAAATCCCTATTTTTATGTGTACAACGCTATTCTGTCCCGCAGCACGGTTTTCGAGTTCAAGCCCGTTTCGGCGGAGGAGCTTGAAGCCGCGGTACGCAGGGGATTTGCGGAGATATCCAAGGAAAACGGCGTTGAGTATTCCGTAGATGACGAGGCGGTGAAGCATATCTGCCGCGGCTGCGGCGGGGACGTCCGCAAATGCCTCAATACCGTGGAGCTGTGCGCGCTTTCGGCGGCTGAGGGCAAGATAGACCTCGCGCTTGCGGCGGAGCTTACACAGCGCAGCAATATGCGTTATGACCGTGACGGCGATCAGCATTATGATCTGCTTTCCGCACTTCAGAAATCCATACGCGGCTCAGATGAAAACGCGGCTTTGCATTACGCGGCAAGGCTTATTTCGGCGGGGGATATCATTTCGCTTTCGCGGCGGCTGTTGGTCATTGCCAGTGAGGATATAGGGCTTGCCTATCCGCAGGCTGTTCCGATAGTAAAAGCGTGCGTGGACAGCGCAATGCAACTGGGGCTTCCCGAAGCTCGTATACCTCTGGGTGAAGCGGTGGTGCTGCTCGCTACGGCTCCAAAGTCTAACAGCTCCTATCTTGCTATGGACGCGGCTCTGGCGGATATCGAGAACGGAGAAGTCGGGGATTTTCCGCGGCATTTGCAGAACGTCCACTGCGACGGAGTTGACGCCAAGGTGCGCGGTCAGCATTATCTCTACCCCCATGATTATCCCGATCACTATGTCAAGCAGCAGTATCTTCCCGATAATCTTAAGGACAAAGTATATTACCATTACGGCGAGAACAAGCTTGAGCGCGCCGCCAAAGAGTATTGGGACAAGATAAAGGGGCGTAAGTGATGGAATATATAAAACTGTACCGGGCGCACACATCCCCTAAGGAGAAGGACGAGCCTGTGGTAATACTTTACGAGGTTGACTTGTCCAAGGAAAGATACGCGCCGAGAGTTGTGGATATCTATGCCGACCTCCGCGCGATAAATATTGAGGATAAGGAATTCGGTTTTGTTACGGAGTGCCCTGTACCTGTCGTTGATGAGTTCAATTCGGACGAATACGGCGCTGAGTTAAGGGCTTGTATTATAACCGATGAGGAATTTGAGCTAACATGGGAAAGCGGCATCTGTCAAGGCGCTTTGTTTTTTGATCAATGAGTATCAGGCGAATGATTGGAGGAATATAAATGTCAAAACAAAAATTAATTATTATGGCAAGGCTTTCTCTGTGTGTAAAATGACAGTGGCACAGAAACTTTTTACGTCTTAAAAACAGTGTCTTTTTTTATCGGTGGTTGTTGTGGATAAAACAGGGCGTGAAGCTATATTAAGATGTATCTGCAAAAGATTATTCTGTTATTGTCATTACCTTGACCTGTTCATAGTATAGATGGTGAGGGAGATGAACAATGGAATTTAAAACAAGCGATTTAATACTGCGAACTGTGACTGAAAACGATATTAAAGAGATAGCAAGAATGTGGGAATACCCACATGAAACAACGATAGATAAGGCATACGAAGCATTAAAATACATGGAAGATACTCATAGTAAGAATCTACAGAAATCAATTTGCCATTTATGTTTAGGTGTTTTTCAAAAGAATGAACCAAATGTGATCATAGGCTGGTGCGGATTAGACGGAGAAGCTGAAATAGGAAAAACAGTTCTTTTTTATATGATTGATGAAAAACATCGTAATCGGGGTTATGCTACGCAATGTGCCATTAAATTGATAAATTACGCATTTGAGGATATGGAATATGACATAATTTATGGAGGATGTGCAAAGAGCAATGCAGAATCATATAGGGTAATGCAAAAGGCAGGAATGGTTCAAAACTCATTTTATGAAAATGGGGATTATATTTTTTCGATTAACAGAGAGGAATTTTTAAATTCCAAAAATTAGAGAAGAGCAAAACGCACGCTAACTGGAAAATAGCATAGCCAAAGCAAGGA
>CAJULF010000059.1 GCA_910587135.1 uncultured Oscillospiraceae bacterium
TATATACATTATACCACCTTTTCGCATAAATGTAAAGATACTAAACAGGCTCTTATCACAGCACGGAGAAATATTACGACGTTCAATTCGAGGAAGCCGACCACATAAGGCTTCGCGACACTCTGGCAAATGTAAAGGGGAAATTCCTGCTGTCCTACAACGATGATGATTTTGTCCGTGAACTGTACAAGAATTTTAAAATTGAGGAAATTGAACGGCAGAATAATATTTCGGTTGGTAAATTCAAGGAACTGATAATTACGAATTATTGATTCGGTTTGTTTTTTTACGAAGTAAATAACGGATTTTGTTACGTTCTACGACGCAAACAAAATAAATCGGAGGTAAACATGATCAACATCAACCTGCGCCCGCTTCTTGAGCGCAGAAACATGACGCAGGCGGAGCTTGCAAAGCTGACGGGGATACGCCCCTCGACCATATGCGATCTTTGCAACAACAACGCCGATTTCATTAAGCTCGATTATTTAAACCGAATTTTAATGGCGTTAAAATGCGGTTTGAATGACGTTTTATTTTTTGAGGGGGGCGGGGAGAAATGAAAATTTTAAGTTTATTTGACGGTATTTCCTGCGGACGCGCCGCTCTTGAACGCGCGAATATTGCCGTTGAGGATTATGCCGCCTTTGAAATTGACAAGTATGCCATAAAAATAAGCGAGAAAAATTATCCCTCGATACGGCGCTTCGGCGACGTTTTCGAGGGTGATTTCACGCAATTCAAGGGGTACGACCTGCTGATGGGCGGCTCTCCATGTACATACCGGTCTATCGCAAAAGGGGGACGAGAGACCTAGGTTGGCGGCGAGGGCTGGCGGCTTTTTACCGAATATGTTCGGGCGCTTCGCGAAAGCGGAGCGCGGTGGTTTCTGTACGAAAATAATTTTTCGATACATAAGCGGATAAAGGAAGCTATAAGCCGTGAGCTGGGCGTGCAGCCGATAATGATAAACTCCGCGCTTGTTTCCGCTCAGACGCGAAAACGGTGCTACCGGACGAATATTCCCGGCATTGTGCAGCCCGCCGACAAGGGAATAATGCTCGCAGACATTATTGACAACGCCATTCCATGGACGGGAAAATCCTACTGTCTGACCGCAAATTACGCAGGCGCAACGCTGAAAAATACTCTTGAGCGCCATCAACGCACCATGATTCCCGAGCCGGTACGGATAGGTGACATAGGCATCACGTGGCAGGCGCACAGAGTATACTCCGTGCGCGGGAAGTCCGTCGCGCTGTAAACAGGGCGCGGCGGGCAGGGCTCGGGAACGGGGCTGTACAAAATTGACCTGCCGGACGGCGATTATCTGATACGCAAACTCTCGCCCGTTGAGTGCGAACGCCTGCAGACCCTGCCCGACGGCTATACCGACTGTGTTTCCAACGCTCAGCGCTACAAGTGTCTCGGAAACGGTTGGACGGTCGATGTTATTTCTCATATCCTCGGGTTTCTGCCACATGATTTTTGAGCACTGTCAAATTGTTGAAATTGTGCAGGGTGCACAAACCGCTTCAAAATTATTAACTTTGACATTTTATCAATGTTAAAGTTGCTGCTTTCTTTTTTGTTATCTCTCTGAAATTGCTTTGTAAAGCCATTTCTGCAATGTTTTAGCCCCCCGATTTCTCTCTTTTCGGCGGCTTGTTTTTTGTATTTTTCTTGTCAAGTTTTTGTGTTTTGCGTGACAGACAACAAATGCCCAAATTCTGCCAAGAAAATTTTGCAGGGGGAGGGTTCAATCCACTTTCTTGTCGAAAATATTTGCGGACAGTGAATCCTGTTTTTAGCAAGATTTATGCCCGCAAATGGCTTTGTACCGCCGTTTGTGGGCATAATATCTTTTTAGTAACAATTAGTTGGTGGAGCCGAGGGGAATTGAACCCCTGTCCGAAAACCCGTCCATACGACTTTCTCCGAGTGCAGACTGTCTATTAAAATTCCCTCACGCTGACGCCGACAGACAGGCTTCAGCGGTTGGTAGCCTTAAATACATCCCAAGCTATAAGGCTATTTGCAAGGGACGTTCACCGCTGATCGACGCCATATCCCCGCCCGCGGTACTGCGAGGTATGACGGCGGCGCGCTTAGGCAGCCGCTAAAACGAGATTGTCGTCTGCGTTTAAATTTAAGTTGCGACTATTAAAGTGATTTCGCCCTCACTACTCGCTTATCATGCATCAGAATCCCCGTCGAAGCCTTTACGGCCCCATAACGAGGCGGCACATAACCGCCTTTGAGATTGTATTATATCACAAAAAATCGCTTTTGTCAAGAGTTTTTAGCGCTGCCCGACAAGATTTTTTCTACAGTGAGGATTTCCGATGAAGCGACAAATTACTGGCGCAGCTTTTCCGCAAAAAGCTTCTCAAGCGCGGTATTCTTGTTGTCTGGAAGCAGCGAATCCGTGTTTCCATAAAAGCCGAAGCTCTGCTCATGATAGGAATGGTAATTAAAACCTATACGGTATTTAACGCATATATCTATCATATCCGAAACCCATTTTATACCGTTTCTTCCATCTTTAAAGCCTTCCGATATCACCCCGAATTCACCCATATATAAAGGAACATTATACTTCTTTGAGTAATCCGCGTAAACTTTTATCACGCTATCCAAATAGCTTCTGTTAAAGGTTTTTATATTTGAAGCTTTGGCGAAATCAAGTCGTATTTCGGGAGAACCCGTCATATTTTCCTTCCTTGCGTATCCCGAAATGATATATGAGTATCCGTTTTTCATAGAAAAGTGCTTTCCCGAGAGAACCACAGCGGTATTCGCCCCGGAGATTTTAACGCACTTTCCGCCGTTCCTGCCATTGTCAGATATCGATATTTGTCCCGTTCCGTCGTAGCTCCATTTGTACAGGTCCGCTGTTGTGCCGGATTCAAAATCGTAGTGACAAAGTGTTGTCTTTGTGCCGCCGGGAGATATACGGGTCACTGTAATATCATCAAAGTAAGCTGCGCCGCTCAAGCCTGTTCCCTGTGCCTCCAGGGCGGGAAAAACCACATTGTATTTATCGGTGATATTCTGCGCCTTGCTTTCAAAATACGTCCAGCCGCTGTCCGTCTTTATTTTGTCTGAATACACACAGTCTACCCAGCCGCTGTCATACATTGCGTCCGTTATTTCGCTTGAGGGATAACTCATCGTGATCCCGCTTGTTCCCGCCCATTCGGTATTCTGATGTGTAAAGAAAAAAGGTGAATAACAATGGAATTCATAAATAATGTTTCCGTCATCGATTTTCGGAAAAGTGTTTTCTGGAACGAACCACGACCAATCGGTGCTTCTTTCTCCATCCAGATCTCTTGTGTTGATCAGACATTCCACAAATACAACCTGATAAGGGGATGCGTTGCGAATTTCCTTTACCAACTTCTTAACAAAGTCAAAATACTGTTCGGCAGTCTCCTCCATAGTGTCAAGCAGGGGAACATACGGCTCGTTAATTAGCCCGTAGCCCCATATTGTAGGTTCGTTGGAGTACCTTTTTGCTATCTCCCGCCAAAGCGCTGTCAGCCGTTTTTGATTGCTTTTATCAGTCCACAGTCCCATGCCTTCGCCTGAGGATTGATACCCTCCCTGTGGGCAGTGCATATTCAGGATAATGCCCATATTGTATTTTTTTGCCCATTTTATATTTTTATCCAGCCATTCAAAACCGCTCTCTTTATATTTATAAGGTTCGCTGTCATCTTCAAAAAGCTCATAGTTGATATAAAATCTTACACAGTTAAAGCCCAGGTCGGATAGCTCTTTAAACGTGTTTTGCGTATGGTGTTTGGGATTTGGCTCGGCTGGATTAACAAATACGCTGTTTCCCAACGCCATCCCTTTTATCAGCAGTCTTTCTCCGTCTGTTCCGATAACGTTCCTGCCCTGTGCGTGAACAAAATCACTCTGTGTGAGAGCCTTTTCCGCATAAACGGAAGGCGGTGACGGCAAAACAATCAGCATAGACAATATAAAACCGGCAAAACGCTCAATAATCTTTTTCATATATGCCTCCATATCCCTTTTTTTATTCGTGTTGATGAATGCCCGCAAACTTTTTCAAACAACGAAATGATAAAACAGATAGCCGTCCATCTTGGACAATGCCCGATAAGCTAAAATTGCTCAGTCTGTTCTTAACCAGAATGCAGGACGAATACAGCTGCCCGCTTCTTCTACACCTTGCGCTGCCCGTTCGATGTATCCATCAAAATTAACACAGCATATAAAATCGTATTTCCCTTCTTCTTTGTCCCTAAAATCTCCATAGTATCGCAGCCACCAAGTGCCTTTATTTTCTTCCTCGCAATTCTCATCAATAAACCATGCTCCTTGTGATCGTGCATAAGCAGTCGTCATTGCCCCACGCTCTTCATAATCGACATAATCTTCCACTTCATCATCAAATAGTTCTTCTACTTCGTCGGTGCTTAACAAAAAAATATAATCCCGGGTATTTTCGGCTGGGTTTTCTATTGTAGAAAGAAGAATTTTTTCGCGCTCTTCATTTGAAAAAGTCTGCATTAAAAAATCATGATTAAGCCAATTTCTTAAAGTGCAATCCTGCCATGTTATATTTTTTGAAGAATCGTGATAGGGTTTGCAGTCCAACAAATACTTGCTGATACAGAGACAGCGTTGCTGTTCTTCTTTCAAAACAATCCATTCAACCGGCTCTTTTTTCATCCCACAAGTTTGCGGATATTCACCCATTATTATAGTAATTTTATTCATAGTTTCTTTTCCTCCATATCCCGATTTGTCGAATTAATTATATCACAGCCAATATTCAACCTCAAGCTGGTATTGGTAAAATCGCCGACGGGCAAGTCTATCCACACAAAATAGAAAAGGGACAAATCTTACACAGTCAAACCCCAAACCGGATAGTTCTTCAAATGTGCTTTGCGTATGGTGCTTGGGATTTGGATCGGTTGGATTAATAAATAAGCTGTTTTCCAACGCCATTCCTTTTATCAGCAGCCTTTCACCGTCTGTTCCGATAACATTTTTGCCCTGTTCATGAACAAAATCACTTTGTGTGAGGACATTTGCCGCATAAGCAGAGGGCAGCGAAAGCAAAATAATCGTTATAGACAATATAAAGCCGGCAAAACGCTCAAATAACTTTTTCATAATATACTCCATATCGCCAATCATATAAAAAGGTTTAGCTTTCTCACCGTGTCCCTCATCTTAAGCACCATTGACGGTTCTACCGAAAGTTCGTCGATACCCATTCGGATAAACGCTTCCGTAAGAGAGGTGTCCGCGGCAAGCTCACCGCATATTCCTACCCACGCGCTGTTTTTATGAGCGTTTTCGGCGCTCATTTCAATAAGCCGCATTACCGCTTCATGGTGTGGATCAAAGTATTTTTTCATGTCGAGCTCCTGTCTGTCGCAGACAAGGGTATATTGGATAAGGTCGTTTGTGCCTATGCAGAAAAAGTCAACCATCGGCGCAAGGCTGTCGCTTATTAGAGCCGCCGCGGGGGTTTCGATCATTATTCCGATTTCTACGTTTTCGGAGTAGTTTATACTTTGCTCTTTAAGCTCCCGCTTTATCCTTTCGCAGATATCCAGAACCTCGGAAAGCTCTTTTACGCTTGTTATCATCGGGAACACTATCCCCAGTCTGCCGAAGACGGAGGCTCTGAAAAGCGCTCTCAACTGGATTTTAAACAGTTCGGGACGCTCCAGACTGACGCGGATGCCGCGATAGCCGGGCGCGGGATTCTCCTCTCTTTTAAAAGTAAAATAATCCGCGCTCTTGTCCGAATCCATGTCCAGTGTGCGGATTATCACCCGCTTACCCGCCATGCTCTCGATAACACGTCTGTATACTGCAAGCTGCTGCTCCTCGGTGGGATATTCATTACGTCCAAAGCATATAGATTCGGTTCTGAACAATCCTATTCCGCCAGCATCGTTCAGGAGCACCTCGCCAATATTGTCCAGAGTTCCAATATTGGCGCATATATTTATTTTCCTTCCATCGAGGGTAACGTTTTCCTTGCCCTTAAGCTCGGTTAGCAGCCGCCTGCGTTCTCCGTGCATGATCTGCTTTTCCAGGTAAAGCGCTCCCGTGTGGATATCGGGTTCAAGGAATATCTCTCCGGTAAAACCGTCAACAATTATATTGTCACCATCTTTTATCTCTGAGAGAAATTCCTCGCCCGCCCCGAAAATAACGGGAATATTCATATTCCGCGCAAGAATTGCCGCGTGGGAGTTCGAGGAACCCTGAGCCGCTATAAATGCCGAAACTCTGTCCGTGTCAAGCAGTATCAATTCGCTCGGAGCAATATCCTGAGCGCATACAACGTTACCGCTTTCGGGCATGGGTATATCGGGAGGGTTGCCCATAAGGTTGGCGATCAGCCGATTGGAGATATCTCTTACGTCCGCGGCTCTCGCCCTCATATAGGAGTCCTCCATAGCCGCAAACATCTGCGCAAAATTATCAGCGGTAACTGCCACGGCATATTCGGCGTTAACGCCCTGACTTTCCAGAATGCTGTATACGGATTCGATATAATCCTCATCGTCAACAAGCATTATATGTATCTCGAATATCTGCGCGTTTGCTTCGCCCACCTTGTCCAGCGCCCTGCGGTAAATTTCGCACAGCTGAAGCACGGAAATTCTTTTGGCCTCCTCAAGCCTTTGTTTTTCCGCTTGGATATCCTCCACCCTTATTCGCTTAACCGCCAGAGTTCTTCTTTTCGGAAGCGAGACCTTTCCGATAACTACTGAGCCGTAAACGCTTTTTCCCGTATATTTCCTCATACCGCACCTCCATGACAATTGACAATGAACAATGGAAAGCTGACAGTTTTTTGCTTACCTTAACTATAACATATATTTCGCGGCAATTCAAGCGCTTTTGTCGTCATTTTGACGAAAACTGCCGCTTTTCGGATTATTACATAAAGCGGCTTCTTGCCGATTGTGCATATTCAATAAAATCGTTGTAGGCAGAAGTGCGGTTTTTGTGTAATAGTGGCAGATATATGGTCAAGTGTTACCTGTTAATATGATGAGTGGAAATATCACAAATTTGTAAGAAAATAATCTTTACTTTTGGGCGGATTTATCGTATAATTGTTTTAGAGGTCTGATGTGTGTTCGTGCAGTGGGTTTGGCAGTTTACGCAATGGTCAATCGGAAACGAACCGGAGATAGGGGACATTGACCCCTTATGCGCCTTGCGTAACAAGGTGCTTGGTTAAGCGGAAGCGCCGCACCCGCCTACGCTCACTTTTGGAATAAGGAAACCAAAACCGCTCCTCTCTTTATGTGGAAACTTAGAGCGCAAGTGCAGCCTTAAAAATGGGCAATCAAAGGCAGTGAAAGCGGTCATGAATTGACCGCCTCAGCTTGTAGAAAAAGCCTATTTGCCGCGCAATGTCGGCGCATGAAATTTCAAAAAGTGTCATAATTTGCTGTGCAAATTATGACCGGTTTCCGCAAACGCGCGGAGTGAGCGCAGCGAACGGCGCGTGCTTGCGGAAATTTTGAAATTTTTTTTAATAATCCGCTCTAAGTCAACCTTTATATACAGTCCGAAGCGGTCATGAATTGACCGCCTGCGCATGATTTTTCCGAAAGCCGCAGTGGTGCGGACAAATTTTCAAACAAATTCTTTTATGGCAATACCGCACAAAGCTTGTGCGCAGATTGCGCCGTCAGATTGTACAAGTTCGACTCCGGCGGGTCAACGCCCGCCAAGGAGAACTTGTGCAATATGACGGAAAATATGCAGGCAATATGCGTACAAAGCGCAAAGCGCGGGCGTTGTGCGGTGTTGCCTTATATTAGGAGAATAAAATGGAACAAAAAATATTGGTCGCGGACGACGAAACGGAGATAGCCGACCTTGTTGAGGTGTATCTGAAAAACGAGGGCTACTCGGTTATAAAGTGCCATAACGGAACAGATGCGCTCAAATGCGCTCGGGAGAACGAAATAAGTCTTGCCGTGCTGGACGTGATGATGCCCGATATAGACGGCTTCGCGCTGCTTCAGCGGCTTAGAACGGAATACGTTTTTCCGATAATAATGCTTACGGCAAAGGTTGAGGATATGGACAAGATAACCGGGCTTACGCTCGGAGCGGACGATTATATAACCAAGCCGTTCAACCCTCTGGAGCTTGTGGCGCGGGTAAAGACCCAGCTTCGGCGCTATACCCGATACAACACCGCCGACCCTCGCAGAGAAGTAACTGAGATTGATGTGCGCGGTCTGCATATAAACAACAGCTGCCACAAATGTACTCTTAACGGAGAGGAAATAACGCTTACGCCGATAGAGTTCAATATTTTGTGGTATCTGTGCCGTCACAAGGGCAGCGTTGTTTCCTCGGAGGAGCTTTTCGAGCAGGTCTGGGGCGAAAAATTCCTCGACAGCAACAACACCGTTATGGCGCATATCGCGCGGCTGCGTGAAAAGCTTCATGAGCCGCCGCGGCGTCCGAAGTATGTAAAAACGGTATGGGGGGTGGGTTATACAATTGAAGGCTGAAGAACAAACCCCGGTTATCCGCCGCAGAAGCCGCGTATCCAAGCGTATCATCGTTCAGTATTTTATTGTGATGGCAGGATTTGTACTGCTGTTGGCGCTGGGTGTTTTCGGCGGAATATTTATCTGCCAGCAGGTCATATGGTACAACAGCGATCCGCTGTATCATATATTGCTGTTTATAAGGCATAATATTCTGCTTATCGTCGGCGGGATAATTCTGACGGGCTGGGCGGTGATAACCTATTTTTTCATGGCAAGACCGCTGAAATACATTGACGAGGTGGTTTCCGCGGCAGAGCAGCTGGCAATACCCAACGAAAGAGAGATAATACTCAGTAAGGCTCTGTACGAGGTGCAAAACGAGCTGAACCATGTGCGGACGCGCGCTTTGAGCGACTCGACGATGGCAAAGGAGGCGGAAAAGCGAAAGAACGATCTTATAATTTATCTCGCGCACGACCTGAAAACGCCTCTCACCAGTGTGATAGGATATCTTACCCTGCTGCGCGATGAGCCGCAGATATCCCCCGAAACCCGTGCGCGTTATACCGGAATAGCGTTGGATAAGGCAGAGCGTCTGGAGCAGCTTATAAATGAGTTTTTCGACATAACCCGATTCAGCCTTACCACACTGACGCTTGAGCAGGAAAGAATAAATCTAAGCTTTATGCTGGAGCAGACCGTGAGCGAATTCTACCCCGTGCTTTCCGAAAAGGGGCTGAGCTGGAAAACGGATATAATGCCCGATGTGGAGCTGCTGTGCGACCCCGACAAGCTTGAAAGGGTATTCGACAATCTGGTGAGGAACGCTGTGAATTACAGCTATCCCGACAGCGAAATAGAGCTTACAATGTCTGCCGACGATAAAAACGTGACGATATCCTTTAAAAACCGCGGAAGAACAATTCCACCCGAAAAGCTGGATAAAATTTTCGAGCAGTTTTTCCGTCTGGATTCCTCCCGCTCCACGGGAACGGGGGGAGCGGGTCTCGGGCTTGCTATTGCGAAAGAAATAGCGGCGCTTCACGGCGGAAACATATACGCTCAGAGCAGCGGCGAACGCACTGTGTTCACGCTTGTACTGCCGATTTTTTAGTGATAAAGAATAAGATGCGGCGCATTGGGATTTCAATGCGCCTGAATTTGTTTATGGGGCTGCTCAAAAGCGGATTTTAAAAAATATTTCAAAATTTCTGCTATTTATGTGCCGACTTTGCGTTTCCATAGACTTTTTCCGCATACTTGCGTATTGAAGCTCAAATATGTCTTTATTAAACAAAAGATAAATCTATCGGTTTGCGGAATGTGCATATTGGCAGCACAATTTCAGCGTATTAAATTTTAAAAAGCACGCATTTTCCATTTGGCAAATGCGTGCGGTTTCCGGCAGGCATGCGGAGTGCTTAACAGCAGCATGGAGTATGACTGGAGGAAATTTTGAATTTTTTTAAATAATTAACTTAAGGTCAACCCTTATATAGCTTGTATATTATAATAGCTATGCAAACTTCATGATGATATTTAACTTTTTTGCATAAAAAGCGTACCAAGCGCATTTTTACTCGTAACGATTGAGCGGATTGTTGACAATGCACAAAAACGATCAGAAAAAATGTAAAAAAGAGAGAAAAGGCAAAAAATGCTTTTTACTATATTGACAAAATTATTTCCATATGTTAAAATAAATTTAACAAATTGATGGTGATTTATATTGGAGTGTAACCTTTCCTTACGGACTTGGGCATGACCAACTTTTATACGGGCGTATTGTGTTGCCGTATCTAAGTTGGTTTTTTTGTTTTATAAAGTATTTTCAAAGGCGGTATTTGATATGAGTATGAAGATCGTAAAAGTTATAAACAACAATACTGTCTGTGTGCTTGACCAAAAAGGAAAAGAGCAGATAATGTCAGGAAAGGGCATAGGCTTCGGCAAAAAATACGGAGATACGGTTGATAATACGCGTATTGAAAAGATATATATGATAACGGATTCGGTTCTGCGTAAAAAGCTGATTTAAAGCCTGGCGGAGATACCGTACGAGTATATCAAGCTCACCGACGATATGGTGAAGTATATTTCTGCGGCTGTCAATGTTCCGCTGAACGGTTCGCTGATTGTAACGCTTTCCGATCATATCGCGTTTGCTATTGAACGCCAAAAGCAGGGCATGGAATTCACAAATCCGCTTATGGACTCAATCCATGAATGTTTCCCCGATGAACTGGCTCTCGGCAGATATTGTCTGAACGAGATAAAGGATAAGCTCGGCGTGGAGCTTATAGATGATGAAGCGGGTTTTATCGCGATGCACATAATTAACGCGGGAATGGGAACAAATATGGGGCAGGTTCCGGATATAACCAAAATGATAAACGAGTGTGTTGAGATTACCGACACCTTTTATTCGGGCAGGATAGACAAATCCACGATCGCATATGACAGGTATCTTGTACATCTGAAATATCTTGCGAAGCGGCTGTTCAGTTCGCAGGAGCTGCCGAATGTGCTCAGCCGCGACGAGGATATATTAACGCTTGTGCAGCTTAAATTCAAGAAACATTATAAATGCGCAAAAAGCTTGCGGGACTATATTCTGAAAAACTTCTCGAAAATGCTTACCGAAGATGAGCTTCTCACACTTGCCATCCACCTCAGAAAGATTGGCGGACAATAAAACGTTAAAAATTATCGCTGTCGGTACCAGGCGATAGTAAATATATTCTTATTTGAAGGAGGCGTTTGTATGAAGGATAAAGTATTTGGCGTTTTACAGCGCGTCGGACGTTCGTTCATGCTTCCGATAGCGCTGCTGCCCGTGGCAGGACTTCTGCTTGGAATAGGCAGCTCGTTTACAAATCCGACTACCATTGAAACATACAATCTCGGCGGCGTAATATATGAGGGCGGAGTATTGTATACTGTTCTCGACATCATGAGCAAAACAGGAAGCGCCGTTTTCGACAACCTGGCGCTGCTGTTTGCGATGGGCGTCGCAATAGGCATGGCGAAAAAGGAAAAAGAGGTCGCGGCGCTTTCGGGCGCTATCGCCTATCTTGTTATGAACACCGCAATAAGCGTTCTGATAATGGCAAACGGCGGAGCTGAAGCCATGGCGGCAAACTCCACTACATCGGTGCTCGGCATCACAACGCTGCAAATGGGCGTATTCGGCGGTATCATAGTTGGCTTGGGCGTTGCGGCGCTGCACAACAGGTTTTACAATATCGAGCTCCCGCAGGTGCTTGCGTTCTTCGGCGGCACAAGATTTGTCCCGATAGTCTGCACTGTTGTGTATCTTGTTGTCGGTATCATCATGTTCTTCCTCTGGCCGTTTGTACAGCTCGGCATTTCCAAGCTTGGGGTGCTGGTTTTGAATTCGGGCTATGCGGGAACATGGATATACGGTATTCTGGAGCGTGCACTTATCCCGTTCGGACTGCACCATGTTTTCTATATGCCGTTCTGGCAGACCGAGCTTGGCGGCTCTATGATCATCGACGGCAGCGTGGTAACGGGTGCGCAGAACATCTTTTTCGCGGAGCTTGCATCCAAATCCACCGACGTTTTCTCGGTGTCAGCAACAAGGTTTATGTCGGGCAAATTCCCGTTTATGATATTCGGGCTGCCCGCTGCCGCATTCGCTATGTACAGAGCCGCAAGACCCGAAAAGAAGAAGGTAGTGGGCGGTCTGCTGATGTCGGCGGCACTTACCTCTATGCTGACGGGTATAACCGAGCCGCTGGAGTTCACGTTTATATTTGTAGCGCCTTTGATGTATGGGGTGCACTGTGTTCTTGCCGGTCTTTCGTATATGCTTATGCACATTTTCAACGTCGGCGTCGGCATGACGTTCTCCGGCGGCGCGATCGATCTCACGCTGTTTGGAATTCTCCAGGGCAATCAGAAAACAAACTGGATATGGATAGTCATTATCGGTCTGATTTACGCGGTGGTTTATTACTTTGTATTCTATTTTATGATCACAAAAATGAACCTTGCGACTCCGGGCCGTGAGGCGGACGATATTGAGCCGAAACTCTACCGCCGCAGCGACGTTGAAGCCGCCAAATCCGATAAATCCCCGGGCGGCGGCGCTGATATCGTAAGCGCGCTTATTCTTAAAGGGTTGGGCGGAAAAGGCAACTTGTCCGATGTTGACTGCTGTGCGACAAGACTAAGAATTACGGTAATTGATGTCGGAAAGGTAGTTGACAGCCTGCTTAAGCAAAGCGGAGCGTCGGGAGTTATCCGCAAGGGCAACGGAGTACAGGTCATCTACGGACCGAGAGTTTCCGTTATAAAGTCAAATCTTGAAATGTTTATAGATTCCCCTCAGTCCGACGACCCCGACAGCATTCTCGGCGGAACCGGAACGCACACCGAAGAAAAACCGAAGCAGGAACAGACGGCTTCGCCCGCGAACGCCGCTTCAATAGTTATGTGCTCACATCTTAACGGCACGGTTGTCAGAATCGAGGATGTTGAAGATGATGTTTTTTCACAGAAAATACTCGGCGACGGAATTGCCGTAGAGCCGTCTGAGGGTAAGCTGTACGCGCCCTGCGCCGGAAAAGTGGATTCTGTATTCGATACCAAGCATGCAATAAATATTCTCTCAACTGATGGGGCGGAGGTGCTCCTGCATATCGGAATAGATACCGTAAAGCTTGGCGGAAAACACTTTGAAGCGCACGTTACGGACGGTCAGGAAATCAAAAAGGGCGATTTGCTTATCAGCTTCGATATCGAGGCGATAAAGGCGGAGGGCTGCAAAGTCACCACGCCGCTTATCATCGGCAACACAGACGAATATTCGGCAATCACACCTGCCGCGCAGGGAAAAATTTCGGCGGGTGACGAAATAATCAAAATCAATTGAGGAGGGCACTTTTATGAAAACATTCAGCTATACCGTTAAGGATGAGGTAGGAATTCACGCAAGATCCGCGGGTCTGCTTGCGAAGAAAGCAAAGGAATTTCAGAGCACGATAACCCTTGAAAAGGACGGCAAATCTGCCGCTGCGACCAAGCTTATGGCTGTTATGGGCATGGGCGTTAAGTGCGGGGATACCGTGAACGTTACCGTCGAGGGCACGGACGAGGATACCGCGGCAGCGGCAATGGAGGAGTTCTTTAAGTCCAATTTCTGATATTTCAGCACCGCTTCGACAGAGCGGAGGTTTTGTCGGGGCTTTGGGAAACAATGAAATGAATTTCTGTCCGCGCGGACAGGTTCTTCGGGCAACACTGTGCAAAACCTTTGCACGCATCTTGCTTGCATATTTTCCATCATCTTGCACAAGTTCCCGTTAGAGGGCGTAAGCCCGCCGACGCTGAGCTTGTACAGCCTGACGAAAAATCTGACGGCGCAGTCTGCGCACAAGCTTTGTGTGGTGTTGCCTTAATCACAACCGCAGCTAAGGGAGATGGAATTATGAAAACATATCAGGGCAAAGGAGTTTACGGCGCGGTGGCTGTCGGAAAAATCTCCGTGTTAAAAAAGCGGGACGCGGCAGTAAAGCGCACTCATGTCGAGAACGCCGAAAGCGAAAAAGCGCGTTTCGAGCAGGCTAAATCACTTGCGATACAGCAGCTTCAGGAGATATACGACAAAGCTCTGAAAGAAGTCGGAGAGGCTAACGCGGCGATATTTGAGATACATCAGATGATGCTGGAGGACGACGATTACAACGACTCGATCAACACCATAATCGAAAATCAAAGCGTAAACGCCGAATATGCCGTGGCGGTTACTGAGGACAACTTCGCGGAGATGTTCGCGGCAATGGATGATACGTACATGAAAGCACGCGCGGCGGACGTACGCGACATTTCAAACCGCCTGATAAACACACTTTCGGAAAATATCCAGACCGAAACCGCCTCCGATGAGAAGGTCATTATATGCGCCGCCGATCTTGCTCCGAGCGAAACCGTGGCACTGGATAAGGACAGGGTTCTGGCATTTGTTACAGCGTATGGGTCGTCCAATTCGCATACAGCTATCCTTGCGCGAAATATGAATATCCCCGCGGTAATTAGCGCGGGAGAAAAATTTCTCGCGGAGATCAGGGACGGAGATGAGGCTGTTGTTGACGGATACACAGGCGAGATATTTGTAAACCCCGATAAGGAAACGCGTTCAAGACTTCTTGAAAAGCAGCGAGCCGGAGATGAGAAAAAGCGCCTTTTGCAGGAGCTTAAGGGTAAGGAAAACGTAACACTTGACGGGTGCAGAATAAATGTTTATGCGAATATCGGAAGTGTCGGCGATATCGGCAAGGTCCTTGCCAACGACGCGGGCGGAATAGGTCTTTTCCGAAGCGAATTTCTCTATCTCGAAAACAGCGACTATCCTACCGAGGAGCAGCAATTCAACGCATACAAAAAGGTGCTTGAGAGCATGGCGGGCAAGAAAGTCATTATCCGCACGCTGGATATTGGCGCGGATAAGCAGGTCGATTACTTCAATCTCAAGAAAGAGGAAAATCCCGCGCTTGGCTACCGCGCGATACGTATTTGTCTTACGCGTCCCGAAATATTCAAAACTCAGCTGAGAGCGCTTTACAGAGCCTCGGTTTTCGGCTCGCTCGGTATAATGTTTCCAATGATAACAAGCGTTTCGGAGCTTAAAAGGATACTTGCGGTCTGCGATGAGGTCAAAGAGGAATTAAGAGAGCAGTGCATTGAATTTTCCGATAAAATCGAGCTGGGAATTATGATCGAAACGCCCGCGGCTGCCTTAATAAGCGATAAATTGGCTCCTATGGTTGATTTTTTCAGCGTAGGTACCAATGATCTAACACAGTACACGCTGGCGTGCGACCGTCAGAATCCCGATATCGAGCAGTTCATCGACACCCACCATGAGGCGATCCTGCGGCTTATTGAAATGTCCGCTAAGAACGCCCATAAACACGGTGCATGGATAGGTATATGCGGCGAACTTGGCGCGGATACGTCACTGACCGAAACGTTTCTCAGAATGGGCATAGATGAGCTTTCGGTTTCGCCGGCATTTGTGCTGAAGGTGCGAGATACGATACGCAGCATTGACTTGTCAAAATAAAAGCGCATAGCAAATAAATATTACGCAGCAACCTCTGTAAAGACCGTGCGGTTGCCGCGCAATGTCATCGCATAAAATAATAACCCGCCTTAGTTCAACCTTTATATACAAGCTTATTTGCAACGCAATGTCGACGCATGAAATTTCAAAAAGTGTCTGAATTTGCGAAGCAAATTCAGACCGGTTTCCGCAATCGCGCGGAGTGAGCGCAGCGAACGGCGCGTGATTGCGGAAATTTTGAAATTTTTTAGATAATCCGCTTTATGTCAACTTTATATACAGGCTGATCTAAGGCTAATTATTTAAAAAAATTTCAAAATTTCCACTAATCATACTCCGCTTCACTTCGTTCCGCTCCGCATGCTTAGCGGAAACCGCGCGCGTTTGCGAACGCAAACGCGCGACTTTTTGTAGCTTTAGCGCAAAAAACCACCGCTTGAAGCGGTGGAATAAAAA
>CAJULF010000060.1 GCA_910587135.1 uncultured Oscillospiraceae bacterium
ATTTTTATTATACCTTATTTTTCATTAGTTTGCAAGTGCTTTGTGCGGTGTTGCCCTAATTTACTCAAACGGACAATACTCTTTCTGATTTGATATTGTTCTTCCGGACTTAATTTTACTGCGTTTGTTTTTAATTCATCTTCCATGCTTATATTATATCACTTTTCTTGATTTTTGGAAAGGTTTATTTGGTATATCAATATTAAGAATTTTTCAATCCAATGGACGTGCCGTGACATCGGAAAGCCGCTTGACAAAGCCAATTCCGAGATTGTCGCCGCTATAAAAAAGCACTTTTTATTGGCATATAAATCGTATTCGCATATCCAAAGCGAACGTTTGCTTGAAATCGTTCCAAAATTGATTTATTCGTGGAACTACGAGATCACAAAGCCTTATATGGAATATTGGGATATTGAAAAACAAACATATTACAAGGAGTACAAATAGTTTTTTGGCGATGCTTTAAAGCAGCGCCGACAGCTTGTAAAAAAGCTTATATGCTGCGCAATGTCGACGCATGAAATTTCAAAAAGTACACATTTGCCGTTCGGCAAATGTGTACGGTTTCCGCAGTCGCGCAGAGCGAAACGCAGTGAAGCGGAGCGTGAGTGCGGAAATTTTGAAATTTTTTAAATAATCCACCCTTGGTCAACCTTTATATACGGACTGATGGCGCTGCTTTAAAGCAGCGCCGAGTCTTTTAATTATGGAGTTGTGAATCCTACTTTTTCGCTTTTATAGGGAAATAGTAGTCCATTTGCTCATATCCCATTATTTCATGTGCAAGCGGCGATGTAATTATATTTCCTAATTGAGGACGCGAATCATCGCGTTCAAATCCATTTTCACTTAAAAACCTGTCCACTTCCGCATTCAAGGAATCCATATCCGTTTTTTGGTCGATATCTGTTGCAGCAGCATAAAGACCGCCCTTAAAATCTATGATCTCAAATTCCAGCGGAACGCTCATACCGTCCTCAAGCATATACAGCCATGTAAAGCCGGCTTCTTCACAATACAGGAAGTCTTTCGGAAACAGACCTCGTTTTTGCTTGGAAAACCACTCTTCAAACCGACCGAATTTTCCTTCCCCAAACATTCCCGTTCCGGACGAAACCATTTTACAGTCCGGCATTTCATAAATTTTGATACTTTGCATTTCTTATTCCTCCTGCAAATTATTTAGGTTCTTGATTTATATTATCACCCTTGTTCAAACACCTGTCTGCGCACAACATGTATTCAAGCAATATGATAAACAAAGTAGATTTAAGCTCATTGTTCTTCATACTGATGCGGTACATAAGGCAAAACCGCGTATGTAACATCATCTGCCGATATGCTTTTATGCTCCAATTGTCTGTACCCGATAGTTGATTGCTCACAGGGATAATTTTTACAATCAAAGCAATGCTCCAGCCTGTTTTGCTGTAAGCATTTTATCGGCTCGTATAGCTCATCATCTTTAATGTGACAATAACAGCCCGAAGCATCACAGCCTGTACAGGGACTCCAGCCCAGATCACCATATACCGCGTTCATATGCGGAATGGGTATGTTCCTAAATTCTTCGCTGATGCCGGTATAATGCACACAAATGTCACATCTGTGCCCGCATTTGCCAAACACGGCATTTTCTTTTGAAAGCGGCTTGCGGTTCGGCTTTTTCTTGATAAGAATCAGCTTTTTTACAGCCTCGAAAGTATATAAATTATCCACATGAATTAAGAGCCATTTGCCGTCATGATAGGTTCGCGTGCTGTCGTATAGTTCATGAATTTCCGGCGGAAATTCATGCCTTACGGCTTCAAATTTCTCCCGCTCCGCTTTGCCGAAAACTATCCGAATATCGTAATGGTCATCTTGCAGATTGATTGACACGATAGTCCTCCCGCCCTGACGAAATTTCAACCAAGGGGTGCCGCAAAACATTTCCGCGACCTCGTCAAGCAGATACTTCCCGCGCATAAATTTTACAATTTCCCGTTCTACTTTTTCAAGTTCTGTCATAATAGCCCCATTATGAATATTGTTTCCCTGACAAACACATTATATCACAATTAATACGACAACAGTATGTCATATTAAAAACCGAAAAATCTTTTTCCAATGTAAAATATCATCCTTATTGAATCACCATTTGCTGCTGCCTTTTCAATTTTAAGAAACTTTCAATATCCCAAGAAGCTGCTAATTTGCCTGTGTTCCCGTATCGGACGGCGACATTTTTCGGGAAAAACGATCAAAGGGTGTACGCCCTCCAACGCTTGCCTTGCAAAGCATTCCGGAGTTTGCATACACCCTATGAGTACGATGCGGAAATACAGATAAAAACGTCGTGAAAGATACTAAAGGCTCTTATAAGCTTTACTTCGGAACTTTTGTTAATGCCTTTTGTATATAAGATAAAGCAAGCTCTTCCAGTTCGCTGCTCCTGCGCAGCATCTCAATTATCCGATTCCTTTTTTCTTTTAACTCATCTTTGGTAAAGGACTCACGCTGATGAGCAATAGTTGCTGTTTCCGTTGCAAAGGATATAATTTCGTCGTATTGGCTTATTGCCATGGTCATGAATTCTTTGTCGATATCGGGAATTATATTCATACATAATTCAAAAAACTGTTTGGTTCTTAATTTGTTTTCATAATGGATAAATGCGTGAGGGAAAACACAATCAATTTGATCCGCGTCGCTCCTGTTTTCTTCCCTTAACAAATCGCTCCAGTTACGATACATAACCAAACCGAAGCCCTGCATTTTATCCTCTCCGCAATGGCTGTCGTTCAATAACAGCTCCACACCTTTGTTGAGCGCATTGATACACGCCTTAGCTAACGGCATTTTTTCGTTTGTAGGTTTAACGATCATCATATCACAATCAACCTTGTACCAACCGGCATATTGATTAAGACGGTCAAAGTTTATATTTGCATTTTTCAGATCGTCTCCTTCCAAAAAGCCCAATCCCTTTAAGGTCTGTCCATGGTCGGAAAAGCCGACGGCAAGAACAGTATCCGTATATTCTTTGGGGATAATTATGACAGGATAACCGTGTTCAATCTGCTTACACGCAAGCGCAACAAATTCATCTTCCGAATAATCCGCCTTTGAATGTATCTCATAATCCAAACCATATATCAAAAAGCTGTCATGAACATATTCATCCGGTCCATACGAATATCCGAAGCATACATTTGTAATAGCCGACTGCAAAATATACTCTTCGTCGTCGTTTATCTGGTGGTTTTTGCTATCCCTGCGCTGCTCCAACCCAAAAAATAATTTTAACGCGGTTAAAAGAGAGGCAAACGAGATGCTCTTAGGCCATTCGGGTCCTGAATAATCCGCTATGGGTATCCGCGGCTTAACAAGGAATTCATAATTAAAATCCATATTGAGCAAAACGCATGACTCGGGATCGAGAATCCTGTCCACAGAACAATTGAAAAGTTTGGAAATAGCACAAAGCAAAGGTACCTCGGGGACGGCTTTTCCGTTTTCCCATTTGCTGATAGCCTGAGGTGAGATTTTTAATGCCTCCGCTAACTGTTCCTGAGTGAATTTCTTTTCTGTGCGCAGATACGCGATTTTCTCTCCCATTTTCTTTACATCAAACACGATCGTTTCTCCTTTGTATTTTATTATAGCCCAGACTGTATATAAAGGTTGACTTAAGGCAACCCTGCGCAAAACCTCTGCACCCTTTGAAATTTAACACATCGGCATTGTGTGGCATCTGAACCTCTTCTACAAGCTGTTCTATGATGTTATTATAGCATATCATATATGACAATGTCCATACATAACAGGTTGTTTTTTTCACAAGAACTAAACCCACAGTTGCAAAGCAAAGGTTTGTTTAGCACACAAAAAATTATGTATATTCCCGGATTATGCTGTAAAAAAGCCGATGTATGGCGGTGAGAGGCGGATAAAAACGGCTCTTGGGGATCGAAACCTTTATTCACAAGGTATTGCACGATCTCTTCGGTAAATTTTGCCTATGACCGCGTTAAAATTTCTTGATTTGCGACAGCGCAAGCCTGCGTAATTTTGCCTTGGCATTGATAAAATTTGCTTGAAAAACCACGAACAAATCTTGTTAAGACAAATTCTTACCAAACAGGCAATAAGGCACACAATAAAAAACCGCACGTTTAATCGGAAAAACATGCGGGTTTGTGTATAACAGCTCTTTTTGAAATGCTGTGTATCTATTTCTTTTTGTTGCCTGACATCTCCACAGCGTTGATGTAATATAAATAATCGTCAGCGCTCGGGGTTACCTGAAAATTCGGGTTGCAGCATCCGCATCTCCATATAGTCTTGCCATTGAGCTGATAAGAAATTCCCGAAACGCATTTTCCGGAAATTCTATTTGCACAGCCACTGTCAGTGACCATAAAATTTTCAATAACACTATCCGGGCAATTTTTAATGTACTCAAGAGTCTTTTCCATATTTGCTATACGAAAAAACAATTTAAATTCGGTGTCCATGCTTACCAGCCAGAAGCTTGCATTTGCGTTCCTGTTACGGTCTCCCTCCTTTTTATAGTACCGAATCTGAGGACCTTCATTCCAATCCTGAAAATTATAACAGTATTTTCGGTTTATCAACTCATTATGAATCAGCTGAGCTGCCGCTCTGTCATGTTCCGAATGAAAAAGATCGGAAACGGCGTCAACACTGTTACCGAACTCTATTGTACTCCAATCACCTTCAAACAATTTGTAATTAAGTCTGCAAAAATCTTTAAACCTGTTAGCGCTATTTGATTTGACCGCCAAAATATGCAATGCTGTGATCGCATTCTTATTATCGGGATATGAAACAGTAATATTTGTATCGCTTTTCAATTTACCGTTAACAAGTCCTTCTGTCACAATTCCGTAATTGCCGAGCATATTCAAAAATGCGTTGATATTCGTAATCTTAAGAGCCTTACACTGCTCTTTCAATTTGTTGACTTCAATACATAACTCGCCGGTTTGCCGCAATTCACCCGAATATCCCAGCACATATAAAACTTTTGCGTATTTAAAGGATTCCTCCCTGGATAGTCTTTCTTCCTTAGAGCAATATCCGTATTCATTCATATCATATGTCGGAAGCAGCATCTCAGCGGGATTGCTTATAATATCCTCATAACAATGTGTGAAAATCTCATGTAATTCTTTAAAGCCGCTTTTCAATTCCTCATACGCAGATATTTTTTTATACACATCATGTATCGGAAAATCATTCGGATAAAACATCAATTCTTTTTTTCTGAGCTGTGACCAGCGTTCAATCCAATATCTCATTTTATTTGTAATCCTTTCCCATAAAACGCTGCGGTTTATTTCCGTAATTCACATCACAAACAGCTTTAACTATCTCATCCCTGCGTTTCTCGGCATCGGGCAGATCGCAAACAATATCGTTAAGATCATACGGTCCGTTTCGGAAGTGTCCAACCGATGCGCCGTGAAACTCACCGTCAATCAGCAGATATTGCAGCGGTTCATGGTCATATGGAAGACCATCGGTCAGCTTCTTTGCGAACTCTTTCAGAATATGTTCATTAGTCTTATAAAGGAAGTCATTGCGGTGAACGGCATATACAAAATTCGATGCCTCAGGCGCATGACCTTCAAGCAACTCCGCATCGGTGCTCAGCATATAACCCGAATCTGATGTTACCAACGTTCCTTCAGCAACAAGCTCATTGACTGCCGATTTGACCTCTTTCTTGGCGATCTTATAAAACGACCTTGCCATTGCAATATCGAACCACACAAGACAATACGCAAATCGCTGCAACACAATTTTCAACGCTTCCGTTTTTGTATATCTGTCCGGATCAGCTTTCGGAAACATTTCAGCAAACCTGTACCAGCTCCGATCCCACTCACCGTCGTATTGATCCTCATAAATCAAAAACGCTTCCTGTAAGCGGTGCAGTACAGGCATGATTTCTTTCACCAACAGTCCGGTTTCTTCCTTGATCTGCTGAATACTGAATGGTCCCTCCCGCTCGATAATATCCAAAATCCGCAGTTGTATTTCTGTCGGCTTAGTAAGCGGTTTGCGATAGAGAGCTATAAACAAATCCAAATCACCGATTTCAATCCAGCCAAGATTGCCGCCCGCAAACCGTCCCTTGATAAGTTTCCAGTCAAGCTGCCTGTTTCGGTTAAACTCAATATCATTGAAGTCCGCGCGGAAAGAAAGCGAGGGAGGCTCGCCAAAGCCGATCCAATACACATTCTGCCCCGGCTGAGTGTCACGGTACAGTTTTATATATTCGTTTTGGTCCGCTTTGTTTATTAAGCACTGCCGCTCCATACGGAGGGAAATTATCTTTGCATCCATTTTTATTTCCTTTCTGCCCGGCATATCAACGCTTACTCTGTGTAATCCCCGCGTCCCGAAACATATCGCCATGCTCCGCGCCGCGGGAACACTGCAGCAAAGGTTCGCAGGAGATATTGGGCATTTGCCTCAATGTCCTTATATAGTAATTGCGGAGAAATTTGTTAAGAGCCTGTTTAGTATCCGGGGAAGTGCCGGATTTGCCCGGATTTTCGCGTTGGATGACGGCAATTTTTCGCGGATGTACTGTATGTACCTCAAGAAAAATTGCCTAAGTACGGCGCGGAAAGATGAGTAAAGACGGTGCTTCGGAATATACTAAACAGGCTCTCAGATGAATAATCCGTATAAATTCCCAACGTATACGGATTTGCTTTGTCGAGAATCTCCGAGTATGCCTCGTTAAAAAATCTCTGCCATGTGCCGCCGATAACCGCGCTCATTTCATTTGAAAAATTATTCGTCTGAGCTGTGATTCCGACCACTGTTTTCTCTGCCAATTCAACTATTTTGTAATCCATAATAACCTCCGGATTTTTTTAATACGGTTATTATAGTACGGTAAATAAGACAACTGTACGTCATATTTTATAAATATCCGAAATATTTTTTAAAAGTTCAATAAATTCTTTGCGCAATTCGGGAGGAGAAACTATTTCCGCCTTGTCGCCGAATCTAAGAACAGAAGCAAAAAAATTTTGTTTGTCCGACCACGTGTAAGTTAACTCGATGCCTCCGTCTGCGTTAAAGCGCGGTAATTCCATGCCGTATTCGTCGAGGATTCGCCATTTCACCGAAACGTCAAAACGTACCGTTGCCGTGATTCCTTTCTCGGCGTGCCACACGTATTGGCATTTGTATGGCGGTATCTCCCGCGGTTGGTGCTTGTCACCCGTGTTTTTCAAATCGAAAATCCGCGTTAACTTAAACAAGCGGTAATCCTGCCGGGCTATGCAATACCCCCACACATACCAGCTCGACCATTGAAAAATCAAGTGATACGGTTCGATAGTGCGGGCGCTTTCACCGTTTGGCGCATAATATTTAAACGCTATAGTTTCCCCTTTTTTGATAGCTGTTTTAATAATCTCTATCTTCCATGAAATCGCCGACCTATCCCATGTGGAGAGATCTATCATTATCTGATCTCCGAAATCGGATATTTCGGAATTCTTAACCGACAGCTTGTCCATAAGATGTTTGTAGTTCGGGCTGTCACTCACGCTGTCAAGGCTTTTCAGACCTGTGAGGATAGCGTTCATATCCTCATTTGACAGCAGCGTTCGATCAATTTTATATCCCTCCATAATCTGTATTCCGCCGCCTTTGCCCTGCGTTGTTACAATAGGAATTCCCGCCTTGCATATATCATCGATGTCCCGAACTATGGTCCTGCGCGATACCTCGAATTTCTCTGAAAGTTCCGCAGCGGTTACTTTGTCCTTTTGTAAAAGTATTGATAATATGCCGATCAGTCTGTCGATTTTCAATTTCTTCGCCCCCGTTTCAAAATTTATTATATCATATTACATTGTGAAAAGCAAGCATGGTATTGAGATGCTGATATTCGGTGAGCTAGTATATTAAGGGATTTATAATTTTTATAAACTTGGACTTATTCAAATGGAAACGCATAAACAAAATAGCGTATTGTAAGTTCAAAATATTTTTAATCCGATTTAGGTCTTAATATAAAGGAAAAATTCCCCGTTCGGGCAACGGTGGATTTCAGCTTGTAGAAAAAGTCTATTGACAACGCAATGCTGGTGCATGAAATTTCAAAAAGTCGCGCGTTTGCATACGCAAACGCGCGCGATTTTCACTATGCATACTCCTTGCAGCTTGGATGAACAGAGTATGCATAGTGAAAATTTTGAAATTTTTTAGATGATCAGCTCTAAGTCAACCTTTATATACAGTCTGAGCACACATTTGCCGTTTGACAAATGTGCACGTTTTTCGTTAGGTATGTGGTGTGAAGCGCAGCGGAACGGAGTATGTCTAACGGAAATTTTGAAATTTTTTAAATAATCCAACTCGGGTCAACCTCTATATACAGACTGAAATTCCCCGTTCAGGCAACGGGGGATTTTTGTTGTATTCAAAGAACAGACGCATTTATATAGTCCGCCATCTCTTCTGCGGCGATATCGTGAGTCGCGGCGGTGGGGTGCCAGTCAGCAGCATAACCCGTCGAGCCGTCCTGAGTGGAAAGGCGGAATGTGGAGATGTTATTGTCGCCTGTTTCGGCGGTGTAGTTTTCCGCTGCCGTGCACATCGCGTCGTACAGGTCCGCGCCCATAACGCCCAGTGCGCATATGATGTGTGCGTCAGCATTGTTTTCGCGCACCTTTGTAAGGAATTTTGTGTAGGAGTCGGAGTACTCTTTTATCAGTTCCTCGTCCCTGCCGGTATAGGAGTAGTCGTTTGTTCCGAGATTTATAACTATGATATCGGGTACGAATTTCCGGAAATCCCAATCGATTCCCGCCGCGCTGAATCCGTCGGGAGCGTTTCCGCTGCTTATTGCAAAGCGGTCATATTTTCCGGGAAGCTGCTGTGCGGCAACCTTTTTGCCTTGGGTGGTGTAGCCCGAAATAATTCCGTGACCGCTGTACGATACAAGGCTGTAATCCGCGTCCAGAAGCTCCGCGGTTTTATATGCATAGGCTTTTGTCGCGTCCTCGGTCTTGGTGGAGAAGTGGTGATTTCTGTCCTCGTCGTCAACGCCGTAGCCGCAGGTTATCGAATCCCCGATAAACTCTATTTTCAGTTCCTTTTCCGCCGTGGGAGCTATGTCCTCTTCGGAGGTAACGGTTATTTCGTCAATTCCGAGAATGGAGTTAGCCGCTTCCGATATCTTCATCAGCCTTACGGTGACCTCTTTCTCCACCTCATATGAAAAAACGTCGTAAGTGACCTCGCTCTGCGTTATCATCTCATCTACAACTCTCTCGCCGTCCACATAAGCCGCAAAACGCGCCTGATTGTCCTCCGCGGATATCATGCTGTCGCCGATTATTTTCACGGAGCACTTCGTGCCTTTCATTGTGAACTCCACTCCGCTCACGGAGTGAGCCAGCCACAGAATTCCATTCTCGCTGTGCGTGCGCCCGAGCATTTTTACATATTGTTCTTCCGCTTCATATGTCCTTTCCATCTGTCCCGTTTTTTCCTCCGTCTGTACTGATTGTGAATTTTCCTCGCCGGACGATCCCGTCCCGTCATTCGCCGCGCAGCCCGTCAATAGCATTGATGCGGCAATCCCGCATAAAATTACCTTTTTAATTCCCATAAGCCCTCCTGTTTTTTGATTTTAAATTTTTTTAGTACCTTAGCGCCTGCAAAGCAAGTCGTTGTTAGTCCGCCGAAAAAGTTACGTATTCGCTCCGCCTGAACAGCGGCTTGAAAATAAAGTGCATGGGCGGCTGATTTTTTCCGGAGGGTGTTTGACACCCCCTCGCGGATTGCCGCAAGCGGCTTTAATCCCTTATTGCCAACAATATTTCATCTGCCAGCAGCGCTGCGGCGTTGTTATATGTCGCGGCGGTTGGGTGATAGTCGGCGGCGTAGCCCGTGGTGCCGTCCTGTACGGGAAGATGAACAGCGGTTATCCTGCCGTCGCCCGTCTGTTCGTAGTATTCCTCGGCGGCAGTACATAGCGCATCAAACAGACCGTCGCTCACCAGCCCCAGACAGCACATCAGATAAGCGTCGGGATTATGTCCGCGAATCTGCTTAAGAAACTCCACATAACCGTCTGTATATTCCCTTTTCAGTTCCTCACTGTTTCCCGTATAGGTCTGGTCGTTTGCGCCAAGGCATATAACCACTATATCGGGCTGAAACCGTGTGAAATCCCACGCGGTATCGGCGGTGTTGTACCCGTTGTATCTGCCGCTGCTGTACGCCAGCGCTCCATACATATCAGGCACCGTATAATCTCCCGCCTTTACCCCTTTTACGGAGGTGTAACCCGATACCACACCGAATCCGCTGTATGATACAAGGCTGTAATCGGCGTCGAGTATCTGTGCGGTCTTGTAGGCGAAAGCTTTCGTCGCGTCCTCGGTTTTGGTGGAAAAGTGATGGGAGCTAACCTCATCATCCACTCCATAGCCGCAGGTCAGCGAGTCGCCTATAAACTCGATTTTCAGATCTTTTTCCGCGGTAGGGGAGATACCTCCTTTAGACACAACGTCTATGCTTTTTATTCCCACAGTGGAGTGCAGAGCTTCAGACAGCTTTATCAGCGTTACCGTTACTTTTTCGGATTTCGGATCCGTCACGATCTTCGTTTCGATCACTTCGTCCGACGCATCACCTATGCTCTCGATCGTATATCGGACTTCAGGCTTCTCCGACGAAAATATTTCAAAGGTCATTTCCTTTTCCGATATCATTTCGTCCAGCACCCGCTCTCCGTCCACATATGCGGCGAAGCGCGCCCTGCTGCCCGTTTGCGCCATACTGTCGCCGACCAGCGTTACCGAGCAGTATGTGCCGTCCATTGTGAATTCCGCGCCGCTTGCGGAGTGCGCCAGCCACAGTATGCCATTTTCATTGTGGGTGCGTCCCAGCGGTTTCAGATACGCCGCCGAAAGCATATCCCCCGAGTAGCTTTTTGGGGTAAGCGGAAGCAACTCCGGTTCGGTGGTTTCCTCAAGGATAATGGCGGCGGGATTTGCTTCGGTTGTTTCAGCCGAAGCGGACGTTTCCGATATTGAGTAAGCCTGCGCGGTATCGGATACCGTAAGACTTTCCATAACGTCGGCAGTCTGCGGGGCGCATCCCGTCATAAAAACCGTTAGTGCCGCGGCACATATTTTTTTACGCAATCTAAAGCTCCTTTTTTATCCACGCCGCCTTGAAATACTTAGACCAGCAGGCGCTGTGCAGAACTATCGCCGAATCGCAGTGTTCGGGCGCGGCGACTATCGGTATGATATTTCCGCAAAGGCGGAATACAGGCAGATGAGAGGCAAAAACAATAATCGGCAGAAATTTCATATCCATATCGAAATGCTCCGTTTCGCTTGCCTTTATCTCCAGCACGGAGCGGTCGGTGCCGTCCTTCAGGATCTCCACCGCCCTGCTCAGCCACGGCGAAATCTCCTCCGCGGGCTTTTCCTTGCACAAATACAGATACCTGCCGAATGGGCGCAGCGAGTTGGGATTTATTTCAGCCGTTTTTGACAGATTGTAAATAATGCTTGCGGGAGCTATGTTTGCGGAGTTAGTGTCAAAAAGCGATGTGTTCGCCTGTATCACGTAAGCGTAATATACGCTGCCCTTGGAGGCGAGGATATCCTTGCTCTCGTAAACGGAGCTGAGCCCGTCGCTTTTGTCAAGCCATCTTGGCGGTGACGGAAGCCATATCTTCCGTGTTTTTTCAAAGCTCCCGCGCATTTCTGTCAGTTCCTTAAAAAAATCCATAACTCTCCTTATTTAAAAGAATTTTTCGCACCGCCCGCATTTCGAGCATCCCGAGCAGGTCGGCTTCCAGGCGCAGAGCTTGCAGTTTTCGCAAAACTCGGGCTTGTGGAGAAACTCCTCGGTTATCTCATAGCCGCACTCGTTGTAAAGTTTGAATTTCAGCGGCTTTCCCTCAAAGCTCATTCCCGATTTGGAAGCCATTCTGCTTCTGATATTCTTATCGGAGAGTGTGTACAGCTTGTTGTCCTTAATGAATTTTGTTCCCGTGTCCAAAAACAGAAAACTGATATTTCGCGCCACGCATTCGGCGCGAAGGCTCTGCACCCACTCAAAGCGGCAGGGGCGCGCTCCCGCGTAGTTTTCTCCGCCGCAGCTCACCTGTTCTATTTGTCCGCTGTCCAGCCATTTTTCAAGACTTACCCGTCCAATAAAAGGCGCGGTGTTTACTCCTTTGTGCTTAAAGGGCAGTTCCAGCAGCAGCGGCACGCGCTCCTCCGCGCGGCGCTGATTTTCGGCGGTGACGTTTACAAACACGTTCTCCCAGCCATCTCCCCAATCCTTGGGAAGACATTCGGGAATGCGCTGCGGGCGCTTCGTGATGATAAAAAATATCACGTCGCTTCTCGCGCGTATTATGTCCCATGCCTCGCTCCGCCACTCGTCAGCTTCCTCAAGAAAGAAATCCGAGGTCATGCAGACGCTCAGCGTTTCACCGCTGCGTATTTTATAAGCCCCGCGCCTGTCCTTGTGCAGCGGGTAATCGAAATTGCTCTTTACACGGTATATCTCCGCGCCGTTATGACCGCGCTGCTCGTCCAGATAATACATATAGCAGTTCGCGCAGCCCTCGCTTACCTTATGACAGCCGTGCCATGGGTTCCATATATTGCGCAGAGTATATCACCCCGAATCAGCCGTAAATTCTTTCCCACACCCGCGGGAATTTTTCCCTCACAAACTCGGTATAGGAGCAGTCCGCGGGCAGGTGCTTTTCTCTGATATGGCTTTCTGTCAGGGAGTACCAGCGTTCAAGCTCTTTTTGAGATTTATCCTCAAATCTTCCTATCTTCATTCTGCCCTCTTCAATATATTTCATAAACAGTTCGTAAGCGTTCGTGACTTCAATGCACCCCATAGTTTTTATCGGCTCTGTCACGAGCCTTGCGCAAGGGATATCCTTAAACGGAATTACCTGCCCCTCATCGGCGTTTACCTCATATATGTACCCGCTTACTCCGTCCGAAACCTCTTTCAGAGCGTTCGGATAAAGCTCATGATATATCGGTGTATCTCCCTCAAAGCCGTATGGAAACCAGTAATAGGGACGTTCCACCGCGTTGCACAGATAAAACGCCGCCACAGCCTCAAGAGTTGACATATAAACATAGGGGCGGTCATGGTCGGCTAGGTTAGGCTTAAGCACATCAATGCCGCCTGTTCTGCTGCCGTGATAAAGTGTCACGCAAATCCCTCCAAAATAATCGCCCATACTATAATATTATACAGTATGGGCGGTCAATTGTCAATCGGTTAAGGAAAATAACGAAAAGAAATTGCCCCGTGCCGGTATCACATCTTTATAAAATGCGCGATATAGCTCTGGAAATCCCCCCAAAGCGACGGAATATCGAATCCGCTGTTCATAAGCAGCTCCGCGGAGTAAACTCTTCCCGTTTCCTCGTGCTTGTAGCAAGCACCCTTTTCCAGACCCGCAAGGCGCACCCTGTGCAGGAAAACGCTTGGCTCCTTAAGCACCTGAATGTACTCCAGCAGCGCTTCGCTCTTATCCTTTGCGACAAATTCCCACGCGTCGAATCGGTCATTGTCAAAAGGATTGCCAAGGCGGTAGTAGTCGCCCGTGCGGACAAGGGGATTGTACTTGTTGAACTCCTCGATCTGCTTTTTGATATTCCATTTGTCATCATCGGAGATTTTGGTGATATCCAGCTCGTATCCGAACGTGCCTACCATAGCAACGCGCCCTCTTGTTTCAAAGGGAGTTATTCTGCCCACGCAGTGATTTGGGCTGTCGGAAACGTGTGCGCCGAAGCAGGAGCATGGATAGCAAAGCGAGGTGCCGTACTGAATTTTAAGGCGCTCGATGGCGTCGGTGTCGTCGCTTGTCCATATCTGGGGGGAGTAGTAAAGCATTCCCGCGTCGAAGCGTGAGCCGCCGCCCGCGCAGTTTTCAAGCAGCAGGTCGGGGAAATCCGTCAGCAGGCGCTCCTGTATCTCGTAAACCCCCAGAACATATCTGTGCCATATCTCGCGCTGCCTTTCCGGCGGTAGGACTTCGTTGCCCACCTCGGTAAGCTGCCTGTTCATATCCCACTTCACATACTCTATGTTGGCAGAGGATAATATCTTGTACATCTGCCCGTAGATATGATCGCGTACTTCCTTGCGCGAGAAGTCAATGACAAGCTGTGAGCGCGCGGTGGTGCGGGGACGTCCGGGAATATGGATACACCAGTCGGGGTGTGCCTTGTAAAGCTCGCTGTCGGGGGAGATCATCTCAGGCTCAAACCATATGCCGAATTTCAGCCCAAGCTTGTTCACTTCGTCAACCAGATATTTCAAACCGCCCTTTATCTTTTCCTCGTTCACGAACCAGTCGCCGAGAGAGCTTCTGTCGTCGCTGCGGTGACCGAACCAGCCGTCGTCCATTACCAGCATTTCTATACCTGCCTTGGCGGATTCACGGGCGATATCCAGCAGCTTTTCGGTGTCGAAGTTAAAATAGGTCGCTTCCCAGTTGTTTATGAGAATGGGTCGGCGGATATCCTTCCATTTTCCGCGTGTTAGATTATTGCGCATTATGTCGTGGAATGTGCGTGACATCTCTCCTATACCCTTGTCCGAGAACGCCATGATTACCTCGGGGGCTTGGAATTCCTCGTTAAGTTCCAGATGCCAGCTGAAGTCATAGGGATTTATGCCCGAAAAAACACGGGTCTTTTCATATTGATTGACCTCGCAGCCCGCGACAAAGCTGCCCGAATAGCACAGCGCGAAGCCGTAGCAGTCGCCGTAGTCCTCGGTCGCATTCTTATTAACGATGGCGATGAAATTGTTGTGGGCATGACTGGTAGATCCGCGGCAGCTGTCCACCAACTGCTTGCCGAAATGGAGCGGATTGCGCTGAACATGGCGCTCTCTCGCCCATGTTCCGTAAAGGGTTATCATATCGTAATCCTTGCTGTCAAGCTCCACGCAGGCTGACAGCAGACGGCGAAGCTCTATGGGATCGCTGCCGCCGTTGCGCACCTTTACGGAGCGCGTGATAACGTCCGTCTTCTCAAAAACGGAATATTGCAGGGTTATCTCCAGACCGTTGAGGGGATCTTTGCAGTAAACTTCAAGGCTCGTTGCCTCGTCCTCGTTGTTGGTATAGGTCGCGGGCAGACCCTCGAGCTTTTTCTTGCCCTTATAAATATTGTAACCCGAATAGTAGCACTCGCAGGCGCTCATGCCGTTTTTGTCCATAAGCTGCATGCAAGGCTCTCGGAAATCCGCTACGCCGCTTGTGGGGAACTCCATTGCGGCGCAGTCAAAGCTGTGCGGCCCCATAGCGTCGTGAACGGCGGGAACAAACGGCTCGTCGTTTGGGATACGCATCATATGTGTGATATCCGTTTCGGGGATATACGCGCCGTAATACAGGTGTATCAGGTGGTTGGATTCCGTAATATGGAAAGCATAGGTGCTGTGTGGCGTGTCCAGTTTGAACACGCGCTTTTTTTCATCATAAATTATTGGCATTGGTTTACCTCTCGTCCGAATTTATTTCCGCCCGCGGCGGTTTGTTATATTGTAGCATATTCACAAATTTATTGCAATAGAAAACACGAATTATTTTGATATATAATAATTTATAGTAGTTATCTTAAATAATTGTTATGTAGATTTAGAGCCTGTTCACATAAAGTGCTTGACAAGCGAATAAAAAAATGGTAAAAT
>CAJULF010000061.1 GCA_910587135.1 uncultured Oscillospiraceae bacterium
GTGGATTTTGGCTTTCAGCGCCTTTGACTTCTTGATTTTTATGTTGTTCTAAGCTAAATTATTATTTATATTTCAAAAAGTGCCGTTTTCTTTTGGAAAGCGGCTTTTTTTGATACTATGCGCAAGGATTCTATTGCTTGTGCCACCAAAAACAATTTTTCACAGCGTCATACCGACAAAATTTTCTGCGGTATGGCGCTATAATTATTATATCCCGATGACGAAAGGAGAACAAAATGCTGAAGATTTACAATGACGGAAAGCGGATAACCGCAGCGATTTCGGGCGATATTGACCACCATATCGCGCGTGAGCTGCGCATGGAACTGGACGAGGTGATTAACCTCTCCCGCCCCGAGCTGCTGATAATAGATATGGAAAACGTGAGCTTTATGGACAGCTCGGGAATAGGGCTGATTCTGGGGCGATTAAAAACGGTGCGCGCGTATGGAGGCGACGTGCTTATAAAAAACGCACAGGCGAATATCGCGGCGGTAATAAAGCTGTCGGGTCTGTCAAATCTTTTGGTAAAAGGAGTAAACGCATGAAAAGAATTATTGAGAACGAAAGCCGCGTCTGCTTTGTGTCGCTGTCGCGCAACGAAGCCTTTGCCCGAACAGCCGCCGCCGCGTTTGCCTCGCAGGCGGACCCCACCGTGGAGCAGGTCGCCGCGATAAAGACCGCCGTTTCCGAAGCTGTGACCAACGCCATTGTCCACGGTTACAGGAACACCCGCGGCATGGTGGAAATAACACTGCGTATGTATTCCGGAAATCTTCTCTACATATCCGTAAAGGACAAGGGCAGCGGGATATTCGATATATCACGGGCTATGCAGCCCATGTTCTCCACCGCCCCCGCGGAGGAGGAGCGCTCGGGACTGGGCTTCACTGTGATGGAGAGCTTTATGGACAAGGTGCGTGTAAGCAGCAAACCCGGCAAGGGTACTACCGTAATAATGGAGAAGCAGCTTGACAAGAGATGAGTTTATCGAGAGTAATCTCCCGCTGGTGCACTCGCTTGCCAACCGTTTCAGGGGTCGCGGTATAGAATATGAGGAGCTTTATTCCGCAGGCTGTGTGGGTCTTATCAAAGCATACGACAACTTTGACCGTGAGCGCGGGCTATGCTTCTCGACATACGCGGTGCCCGTCATTTTGGGAGAGATAAAGCGGCTGTTCCGCGACGGCGGAACGGTCAAAATGAGCCGCAGCCTAAAGGAGCTTTCACTGCGCGCCGCCCGTGTGCGCGATGAGCTTACCGCAGCGGGCGCGGAACCGCGCATCTCGGATATCGCCGCGCGGTTGGGTGTATCTCCCGAAGAGGCGGCTGAGGCTATTTCAGCGGGACAACCTCCGCTGTCACTGACTGTCGAGGAGGACGGTGGTACGCTGGATCTTCCGCAGGACTCGGGAGAAAACTCCCTTATAGACAGGCTGGCGCTGCGGCAATGCCTTACGGAGCTTTCGGAGGAAGAAAGGCGGCTGATAATCCTGCGCTACTTCCGCGGGAAAACTCAGTGTGAGACCGCCGAAATACTCGGAATTACGCAGGTTCAGGTGTCGCGGCGCGAAAGGAAGATACTGGCGGGGCTTAGGGAGCTGATGATATAAGTCGGTTCCCGTATCGCCCCACCGTTTAATCGACAGCGTAAAATTTCAGTTGATTTTCTCTCACATTTACTGATTTTGGGTGAAAAATTTCTTGAATTACAGATTGAAGTATGCTATAATAGAATTTAGAACTTTTCTCAGAAAATTCAACCGGAACAGAACGGACAAAGTCAGGCGAAAGCTTGCCGCGTCCGAAGAACAGATAAGGAGCCTATCATGTCGGAAAAGCTGAATATATGTCTTATGAACGATTCCTTTCCGCCGCTGGTGGACGGTGTGGCGAATACGGTGGTAAACTATGCGGAAGTCATCAGCTCACAGCTGGGGAGCGCCTCCGTCGCGACCCCCGATTACCCCGGGGCTGTGGACAACTACCCCTATGAAGTCGTGCGCTATAAAAGCATGAGCATAAGCGAAAAGATATGCGGATACCGCGCGGGCTACCCCTTCAGCAGTTCAAACCTGGACAAGCTGTCCAACAGACATTTTGACATTATCCACTGTCACTGCCCGTGGGCGTCGGCGGTAATGGCAAGGGTGCTGCGCGAAAAATGCGGAGCGCCGCTGATACTCACCTACCACACAAAATTCGATATCGAGATAAACGCCGCTTTGCCCAACGAGCTTATGGCAAAGCAGGCAACCAAATTTATTGTATCCAATATTGCCGCCTGCGACGAGGTGTGGGTGGTAAGCAACGGAGCGGGGGAAAATCTCCGCGGTCTTGGCTTTGAGGGCAAATACCGTGTTATGGAGAACGGCGTGGATTTCCCTCGGGGCAGAGCCGAGGCGAACGACGCCGCCGAGCTTCGCGCAGCCTATGGTATAGACAAGGATATGCCGATGTTTATTTTTGTGGGCAGAATGCTTTGGTACAAGGGTATCAAGCTTATACTTGACGCGCTTAAAATACTTACCGAAAAGGGGATCGCCTACAAAATGATGTTCGTTGGCGACGGCGCGGAGCGTCAGGAAATAGAGGACTACGCCGCAAAGCTCGGGCTTTCGGACAACTGTATTTTCCCCGGAGTGATTTACGACCGCGAGGAGCTGAGAGTGTACTATACTGCGGGCGACCTGTTCCTGTTTCCGTCGGAGTACGACACCAACGGTATAGTGGTAAGAGAAGCGGCTGCCTGCGGAGTGGGCGCGCTGCTGATAGACGGAAGCTGTGCGGCTGAGGGTATCACGCACGGCAGAACGGGTATTCTCACACAGGCAGACCCTGCCGCTATCGCCAGGGAGCTGGAATTTGCCTGCTCTCACCGCGATGAGATACACCGGATAGGCGAAAACGCTATGAACGAGGTTTATATCTCATGGGAAACCGCCGTCAAAAAGGCTTACGACCGATATTTTACGGTAATCGAAAACGTGAAGGCGGGGCAGTCCCAGCGCCGCGAGGGCTTTATGCAGGAGGAATTCTTCTCCATGATGGACAACATAACTTACAATATCCAGCGTCTGCGCAGCATTCCCGCGGGATTTGACAAGTACAAGCGCAAGTGGCGCAAACTTAGGGACAATATAAGGAAATAACCGCGGGAAATCACTTCCATGAAACAAAAATCCAAAATCAGATTGTGCAAAGTTCTTGTAATAATACTGTCGGCAATTATAATTGCTCTGCTTATTATAATTGCGCAAGAAGTACAATTCAGGAACAGATATGTATTGCCAAGAAGTTTAAGGCTTCGGCTTCTTAACGGTTCTTATCCATCCTCGCCGGCTATTTATATCAACGATGAGGCTTACAAATATAGTTATTTTTCGGAAAGCAAATCGGAGGAATACCTTGATAAGCTGCCCGATACAATTGAAGAACTGTCCCAAAAAGAAAATGACCTTAAAATCGTAACCAATTATATACGGTCTGGACGAAAAGCCGGAAAAGGCGTGGTTTCCCGTAAATGAGGAACTGACGGGAAAGGTTTATATGAGCGACTCTCACCCAAACGTGGCTTTGCTGTATTTTGACAAGGTGAGAAGCGGTCTTGCCTTTTCCGAGCCTGACCGCTGCTACTATCTCATAAAGTCCGACCTGCTCAACGCGAGGGTGTCGTATAAGGGGCACGATTACGAATTTAATTTCCTCACGCATAATTATACCGCAAAGGATATTCCCAAGGACTTAACGGAACTTTCACATGAAGACTTTACGATATACAACGATTTTCTGCGCGGGCAGCCCGCCTATATAAGCAAAAGGACGGGAATTATCTACATAGAGGCGTTTTGGGATACCGTTTATATCCCGTTTGAACACCCTGAATATATTAAAGCCCTTGCGTATGGGGGACTTTTCGGCTTTGACTATTTTCTCCCTCAAAAGGAAGACTTCGCAAAATAAAATTGACGGCTGCCCGTTTCCGAGCAGCCGTCAGCAATTAAAGGCAACACCGCACAAAGCTTGTACGCAGATTGCCCGTCAATTTTTTCGTCAGATTGTACAAGGTCGAACCGGCGGGCTGACGCCCGCCAAGGACAACTTGTGCAATATGACGGAAAATATGCAGGAAAGACGCGTACAAAGCGCGAGGCGCGGACTTTGCTCGGTGTTGCCTTAAATCTTTTCGGTCGTGACCTCAAATCCCAGCGCTTTAAGCTGAGCCTCAACCTCGTTCAGATTGTTTTGATCCACTGTCTTTGTTCCCGTTACCCCATACCTCACAATGGGCTTATTAAGCCCCAATTTGAGTATCTTAGCGGCATATCCGGTATAAGCCCAGTTACAGTCGCACTGTCCCTTAACACCCTCAACCGCGCCGACTTTGCCGTAATCTAACGTCGGGTTGCCGGCAACGGTGAACTGCCACATTCCCTGCCCGAAATCACGCTGAAATCCCTCAGAGGTATATTGCGCCAACCAAAGCTCATAAGGCAGCTCCTTAAGGTTGATGTAATTGTCTATCACATTCGGGTTGCAGTATAGCATCGGATAATAATTCGCCGCGTACATGGTATCAAGATAAGCTTTGCATATAGCGGTATACTGCGCTTTTGACAACCCCTTGTTCAGGATGTTATCGTCCTCAAAGTCCAGCGCCGCGGGATAATCTATATTGTAATTCGCAAGCTCCTTTACCGCCCACTCCGCTTCCCTGCGGGCTTCGGCAGGAGTAATCGCGTAAGTCCAGTGGTATACACCGACATAAATTCCCGCCGCCTTGCAGCCGTTATAGTGCTTATCGAACAGCTTATCCTTAGTCGTACCGTGGCCGAGGCGCAGCATGGCGAATTTCACCTTATAGTCCTTTATTGCCCCCGCTTTAAGCGCAATGTAATCCACATCATCATTCGCATAGGATAAGTCGACTCCCGCATACTTAGTCGCCATCGTCATTCTCCTTTCCCTTATTTGCCGCATCGGTAAGACCCTCGCCGAGAATATACCCGACTACCGCCGCACCGCTTAAAATTGTGCCGCTGACCTTATCGGCAGCCTGCTGTGAACCGCCGTAAGCTACGATCAGCCCTGCGACAAATCCCGCCAGAGCTACCCAAAATTTTCGTGAGGTCAGCTTTCTTTTCCAGTCAATCTCCATAGAACTCCCCCTAAATTCCTATCTGCGCAAGGACGAACCCCACGACCGCACTCAAAACGGACGCCGCGATAAGACCCGCGACCTTGCGCCATTTCTCTCCGTCGCGCCCCTCAAGCGTTCTCAGGCGTTCGCTTTGCTGCTCTTGCTCGCGGAGCATTCCCTCCATGTTTACGGCGAGCTTTTCCACCGAAGTAGTCAGCGCGCCTATCTGCCGCATGGTGTCCTCTACTATTTCAAGCCGCCTGTTCTGGCGGCTGTTTTCCTCCTCAATCCGTCTGCGGAATTCCTCGTGCTCCGCGCGGGTTATTGATGTGTCCATTATATTCCTCCCGTTGCCGTTGTGTTATTATTTATCGTTGAGCAGCGTTTCCGTTTCCTTTCGCCATTTGGCAGGAACGTCCTCAATCGTGATAGCACCCTTTTTTATCTGTGCCGCATAAATTTTAGCCATTATTCTCCACCTCCTATCATACCTGCAAGCTCAATAAGAGCGAGCTGGGTATCGTTAATGCTTGCCGCCTGCTTTTCCTGCGCAATTTCAAGCGCGGATCTCTGCGCAAGCTTCATGCACCAAAGCTGCTCCCCGTCAATATCTTTTAGGGACAGCTCCATGGGCAGCGTGAAATCGAGCTGAAGGGACTGTCCGCCGTTTCCGTCGTTTACCTCTATCTCGGACAGAGCCTTGCTGTCGGTGTAAATTGCCCTCAGTTCCTCAAAATTTGTTTCATCACGCGCCGCGCGGATTTCAATAGTCGCGCGCTGAGCGTTTTGAAATTGTGTTGTGCCGCCTATAACGGCTATTGTTTCTATTGATTTTTCGTTTGCGAATGTAACCATAATTTCCTCCTTATTTTTTACGGTGCGCTGAAAATTAGCGTGAGCTGACAGCTGCAGCTGCAGCTTGCAAACTGCGGATGACTTCCGCTCACGCCCGTTGCGGACGCACCTGCACTACATCGCACCGTGTATGTGCCGGGTTCTTTTAACTCGTTTGTAATAGTTCCCGCATCGGGTATGCAGGAGCCGCTTCCGGACGGACCGCCGCCTCCGCCTCCACCATACACTGTTTGTACCCTTGTTCTGGACGTCAATGTGTAAGTCGCGCTTACATAGCAGCTGCTGCTTACTGTTCCTGTTGTCTGTTGAGCTCCACTGCCGCCAGCACTATCTCTGCTTGATCCAGCACTTGTGACCGAACCGTTTTCATTGACAGTATAATTGCTGCTATATCCTGAAGTGCCTGACCACTTTATGTCTTTACTGTCAGGAGGTATCCATGCTGAAAAGATTTCCTGCAAAGTCCCTCCCTCATTAGCATGGATTGTATCAAGATCATAAAGCGTCCCGCCTTCATTTGATGTAACACCTGTCAATTCGTGCAGAACACCGCCCTCATTAACTGTAATCGGCATACTGTCCCCCCTTAATGCTTGCCGTACCAGCAGCCCGTAGGGCAATTGCTTGTGGTAGGGGCTGCCGTTCCGCTTGCTAGTCTGTGAAGCCCAAGAGCCGCCGTAGTCACCACATGCACTCCGTCTACCGTGTCGGAGTTTCCGCCGTTAGCGGGCAGCCTTGTAGGCAGTCCGCTCACCTGTGAGGCTGTATGGGTATGGCTTGCGGCGGCATAGTTGTGGGTATGATTGCTTGCGGCTTTTCCCGCCAACAGATTATTTACCTCGCTCTCAGTATAGTAGCGGTCGTCGTGTGTATGACTTGAAGTCGCATAGCTGTGAGAGTGATTTGCCGCCGCCTTTCCCGCAAGAAGAGTATTAACCTCTGTTTCGGTAAAATAGCGGTCATCATGAGTGTGACCCGATGCGGCGTAATTGTGAGAATGATTTGCCGCCGCAAAATCCGCAGCGTGCTTGCCGTCAACCGTATCGGCGTTGCCGCCGCTTGCGGGAAGCGCCGACGGAAAATCCGTTATTTCCGAAACGGTATGTTTGTGACCTTTGTCGGCTTTGCCGTCGATAGCGGTTTCCGAGCTGCTCTGTGACTTTTTAAGCTCCTCAATCGCCGCGTCAACGATATCTGCGTTAAAGTTAAAATCCTCCACATTGTAAAAGTCCGTAATATCGGGCTTTTTTAAATGCAGACCGGTAGTTTCTTTCATGTCATTACCTCGTTTCTTAAGTGTTCATGCGTATATGCGGCAAGACTGCCGTGAGTGCGGTCGGAAAATAAAAGATGCTGATTATATTTTAAGCTTAGTGATATTTCCATGTTTGCGGGAATTTCCCGCTCCAACAGCTTTCCGACCTCGTCATACTGATTTTTCGCCGTAAGCGCTACCTGAACGGAGAGCAGATATTTTTTGTTATCAAGCTCCGCGGTAAATCCGTTTCCGCCGCACAATATAGCAAGCTGCCGCTTAAGACCTTTAAAAGTGAACGGCAGCTCCTCATTCAGCTTCGACAGTATTCGGAAACGCCGCACCTCAATATCGTCGGGCGATTTAGGTGTAATGCCCAGCATTTTCTCCCAACGCGAACAGCCGCGCTCAGTCAGCGTTTCTATAAAGTTATCCGCCGCTATATTCTTCAGTTCCTCGTCCGCCGCACTAAGCTCAACGCTTTCCGCAGCGGCAAGCTGCCGAAACTCGTACACCCCGCGCAGCACCTCGGGAAGATAGGAAATAAGTTCAGGCAATTATATCACCCCTTATCGGTATCTCGTCCGCGTTGAGCGTCAGATTGACCGCCGAACCGTTCAGCGCGGTATCCGTAATATCAACTATCCCCGGGCAGCTAAGCAGGCGAGTTTCAATACGGCTTATCCTTACTATCAGCCTGTCGCTGTCTGCCCACTCTCCTCGAAGCTCCGCAAAATAATCCTCGGCTGCCTGCTCGATGTAATCCTTGCATGCTGCATAGTCCCAGCCGTCTTCATAAGTGATAGACGCGGTTATGTTCACGCTGACGGGAACCGCTCCCTCCACCGTAACGATATGCCCTATCGGAGCTATCCCGATACCGCCGCCGTCACGCGATGGGTCAATGGCATCCTGCACCGATTCGATCAGCTCCGCGGACGGCGCTGTGTACTCGCTGCTGATAATCACCAGCTTTACTGTTCCACCGCCGTTCCAGACCGGGTATACTTTAACGCCGCCCACGCCGTCAAGCGAGCATGTTTTTTCCTTATAGTCGGTTATATTTCCGCCGAATGCCGAAGTATTAAGCCCCGAAAGATAACGGCTTCGGAACGCTTCCGTAGCCTCTTCGTCCTCTCCGGGGATAAGCAGCGCTGTCAGCTCCGCGGTTTCCAGTCCATCAACATAGTCTATCGGGAGCATTCGCCCGAAATGACGGTTGCCCTCCGTCCCCTCCGTTTCACAGGTGACTGTGTTCTCCGCGGAAACAAAATAATTAATCCCGTCTATTGAAAATCTTGTTCCTGCGGGAACGGCTGTGTTGAATCTTGCTGCCGCCACAGCGCAGGTAGCGGGTCTGGGGGACAGTCCCCTCTCCGCGGCTCTTTTAATGAGATATTCCCTGCCAGCCGTATCGGCAAAGCATTCGTTCAGGAACTGCTCAAGCTGTATGTAAAGCTGCGCCAACTCCGCCGCGCAGGGGGCAAGCGCGTCATAGATTATGCTTCCCTCGCGCTTATCCACATCGGCAGCGACCCTGTCCAGCATTCTCTCTAAAATTTCCTCATATGTCAAGTTCTCACCTCCACACTTTGTTCAAGCTCTCCGAAAACAGTGTTCACAGTAAACGAAACGGAAAGCACACCCTTTTCGGGCGCAGCGAATTCAAACCCGTCCGCCGAGCGTATCCTCTCGTCCTGCATCAGCGCCTCTGTGATAAGCCTTTTTGCCTCGCATTTCGCAAGCGCCGTATCCTCGCCGAATATATCGGACAGCTCGTGCCCGTAATTCCACGAAAAAATCATATGCCGGAAGCGCGGAGTGCTAAGAATAAGAAAAATCGCCTGCTTCATTGCGGCGATCCCATCAATATATCCTCCACAGCGCCCTTTGTCAAAGTCCACGAAATAGGTTCTCGTCGGTTGTTCGGCGAGCTGTGTAAATTTGTATTCCGCCGTTTGCGGTATCATTCAACCACCCCCAGAACAAGGAAACGCTGCCCGCCGTGTTCCCTCATCAGCGCCAGCTTATCGCCCGCTTTCAGACCGTAATATGTTTCGTCATCTTCTTCGGTGAACACCTCTTCTCCCGTATACGCGCACTTGTGCTTATGTCTGTGAGAATCGTACTCCCCTTTCTTCAGGGATCTCATAATTATAAGCGCCTCGCCTCCCACAAAAAAGCGGTTATCAATCTGTACCGAAACAGGATCGGAGCTGACAACCGTGCCGAATATAAACGTGCAGGGCGGAGTTGTTTCCGCCGCGCTCTGCGCTATACGCTTTATTGTATGAATCATATAATCACCCCCTCATACCGCCTTTAATTTCAATTTCATAGTATTATCGGACAAATCATGCTCCGATTCCTCAATCAGACAAAATTGGTTTATCCCCAGCGCCTTTATCCTGACAAATATCATCTTTCCCGCGCGGGCGCGCAGATCGGATACAGCGTCAACAGAAAAGGTCTTTTCGGGTCGGTTATAAAGCTCAAGCAGCATTGAGCCGCGCTCCTCTATCTGCGCCGCGTTCATGCTTTCGTCAACGTTCTCGTAATACTGAAGCAGTCCCCAGCGCTCTATGTTGCCGCTGTCCTTAAAAAGATAAAGATCGCGCTTTCCCGTCTGTGAGTTGTCGCGAAGCAGTCTTACCTGATTATAGGTGTCACCGTCAATGCTGCTTTCAAAGCTGTAATCCGTCGCAAGGCTTCCGTCGCCGAGCATAAAGCCAAGCTTACCGTCGGAAACCTCAGACACGCTTATTTTGCCGAAATCGTCCCACAGATAAAACATTCTGTTGGTGTTTATAAGCGTATAATCAAGCGCCTTAAGCATAATATCAAAAAGCTCCTGACCGTCCTCCACCATTGACGGTATCACATAACCCGTATCGGGAATATCTCCTGTTTTAAGTCCGAAATCGCCGCATATCTCCTTTATTACCCGCGCCGCCGTGACGTTTGTAAAAACGTATGTGTTTTTGTTCTTGAGGTAACGCAGCTGGTCATATGCAGTTATATCTACAATGCCGTCCGAGCCCGTTTTAATTTTAAACACATAGCCGTAAAAAATACCTTTTGTGCCCCGCATAACACGGATTATTCCCCCGTGCTGCCACTTCACGGCAGAGGGCAGGGCGGAAAACGTAAAGCTCCCCGCAGTTCCGCGCCGCGCGGTCTTCCATTTGGGTGCGGTCAGCAGAGTCGTAACATCATACACAGCACCGTTGTCGGGATTCTGATACAATACCTGCATTACAGTTCCTCCTTTGGCGGAAGATTGAGTATCTCTCCGACATATATCGTATATTTCGGATTTCCCGTTCCGCTGTTGTGCCTGTCAATAACGGTCTTGTTCGCCGAATAAAGCTTATCATAAAGCGAACCGTCGCCGTAGCTTGCCTTGCATATAGCCCACAGGCAATCCCCTGCCTTTACGGTATAGCTCACCGCCTTGTCTTCAGGCGCTCCCGCGGGAGTGCCGCTCCGCTCCGCCGCGCCTGCCGCGGCGACGTTTTCCTTGATGGTAACACGCCTTGGTGAATAATCCACCCACTCCTTCAAAGTCAGCGTATATTCAAGCGAACCGACCTCGCCGTAGCTCTCGGAATATTCAAAGCTCTCCACCGACATACGGGTATTTACATCAATATCCGCGCCGAGAAGTATGAACCTCAGCGGTTCTTTGCTTTCCATACACTCCCGCAGTTTACGGACATAATACATAGGCTCTCTGAGCCGTGAGCGCGGCAGCTTCACCGACGGTATCTTCTGAGCGGGAAAAAAGCTTCCGAATGAAATCTGCCGCAGCTTTGCTCCGTTCAGCAGATTAACCGCTCCAAGCCCCAACACCTTTTTTTCGGAGGAATCAAAGCTCTGCTTGACGGATATCCTTTCAGGCAGCACGGGAAGCTCCATTGCCGTTCCCGCTAACATAAGAATTATTCTGTATCCATCCGATTTATTTAAATTTTCCAAATCAGCCATACACTCCCTCCGCGCTTGCCGCAAACTCGCTTTCAAGCCTGTATTCTATCTCGTTGACCACGCTGTTTACATCGACACGTTCGTTTATTGTGTTACCCGTAACCTGAACCGTAGGCGTAAGCGTTACAAAATTCTGCACATAACGCGCTTCCGCAACGTCACGCATTAGCTTCAGATCCTCGTCGGCAATATTTATATCGTTGTCAACCTCGGTATGTATCGGATCATCTTCCGTGCCAAGCGGCGATTTGTCGTTAAACAGGCTGTCATAATCAAAGCCATCAGCGCCCGGCACTTCTTCGCCGTTGCTGTTAAACAGATTTTCTCCCAGCCAGTAGCCTGCTTCAAACGCTTCATCATAGTCGGTATAATCCACACCGAAAACACTTTTTATCGACAGCGCGTCCTCATCGAGTTTCTGTACTATTTCAACACCGGTTCCGAAATTTTCCTCCTTAAATTTATTTACTTCCTCGCGGAAGCCTGCTATACCGCTGCTCCAGTCCTGCCCGAAAAGATTGCCTATCGCTCCGGCAACGCCCTCTATAATTCCGAGAATGCTGTCAAAAAGGTCTATAAAAAGCCGCGCTATCGCGCCTATCGGATCGTTAAAAAGGTTTCCTATGAAATTTGCGAAATCCGCAAAAATATTCCAAACAAAAACGACTGCTGTCGCGATAATATCCCAAAGCATATAAATTATATTGCCGAGAAACGCGAAAACCGTCATGAACGCTCCCATAAGCATACCCGAAAAACTGAGTGACAGACCGTAGGCTTCGTTCACATGGTCGGTGTAAAGCGCAATTGCTCCCGCGGCGACAGCAAATCCCACTGCGATGCCCATTAACGGGCATCCGTACAAAGTAAAATTATATTCGCTTTGAGTCCTTATCAGCTTTTTCTGCTTATTTATCATTTGTTGAGTTAACAGCAGTGCGATTTCTGTCGCGATTTTATAAAAACCGAGCGCTCCCGCGACAGTAAGCAGCGCCGCGCCCACCAGATCCCAGTTGTCCGTAATTACCTGCAAGACGCCCGTGCCCCACTCAATCAAATCAAACGCCATACCCAGCAGGAAAACTATCGTGCTTATAACATTCTGAACTCCGCTGCTCATAAGGAATCGGTAAACCGAATCCGCCAGCTTCATGAATTTGGGCGTTATCTTCGCTCCCATCTTTTCACCGATATCTCTCAGGGCATTGCCTATGGCGGTTATCATTCCCACGGGAGTATTCCTCATGCTTTCTGCCAGACCGTCCCACGAACTGCTGATCACCTCGTCAAGAACAAGCGCCTTTTCCATTTCGCTTCCGTTTTCTATTATTTCCTTTTGTGCCGCGGAGAGCACAAAGTCGCTTTCCTCCAGACCGCCGAAGCTGCCGCTCATCGCCTGCCCAAGCTGTGCCGCGTACTCTGCCATTGCCGCCGAATCGACCGCCCCGCCCCCGCTCATACCGGCTGCATAGTCGGAAAGCGTATCCATCATCGACATGACAGCCGCTTGGTCGGAAACATATGCCGAAAGTTTCGCCGCGCCCGCTATCATAGCTTCGTCGCCGTACATTGTCGCGCCGCTTATCGCGGAGGCTTTCTGCCTTATCGCGTCAAACGCCTCCGCGCTTTGTCCGTTATTATTCAGCGCCGTTGTCAGGTTCAGTTCAACGGTCATCTGAGCGTTATTCAGCCTGAAAACCTCGTTTACAAAAGACGAAACATTCTGCACAGACAAAAATGACATCGCTCTTTTAATAGCGCCGCCAACCTTTTCCCAAGATTCCTTGAGTTCATTCGCATGCTTCTCCATTTCTTCAAGCTCTTTTTCCGCGTCCTTGCCGTCTTCGTTGTCTTCACCGTCTTCGCCGCCGTACACGCTTTGCGCCCTGCCCGCGCTGCTGAAGCTTTCTCCGGCTTCACGAAGCATCATACCACTGAAAGCCAATCGGCTCGATATCAACCTCTCTCCATCGGCGCTCACTCTCTCCAAGCGTTCCGCAAACATATCCGCCGCCTGAAACGCGCGGCTGAACCGATTTGCCGCATTTTCCAGCTCTATTGACTGTGATACGGTCGCCATATAATTCCCCCTTTCTTTATAAAAACAGCACCCCGATTTCCGCGGGGTGCTTATAAACTATAATCTGTCATGAAAAGGCTAAAAAACATCAAATTCAATAACTACACGAGCGCGCTCCGGCTCCACATATCCTCTGTTATAATCTCGTATGCATTCAAGGGCTTCTGTTGTTTTTGCAAATTTTTTATTAAAATTCCTTTTGAGATAATAATCGTGCAGCATATGATATACCTTTTTTCTGCCCCCTGTAAGAATGAGTACAAGATTAAAATAACTTATTCTGTTACCAAAAGTAGTCGTAGCAGATTGAATTCCCCTCCTGTCGCTATAAAATCGCGTGTAGGCATATCTTCTTTTGCCTTTATTCACCTTGTAGTCAACAAGCTCCGAATACAGGAAAATAAGCGGAACAAAAGTGAAACGGGTCTTAAACATCATGTGTTTATCATCAAGCCATATAAAGCCCATTTTTCTCGTGCGGCGGAATTTCATCTTGTACATTATGACTTTCCTCTTATGCTTTCTGGCTTCCTTTTTTGCCCTTAACTCATCCGCATAGTTCTCTTTGATATATCTATTATGCTTTACCGCGTAAAAAACGCAAAAAAACATCAAAATCAACATCCCCACCGTGGCGGGTATCGCGTTTAGTGTAAGCTCCCCTTTTGCCGCTGTAACGACAAATGCTATAACAAAAGGCAATGAAACACAGCCAAATACAATGGAACGATTGCGGTAGGTGTTTCGTTTCATGTCAGACCTCCAAAGTATTGAAATCAAATACAGTATAACACAATTTCTTTGGAAAGTCAACATATTACCCTAATGAAGTTTTTGCTTCGTTAGCCGCCCGCTTTCTTATGTGCGTGCTTTTCCGCCTTTATCTGCAGATCGATGCTCGCAAAGATATATGCCCTCTCACGCTCGGACATATCCATAAGCGCGGAGGGCAGGATATGAAGCTTCTGAAGAGCGTAGTGCGCGTAATTGCTTTCCGCGTCTCCGCTCTCTATCAGTTTTTTGCCTCGTCCACAAGCTCCTGCATATCGTTATCGAAGCTGTTTATCTCCTCAACGGCGGAAACAAGCTCCGCGTACTGACCGGGGGTCAGCAGCTTTTCAACGAGAGCCTCCGCCCCCATTACACCGTAAGCCGCTTGAAATTCCGCGTCCTTAAAGCAGGGGTCTACCGTACAAGCGACCAGAAGCCTTGTGATGTAAAGCTGCGAATCTGTTGTTGTTTCTTTCTGATGAGTCTTTCTGTTGAAATCGGTAATTGTGCAGCTTTTTCTTATCTGAGCGTTCTCCGCCTGAGTGATCGATCTGATAACAAACGGGTGAGGAAACGGCTTTATCATAACCTCACTGGTAATATTGTTTTCCACCTTGTTGGCGGTGAGAAATTCCTGTAACTTGCCCATAATGCCTCCTTATAATATTAAAAAGATTTTAGTCTGCAATCACCCGCACGAACGTCGTAAGCGTTAGTGCGGTATGCCTTGTCAGATATTCTTGAATGTTTCGAGGAACTCATAATCCTCAAAAGTAAACGAAATCTCGTCTTCCAAAGGATCATCGCTGTCTCCGTCAAGCTTTGACAGCAGTATCCCGTCAACGGAGCAGTCCTTGATAAGCACCGTCTGCACTCCCGCGGAAGACGCCGCGTCGCTGTTTGTCAGCACCATATCGAAATAAAGCGCCTTACCCGTTTCCTTGTACTGCCTTACAACGTCGGCAAACAGAGGGAAACCGTAATAGAGCTTAAGGGTACCCGTGCCCTTCATACCTGTCGGCTTGCTTCCCTCCATTCGGCGGCCTATGCACTTGACAGTGCCCTTCTTTATTTCGATTTTGGCTTCAATGCTCTTGGCGCGGAAAAGCTCCTCATTTCTTCCGTCGATTTTGAGATAGGCTGTACCTTCCTTGCCCGAAATGGTATCATAACTTTTTAACATATTAAACCTCCTTATATAACCTTAACTAGCCCTGAGCAAAACTCACCAAACCGCATGAGAAGAGGAACAGTGAGCAAAGTT
>CAJULF010000062.1 GCA_910587135.1 uncultured Oscillospiraceae bacterium
CACATTAAATAAAAAAAGTCCAGCCTTTGCCGGACTTTTTCTACAGACTGACGCCCCCGAATTATTTCGGGGGCGTTTCGACTACAGAAACAAATCAAGAAGCTGCTCTTTTGTGCGCATTCCCACAAGGACATTTGCGGGCTTGCCCTCCTTGAATACAATAAGCGTGGGGATATTTTCCACCTCGAAAGCGGCGGAAAGCTCCGGCTGTTCGTCCGTATTGACCTTGCCCACCTTTATATCGGGGCGTTCCTCGGCGATCTCGTCCACTATCGGCGACTGCATACGGCACGGCGGACACCACTCTGCCCAGAAGTCCAACAACACGGGTTTTTCGCTTTGAAGTACCTCGCTTTTAAAATTGTCCTTTGTTATGGTTATTACAGACATATTGAAACACCTCTCTTTCGTATTTTTAATTATACCATTTTTTCGTTAAAATATCAAGATGTTTTTTATATGAGTGTGAATTTCGGCAATTATTTACAAGCTTTGTGTTTATGGTATAATAAAATAGCCGGTTACTCCCGGACATTTTATGATAGGGAGTGCGAACAGTAGCATTTGTAGTGGTTTTCATGGCGAATGTGGTTTCTGACTAAATAAGCAAGCGGACCGACAGCAGGAAGTAATCCGGCATGAGCCCGAAAAAACGCCCCCGCAAGGTTGCAGCTGCGGGGGACGTGTTTTGTGCAGACAGTTTTGTATCCGCTTTTGTAGTAATTTTATTATAATACAATTAAACCAATTTGTCAAGAGTTTTAGAGCCTGTTTAGTATCCTCCGAAGCACCGTCTTTTCCCGTCATTTCACGCCGTATTTAGGTAATTTTTCTTGAGGTACAAGTACATCTGCGAAAAATTGCCGTCGTTCAACGCGAAAATCCGGGCAAACCCGGCACTTCTCCAGATACTAAACAAACTCTTATAAAAAATCCCCCCTGCGCGATTGCACAGAGGGGACAATGTTTCAGTTAGACCGTTAAGCAATCTTAAGCGGCTCGAAATAATCCGTAAGGATTAGCCGAGGAGCTGGAGAATGCTCTGGGGCTGCTGATTTGCCTGAGCCAGCATGGACTGAGCAGCCTGCTGAAGGATGTTGTACTTGGTGTAGTTCATCATCTCAGAAGCCATATCGGTGTCACGGATAGAGCTCTCTGCTTCGGTCAGGTTCTCGGAAGTGGTGGTCAGGTTGGTGATCTTGTGCTCAAGTCTGTTCTGGATAGAACCAAATGTAGCACGAACCATGGAGGTCTTGTTGATAGCTTTATCAATCTGGTCGATAGCGTAGTTAGCGTCCTTAGCGTTTGCAAGGGACAGATTAGCTGTAGCCAGACCATTACCGCGGCTGGACAGGTCAAGGTTAGCAGCCAGCTCACCCATATCAGCAACATTGTACTTGAATGTGAACTTTACAGCGTCCTTTGTTCTTGCACCGGTCTGAAGAGTGATATCACTTGTGTAAGTAAGTCTGCCCTTAGACTGTCCAAATGCGTCAGATGTGGAAACGGTAGAACCGCCCGCAGTCTTGGCTGCTTCAGGTGTAGCAATAGAGTGAACGTCAACCGAAGCGATCGCGTTGTTGTAAGCGTCAGTGTTTATACCGAATTTCAGATCACCGGTTGCGGGACCCATAGCGCCTGTTCCGGGTACAGCATCGGTAGCACCTTTAATTACTATTGTCTGACCATTATTTCCAGCGCCAACCGTGATTGTACCAGTAATACCGTACTTTGCCAAATCAGCCGCTGCAATTTCGGTAGTACCATCAAACAACTTCGTTCCTGTACCAGTATTATCCAAAGTGATGGTCACACTGGTGCCTTTCGCAACTTTAGTTTCATCAACCTGAGTAGCATCAAAGCCAATATCACCCGTGTATGTGCTTGCTGCTGTATCTTGTGTCGCAGCTTGTGCAGGTGTTCCAGCTGTATCAGCAACATTTACAGTACCAGCCTTTACATCGCCTTTAAGGGTGATAACAGCAAGATCCTGTGCGTTGCCTGCGCCGTCATTGTACTGAACTTTTATACCATCAGTGCCTGCTACAATTGAAAGCTTGTTGCTGGCATCAGTCATGGTGAATCCGTCTGTGCCCGAACCAGTGTCAACAGCGCCGTTATCAAAGGTCAGCTTAAAGCTGGCATCGTTCAGAGCGTCAAGAGCTTCCTTAAGGGCAGGATCGTTCTTCATTGCTTCATCAGTAACACCTGCAGCAAGCGTTACATTCATATCCTTCAGAATTTCCTTGGGAAGACCCGAATCGGTGTCATTAGCGCCAAGAGTGCCTGCTTCTTTAAAGTCTATGTTGTTCGGAGCATAAACCTGATTTACATCGTTAGTGAAGCTAATGGTTACAAAATCGCCGTCCTTAGCACCCATAGCATCGAAAACAACGTTTACATCAGCAGCGTCAATGTTGAAACCGCCCTTACCGGTATTATTGTTGACACTTGAAGCAGTAGTCTTAAGCTCGGAAGCCTTAGCGCCATCGATAAGTTTACCGTTCTCATCAGTAACAGCAACCGCGTTCCAATTTTTGCCGTCAAACTTAAAGGTTACGTTAGCAGTCTTATTCTTCTCTACGTCAAGACCGAGCTTATCCCAAACTGCGTTTGCCTTGTCAGCGTCATATCTGCCGTTAGCAGCCATTATGTGAAGGTTTTTAGGGTCAGCGCTGAAATCAACAGGGTCATTAGCCGCAGTTGTTGCTTCATAATTGAATTCGCCGTCAATTGCCTTCAAACCATCGGACATCTCGCCGCCGTTCAGTACGATAGTGCCGTTGTAATCAGTATCAGCAATCTGATTCAGCTCGTCGTTCAGCTGGTCAAATTCCAACTGGATAGCCGCACGGTCGGTAGCGTTATCGTAAGTACCGTTTGCAGACTCAACAGCCAGCTCCTTCATTCTTTGCAGAATGGAGTGAGTTTCCTGAGCAGCACCCTCAAAGGTCTGGATCATGTTGATGCCGTCCTGAGAGTTGCGGATAGCCTGGTTCAGACCCTTGATCTGAGATCTCATCTTCTCGGAGATAGCCAGACCTGCAGCGTCGTCGCCCGCGCGGTTGATTCTGTAACCGCTGGAGAGCTTCTCGGAAGCCTTCTTCATGCCTGCTACATTAGCGTTCAGACGGTTGTACGCGTTCAGCGCGTTCATGTTGTGTTGTACTTGTGAAGTTTACGAAAAAGATACATAATTAGCATTTAAATCAACGTCAAAATGACATTCTTTGCTTGTTTTTCACAAAATATTACTGTTAAATTATTATATATTTTAAATAATTTATAATATATGTATAAAAAAGTATGGAATAAGCTTTATAATAAACCTTCGTTTTAAACTTCCAAACACAGGTTGATTTGCAGCACAAATCGATTAAATTTCCGCAAAAAAACTTTGGATCGCTCTAAAAAACGACCAAAAGAATTTAATATATTGCTTGACAAATTGTGAAAAATGTGTTATTATAAAAACGGAGCACCGCTCATAATAAAAAACGGAAAACCAATGGCAAAAACATAATGAAATCAGTTACGGCAAAAATAGCGGAAAGGGGAGGACACCCATAGAAAAAAACGTCAATTCCGAAAAGCGGACTGTCTGCGTTTTTGACGCGGACGGAGAGGTGATCGGTTCCACCTACCCAAAGCGGGCGGCGGGATTGGTCAAAAAGGGTCGGGCACGTTACGTGAACGACTGGGATATTCGTCTGAACGTGTCCGACGTAATCAATTTTACGGAGGAAACCAAGATGGATAATAATATAATAAATAACCTCGGCGAAACCGGCAAAATAATTGCAGCACCCGCAAACCAACTGCCTGAGTTGAAGCAGCAGAAAGCCACAGAGCAGCCTGTGAACAGACTTTTTTTCAGCGCGAGGGAGTGGGCATTCAACAAAGCGTGCAAGGACAATGTCGGCTCCCGCTCGTTTATGGAGGGTCCCGACGGGATAATCGCGGAAGCGTATACGATAGGCAACTGGAACTGGAACTGGACGGAAATTCTTTCCAAGGCGCTTATTCTTCCGAAAAACACGCTCCATACGTTCACGTTCTGGCTCAACGGTGGTGAGAATGACCGCAACAACGAGGTGTGCCGCTTTGAGATAGTATTCAACAACGACCATGAAAATCGTTACACGTACAATCTCAACAGAAATTTTGTAAAGCCCTTGAAAAAGGTCAATGGCTGGGAGCTTTACGAGATACCCTTTATTACGGGTGACAATGAGTACACAGAGTTGCGGTTTGTTGCACAGTATGCGCCGATGACGGTTCTGACTGCCAAGGACAAATCCGCTTACGCGAATCTCGCGGATACAATGGACGAGTTCGAGGGTGAAAGACCTCAGCGTCATAACATCATTTTTGATGACGGTTGGCCCAATGACCAGTGGTACAGCACGAAAAATTTAAGGGCAAAGCGCGAAAAGCACCTGGCAAAAGGGCAGAATGCGTCAGAAAATACTTCTGTCCAAAACGCTTCGGATATACGCATGAATTCCACATTCGCCTCCTCGAAATTCGACCAGCCGAATCCGGATTTCATATCCGGCAAGCTGGATGAGGTAAGCGGAGCGCTCGACGGAGTTTCGGGAACGCTGGGTGGCGTTACGGGAATGGTAAGCGGGATGATGGGCGGACTTCTGAACGGATTGTTCGCGAACGAGCTCCGCGAAAAGGTCGAAGCTGCGATAAAGCTATGCGGCACGGGCAATACCGATGAAATAACCAATATGGTTATGGATTCACTGAATGACCGACTGGATTTTCTGACCGACCAGATAGAAAACAATATTGAGTCTATGACGGATCAGATAGAAGCAATGATAGACGGTGTTGAGGGTCAGCTTGACGAAGTGCAGAACGCTGTCGAGGAAATGCAGGACGCGTTCGAGCCGGATTGACCGAGGTATCCATCAAACTTTTAAATAGCAGCGCCCCCGCTCGGAAACGAGCGGGGCGTTTTTGCGGGCGGGGGAAATTATTTGAATGGAGCGTAAAATTTTTTAAAAACAGTAAAATTTTTTGCAGCCTTTTTCCAGGCTATGTGGTATTATATACAAAGCCCGAACAGATCAGCATAATATCTGCACGGTAAAGAACGCTTAAAAAGAGCGGCGTTTCGCCCAAGCGCGAAATTTTTTCGCGAAAGCCTGAAAAAACGGAGCGCGGCGAAGTTCTCGCGGGCGGGCCGCGGAAAAATTCTTCAGATAAGGAGTAGATTATGAAAAAAACATTATCATTAGCATTGGCGGCTGTCATGTCGGTTTCGGCGGGAATAGTGGCATATGCCGACACGACCGACGCGGCGAACGCCGCGGTCAAAAGCAAACTGGCGGCGGTTAAAAGCCGCATTGATATCCCCGAGGAGTTCAGCGAGTTTACATACAGAGTAAATACGCGCGGGGCGGCGGATATCTATTCATTCAACTGGGCAACAAAAAGCGACAGCGACATCAGCGGCAGTATAGACTGCTCCGTGTGCGGCAGCGTTATCACCAGCTATAATCTTTACCGCTCGGATTATAAGCGTTGGACGGATTCCGCAAAGCTGGCGGAAATGACCGAGTCCGAGCTGTATGCCGCAGCGGTAAAGGCGATAAAACGGCTTAATCCCACTGTCGCGGACAGCATAAAAGTTGATAAGTCCGTCAGAATGTCCGTGCACGGCAACACCGCCTCGTTTAACCTTACAAGAACCGCCAACAAACTTCCCGTTGCGAACAACACGGGTTCGGTAACGCTTGACAAAAACACGGGAGAGCTTATCTCGTTCAATATAAGCTGGCACCCGAACGCGGCGTTTGCTGATGCGGGCAAGGCTATATCCGAGAATAAGGCTTGGAACAGCTATGAAAAGATGATCGCCGTTAAGCCGCAGTATGAGGTGTTCTACAACAGCGAAAGCAAGAGTATGGAGTCCCGCCTTGTTTATGTGCAGACCGATTACGGTGATATCAACGCCTTTACAGGCAATAAGAGCAACTTTCAGGAGGATGCCTATTTCGGCGATGACACAAACGAATCTGCAGCGGATATGGCGGAGTCGGCTGCCGGCGCGGAAAACGGCAACAAATTCACCGAAGAGGAACTGAGGGAGCTTAATGTCGAGCTTCCGTACGGAACGGAAAAGGCGGTTGTTGACCTTATCAAGGGCAATAAGTATCTCACATGGTCAGACGGCATGACAATGGAGCGCTCATATCTCACCAAAGGCAAATATTACGGAAACGCCGACCGCTATATGTTCACCGCTTCCTTTAGCAATGAGACCGTTGAGGATTACTGGGCAGATGAGCCTACGCCCATTTCCGAATCCGATGCAAGCTACACCGAATCCTTCATAAGCAGTTATGAGTATATGAGAATAACGGTTGACGCGCAGACGGGCGAAGTGCTGAATTACAGCTATGATACCAATGTTCCCGCTGCGGACAGCTACGACATGAGCAAGGCTGACGCGCTGGCAAAGGATATAGCGAAAACTCTCGCGCCCACGCACATAGACGAATATCCCGATTACAGCAGCAATATTTCAAGCGTCAATTTTGACGGCAGAACCAACTATTATGGAAGCGGTCACAGCTTCAACCGCGAGGTGAACGGGATAACCGTAAGCGGCAACATAATAAATATAAACCTTGACCCGCAGATGAGGCTGACGGATTACCGCATTTCTTACAGTGATGTGACTTTCGCTAATCCGAAAAATATGCTGAGCGCAAAGCAGGCTTTTGAGAAGTTCAAGGCGGAAAATGAGCTTACTCTTTGCTACAAAGCGAGAATGGGCGAGAAAAAGACCGCTACCGTTCTTGTTTACGGCGCGGAAAACTCGATGTATTGCGACGCGTTCACAGGCGAGCCCGTATACGATTGGTGGTACGGCTCAAATGGCAGCAAGAAAAACGATCTGAGCGGCATAAAGGATAAGAAGCTGCTGAAAATGGCTGAAGAGCTGGACAACAACGGAGTTGTGATTTCGGCGGAAAAATTCAGCGAGAGCAACGCGGTCAAGCTGGAGGATTTTGCGGGATTCACAAACCTGATATACAGATACATTACTTCGTTTAGCGAAGAGTCCATAACTCTTCCGAGCGGCATTAAGATAGAAGATGGCGGAGATTATACAGGCAAGACCGTCACCCGCGGTGACGCAATGGTGCTGTACACGGCGGCAGTATGCGGAAACAAGGCGGCTGAGCTTAAGGGTATCTACCGTTCGCCCTTTACCGACGTAAAGGACACTGACAAGTATGTCGGCTACTATTCCATAGCTTACGCACTCGGCGCGGCTGACGGAAAGACTCTCAACGCCTCCGCAGCATACACCTACGCGGATATGATAAAGCTGATGTATAGCAGCATGAAATGATCCGCTTTCGACATTAAGAATCTGTCCTCACAGGAAATGTGTGAGTATTTTCGGGTAGATTTTGTCAGGGACAAGGAAAATTCCTCAGGCTTACTGACGCAAATTAGGGAACTTTGGTGCGTTCATTGGTAAAATTCTTCCGAAAACCTATTTGCCGCGCAATTTCGGCGCGTGGCAAATAGGCTTTTTCTACAGACTGAGCCCCAAGGCAAGTACCTTGGGGCGATTTTGTATGTGGATTTTTAAGCAAATTTTGTCAAAGACAAGGCGAAATTTCGCGGAATTGCCGACATAAGTCAAGACGTTTCAGTACAGATATCGGCAATATTTGTCTAAAAGACTTGTGCAATATCTTGTTAAGACAGGTTTTTAATATCGTATTTCAGTGCTCTCAGCCCTTAAGGTTTACTGAACCGCAAGGGCTTTGCAAATGCTCCGACGCTGCGATAGCTGATGATTAAAATAATTTCTCACAACACGGCAGTGCTTTTTTAGGCTTGTTACTGCAAGCTATTCCGATTCCCGTTTTTTCAGAAGAACAACACACACTGTGACCGCCGCGGAAAACACAAGCAGCGGATACCATAGATTTTCGAGCTGAAATCCGCCGTCTGCCATCAGTTTATAACCCCACGAGGCAGGAAAAATTCGTCCCAAAAATTTGAAAAAATCCGGCAGCAAATCAATCGGAAACATAATTCCCGAAAGCAAGATAGACGGCAAAAATACAAGCTGTGATATCATATTCAGCTTCGCCTGATTTTTTACAGCCTGTCCAAGAACACAACCGATACTCAGTGATACGATGATATATACGGTCAGCGCAAGAAAAAACAGGGGAAAGCTGTTCGGCAGAACCGCTTCAAACAGGACGGGGGCAAGCAGCAAAATTATTACACACATTATCATCAAATGAATAAACGCAGAAATAGACATTGTGACCAAGCCCAAATATAAAGGAACGCCGTTGGTCTTGTAAACCTTTTTGATATCACTTCCGTAGGTTTCGATCAGAGATGGCGGCAATCCGACAAACGCCCCCATCGACACACCCATTACGATCATTGACGGTATCAGGGTGTTCTTCATTTCGGGCATTACATAGGTAAAGATACCTCCCATAAGCAGGAAGAAGATCAGCGGAACGATATAACATGTAATAAGCAGGGATTTGCTTCTTATGTCCAGCCTCCATTGCAGCGCCACTCCATATAAAAAAGCGTTCATTTTTCCGCCCTCCCGGTCATTTCCATAAAATGCTGTTCCAGCGTACCTCTGTCTACCTTGATATCCAGAACCTTTATCCCGTTTCGCTTCATCTCGCCGAGCAAAGACAGAAGCGTGTTTTCGATATTGTCGGCTTCAAGGGTATCGCTTCCAAGCTCTGTTTTTATATGTATGAAATACTTTTTCCCTATTTTGCAGGTCAGTTCCGAAGGAGTTCCGCAAAAAACGATTTTGCCGCCGCTCAAAATAGCTATCCTGTCGCACAGCGTCTCCACTTCCGCCATATCGTGACTTGCCAGCACAACTGTTTTCCCCGATGATTTCAGCTTGCGGATATTGTCGTGCAGTGACAGTCTGCCCTCTACGTCAAGTCCCGCCGTTGGTTCGTCAAGGAAGATGATATCGGGGTCGCCGATGAGAGCAAGTGCCAGATGCAGCCGCCTTTTCTGCCCGGTGGACAGCTGTGCATACTGCTTTTTCTCAATTTCCCGAAGCCCGAGAGAGTGAATCAAAGCGTTATCGGTTTTGACCTTGTTCCACCCGGCAAATAACCGCACGGCCTCCATAGGCTTGATATGAGCGGGGAGCGAAGATGATTGCAGCTGAATTCCCGCTGTTCCGTTTACGGTAACTGTTCCGCTGTCATATTTTTTCAGTCCCTCGATGCATTCCAGCGCGGTCGTTTTTCCCGCGCCGTTGGCTCCGAGCAGGGCGAATATTTCTCCTGCCGCGATTTGAAAGCTGATTTCCTTCAGCACAACATGGCTGCCATAGCTTTTCGTCAGCCCGCTGACTTCAATTGCGTTACTCATCACACACCTCCCCGAACGGGTCGATCCCAATATTTGAAAAATATATCTCCAAAGCCGGCTGTAAATAGGCGTTAACGATCGCCTGTTTTTCCTCCCATTCATTGGCGCAGTTTTCAAAATTACCGATCTCCATCAGCTTCGGAAGCATGCTCATATCGCCGTTTGTAAATTCAACTATCAGCTCCCAATAAGCCTTTGTAAGCCGCTGACACCTTTCGCTTTCCGGCGGAACGTCCTCCTTTTGAAGCTGTAATATCTCATCGCTCAGACGATTGAATCTGTCCATAAAAGCCAAGCCGCTTTCCTTATCAAAACGGCATCGGATATGTTCAAGGGTATCCTCGTCGAACTTTTTAATAAGATAGTAATATTTGTTATTCATCTGAAGATTGACGATAATATCAGCGTACTTTTTAAAATCCACCGTTTGCATTTGCAGCACTTCTTCCCGCAGATGTTCTATCGCGGTCAAGGAAGCGGAAAGCTGTTCCATATTTTTGCGTATATTATCGGCTTGCTTCGTCAGCGCGTCCGCGACGCCTGCGGGGGTATCCAGAGAGATTAGCCGTTCTTTTATATCACCGAGTGTAAATCCCAGCGATTTTAAGGATATAATTTGATTTAATATGATCAGCTCCTTATTTGTATAAAGTCTGCGTCCTCCCTCGCTCTCCGCCGAGGGAGAAAGAAGTCCCTTCTTGTCGTAATACTGCAGGGTGCGTACGGTGACGCCCATTTTTTTCGCTACTTCGCCAACCGTCATATATCCCTGCGGGATCGCCTTGTATTTTTCCATACTCATAACACCTCTTGTGCTATATTATAAATCATTACGCAGCGTCATAAGCAAGACCTTTTTCAAAAAAATTTTCGGCGGCAGAAATTTTTCTGCCGCCTCAGTCTGTAGAAAAAGCCTATTTGCCGTGCAATGTCGTCGCATGAAATTTCAAAAAGTGTCGGAACTTGCTTTACATATTCCGACCGGTTCTCGCAATCGCGCGGAGTGAGCATAGCGAACGGTGCGTGATTGCGGAAATTTTGAAATTTTTTTAAATAATCCCCTCTTGGTCAACATTTATATACAGACTACGGCAGCAGTAATTTTGTCTGCCGCCTGCGACTGATTATACGAAAAATTTCTGTCATAGGGTGTGTGCGCCTATATTTTTTTCCGCTGTCCTGAACTTAAGAACCGTCTGTGCGCCAAGCTTTCCGTACCAGCCCTCCAGATGGGTCTGGTGAATAAAGCACTGACCGCAGCCGCGCCGTTTAAGCTCCTCCAGCGCAAGAGAAACCATCTTGAGTCCGACTCCGTTCCCCCGCGCTGCGGGTATCGTGCCGACACAGCCCACGCTGCCTGTCCTGATGTTCTCCTCCGAAATAAGACAGCACTCGTTGTCGTCAAGAATACAGAAGCTTATTAGACGTCCCGCGCGGTCAAAGCCACAGAAATACTCGCCGTCGCCGTCAAAAAATTGCACCCAGTCGTCATCCACCATGCCTGCCGCGGAGCGGATATCCTCAATATTTTTATAAAATCCGAATTTCGCGCTGACATCGGGCAGCGGGTCGCGGTAGTCCGAAAGCGGCAGCTTCATTTCGCAGTATTCGTTGCCGAGGGTATAGCCCGATTTCTCGAAAAAACCGCAGCTACCTTCAACCGCTCCGCAAAGAAATCCATCAAGCCCCGCCTTTTCATAGCCCTTTTCGGCTATCTTGTTCTCGCACATTTTCAAAAGCGCGCTCCCCGCGCCTTGCTTACGATAGTCGGGGTGAACCGCAAGAAGCGTTAAGGCGTTATCCTTTGCAAGCGCAAACCCGCCCTTGGTGTTAAAGCGTGTGCAGCTCTTTATTTCGGACAGCTCCTCGAAGAGCTTTTCACTCAGATTAAGCATAGGAAAGCAGGCGCGAAAAATATCATATTCCGTCATGAGTTTACGAACACCCCCTCGCACCATTGCATAAGGCTCTCCATGCGGCTGTCCGCCTGGGTGTATCCATCGTTGTAGGACATCATGATTTTATCGGAATCGTGCTCGAATTTTGAGATGGCGGGAAGCGTAGGTCGGAAAATAAACGCCCTGCCCTCTTCCTGAAGCTCCTCCATAAGCTTTACGGTCTTTTGATAGCGCTCGACCCTTGTCATACAGGCTTCAACAAAGTTGGGATATTGCCTGTACATGGAATTGATAACGGTGCGGAATTTTCGGTAGTCGGTGGGCGCGGTGTTTGTGTCGGGCTTTGTCAGTACTATCACCAGTTTGTCGCAGCCGCAGTCCAGCGCGTGCTCGATTGGTATAGAGTCCGCAATGCTGCCGTCAAGATAATGATGACCGTCGATCTCCACAGGCTCGCAAAGCATCGGTACGGAACAAGTAGCCTTAGCGGCGGTGAGCAGACTCATTTCGTCGGCGAACTGCCCGAAATATTCCGCCTCGCCCGTTTCACAGCAGGTGCAGACATATTCCGTTTCTATGCCGCTGTTGAAATATGTATCGAAATTGAACGGGAATTGGTGATACGGATATTCATACGACATTTTGTCGAGATTTATCACCTTTCCGCTCCTGAAGAACTGCTTCAGACCATAGTAGGAGTCCTGCTCGGGGACGGTTATCATGTCCGCCGTGCGTCCTTTCTGGCGGGAAACGTAGCTCATTGCGTTGCCGCCGCCCGCGGAAACTCCCACTACATAAGGGAAATAGATCTCGTCCTCCATAAGGCGATCAAGCACTCCCGCGGTAAAAATTCCCCTTACTGCTCCGCCCTCTAAAATCAAACCTGTTTTCATATTTTTTCACCGACCCTTTTCCGTTAAAATATATTCTATCATGTCTCCGACGGTTTCGATATTGTCCGCGTCGTTAAATCGTATATCGTAGTTGTCCTCGACGGCTACCGCGAAAAGTATAAGTCCCGTAACGTCCAGCCCAAGCCCGTCTTTAAGGGAGCTTTTTTCGGTAAAAACGCGGTTTTGCGCACTGGCCGGGGATACGCTTTTTAAAATGACCGTAAGCTCCGATATCATATCGGGCGCTGTTGTTTGCTTGCACATATCGGAATTCGCTCCTTTTTGTGATATCTGACGTGATCCGCATATGCTGCTTTACGCTTCCGCCAGCGCGGATAACGCGCTTCTGACACGCTCGCCCTCTTTTTTCAGCATATCTGCGGTAAGCGCCGCCGTGCTGTCGGGCAGAATAGGCTCCCCCGCTTTAATGTTCAGACAATGAAAAACAGTCTGCCTTGGGCGGCTGTACAGCGGCACTATCTCCGCTCCGCTCAGAAGCGACAGCAGCACAAATGCGGGATTAAAGCCGTCGTCCGCGTCATTTGCGCGGCGCTCGTCATCGGGAAATATCAGCAGACTTTCGCCGCCTTTCAGCCGCTTTAGCGCGTCGTGCAGCCATTTGGTGTTTACCCCGCCCGCCGCGGTTATAACCCGTTTTTTGTTGATATACCGCAGCCGCTGATCTTCGGCGCAGCGCTTTTCGGAGATCAGCAGACAAGTCCCGCCTTTATTCAGCGCCGACAAAACCGCTGCCACATCTCGTGAGCTTGTGTGGTTGGCAATATAAATTCTGGGTTTTCCGTCGCTGATCATGCCGTCGAAAATGCTGCACGGACATCTGCTCTTCTTTCTCATATGTTCGCCCCATTCCCGTCATCTGACTGACTTTTCATTTTATGCCTGTTATTATATCACTTAAAAATTAAGTTTTTGTAAACTTTTCGGGGATTTTTTATATTTTTATTGACTTTTTGGGCGCTTACAAGGTCAGCGATGCTTTTAAGGAAGATTGATCAGGGCTGTAACGTGTTCAGAGCCTGTTTGGTATAAGGAATTTCTCCGGATACCAAACAGGCTCTGACTGTATATAAAGGTTGACCAAGGGCGAATTATTTAAAAAATTTCAAAATTTCCGTTAGTCATACTCCGTTCCGCTGCGCTTCACTCCGTATGCCTAACGGAAACCGCGCGCGTTTGCGTTCGCAAACGCACGACTTTTTGAAATTTAATGCGCCGACATTGCGTGGCAAACAGGCTCTTAAACTTTAGAACTTGTTCTCATAGACCGAAATGCTTGAATAACGAGGCAAATTTCACGAATTTCGAGGCGGTTTTTCGCAGAAGAACTGTATATATGGGTTCGACCCAGTAAGCCTATCAGGAAAAGCCAATAAAAAGTAGCGTGAAATTTGCCGTTAGACAAGCGTTGAGCGGCTAAGAAAATAAGTTTTTATATTTCTTGATTATCTTCCAATTTCCAGATATGCCGATTTCCGCGGAAAACAAGGCATACCGCCACTCCCGCAATTCCCAGCACAAACGATAGCGCTGCCGCGCCCGCACCCTTTCCGCTTCCGAAAAGAATTACCGGAAGACTGTCCGCAGGAAGCCCGCTCATAAGCGGCTCGAAAACATTATCCACCAGAAATCCTCCAAGGAAAAATCCTATCGGGATAGTGAAGAATTGAAATGTATTCCTCGCGGAGTAAACTCTCCCCTGCATTTCCGTCGGTATTTTAGTGCGGAAGATGACCTCAAGGCAGCCGTTCATTATCGGAATGGATATCCAGCCAAGCACCGCGCCGACGCACCATATAAACGGTGACCGTCCAAAGGCGAGCAGGAAATTTTCAGTACCCATTGAGAAAAGCAGAGTGTTGCATATCATTCTTATGCGGCTTTTGGGTGCGGGCATAAGCGTTACGATAATGCTGCCCGCAAGCGTAGCAATACCCACAAATGTGTTGACCCATCCCAGCGCATTTTCGCCGCCGTTCTCACGCGGAAGAATAAGCGCGGGCAGCATGGCGTCATACATGGAAGCGATAAGGTTTATCGCCGCGAGAAAAAGTATAAGCCATAATATCCCGAGGTTGGTTTTGAGGTATTTCAGCCCGCTCTTTACCGCGGACAATGTGGATTCCTTGCCGTCGGAGTTTCCCTTTATATCGGGAACCCTGATAAACAGCAGCAGCGAGAGAAACGCCGCCAGAAAGGTAATCATATCCACCGCGAACACCGCAAAAATCCCGAAAAATGACATTACAGCAGTTGCCAGAACGGGCGTGAGAATAGTAACCAGGGAATTTGAGAATGAGCGCAGCCCGCTCACTCTCTGAAAATGCCTAGGCGGCGTGAGAAGCGTTATCGCAACGTCCGAAGCGGGCTGCTGAACAGTGTTCATAAGTCCGTTTACGGCATTGAGTATGTATAAATGCCACACCTCAAGCCTTCCCGAAAGCATAAGCGCTGCCACGATAAGTGTGCAGACCGCCGCAAGGCTGTCGCAGACCAGCATTGTACGGCGTTTGTCCCACCTGTCGCTCAGCGCTCCCGCGAAAATGCTCATCAGCACATACGGCGCGTAAGAGCACACCGAAAGCAGCGCGGTGGTAAGCGCTGAGCCGCTCTCGCCGTACAGCCAAAGCACCAGCGCGAAATTTGTCATAGAACTCCCCAGCGCCGAAAACGACTGGGTGAGCCATAAAATCAAAAAATACCTTAGTTCCTTAAATGTTTCTTTCATAAGACTTTGCCCCTTTTTTGAATTGTTTTTGTCAAAAAAGCAAAGTCCGACGGACGATATTATCCGAGACCCGTGAATTCGTTTGTTTCAGTGAGCCGTAATGCTCCATGCGGCTTCGTCCGAAGTCAGACCCTGCATGGAGCAGCCTCGCTGCAATTGTAAAATCTCATTTTATCACCTCTTTAGAATATATACTTAGCCCTGAGCAAAACTCACCAAACCTCATGAGAAGAGGAACAGTGAGCAAAGT
>CAJULF010000063.1 GCA_910587135.1 uncultured Oscillospiraceae bacterium
TGTTTTCGCTGGCTTTTATCCGCATTATTCTCAAAATATACTAAACAGGCTCTTAAAAGCTGGGAGGAGAATTGGGGTATCCTGTCCACGTTTTTCGCATATCCTGCCGAGATACGGAAGATAATATACAACAAATATTATCGAGGGCTTGAACCGTAAATTCCGTAAGATCACAAAAAACAAGCCGTCATTTACCAACGATGACAGCTTAAGAAAAATTTTGTATCTTGCGTCGAAAAACATCGTTGCGCATTGGACGGTAATCTGTCGAAATTGGGATCTGGTATCCAACCAACTTTCGATAATGTTCGCAGACAGAGAATCCGCGTAATTGGATTTCCTCTCTTAAATTTTTTTCCCGCTAGCTGAGACGCTATTCACGCCTTCGGCGCGCATACCGTCTCAGCCCGCGGGAGCATGGCTATTAAGAGTAAATCCCATATTCCGCTTGCTTTGCAAGCCACCTATTGTCTGACCGGATTTGCTTTTACACAAAATTTTTTGGAGTGCCCGTTTATACGCTGTGAGCAAGCACGTTACGGCCTGCTCAGCTTTGCAATACCTTGCACACATCTTGCTTGAATATTTTCCGTCATATTGCGCAAGTTTTTCTTGACAGTGTCAGCCCTCCGTCATTGAGCTTGTACAGTCTGACGACGCACAAGCTTTGTGTGTAGTCTGTATGTAAAGGTTGACCAAGGGCGGATTATTTAAAAAATTTCAAAATTTCCGGCAGCCATACTCCGTGCTGCGCAGCACGGAGTATGCTACCGGAAACCGCGCAATTTGCCATTTGGCAAATTGCGCGGTTTTAAATTTAATGCGCCGATATTACGCAACACATAAGCTTTTTTTACAAGCTGTACGCACAGGCTTTTTGCGGTGTTACCTAAAAAATATTCCGTAGCGTGTCAATAGCGCATTGCGTCATTGGCATCAGCTCTCTGAGAAAGCTCCGCTTCGTTTAGCTGAGCCTCACAGAGTCTTGCGAGAAATTCATGCATGCGTGGCCAGTGGATTTTTGCTTTCAGCGCCTTTGAACGCTTATTTACGGGTGATTTAATCCGCAAGCGCCTTTTTGATAGCTCCCATAAGCTCATCATATGTTTCAAACGCCGGGAGCTCAGGGTTATCCTTCTTAATCTGCTCGGTGCTTTTGAACAGGAAGCCCGCCTTGCTCGCCTTTATCATGCCGAGATCGTTGTAGCTGTCGCCGCTTGCGATGGTATCGTAGCCGATGGACTGAAGCGCCTTGACGGTGGTGAGCTTGGAGTTTTCTATCCTCATTCTGAAACCCGTTATCTCGCCGTTCTGGGCAACCTCAAGGGAGTTGCAGAAAATGGTCGGCATACCCAGCTTTTGCATAAGCGGTCCGGCAAACTGCGCAAAGGTATCGCTGATAATTATTACCTGACACAGCCCGCGCAGTTCGTCAAGGAACTCCTTTGCGCCGGGCATGGGGTCTATCTTCGCGATGGTGTCCTGAATCTCCTTAAGACCCAGACCGTGCTCCTTAAGTATTCCAAGCCGCCAGTTCATAAGCTTGTTGTAGTCGGGCTCGTCGCGCGTGGTCCGCTTTAGCTCGGGGATACCGCTCGCCTCCGCAAAAGCGATCCATATTTCAGGCACAAGTACGCCCTCCAAATCAAGGCAGGTAATATACATAATTAAGGTCCTCCGTATAGAATTTTATGGTCGTTTGTCTAACCAACTCATATATTATAGCATTTTTTCTCTGTTTTGTCAACGCTTTTCAAACCCGATATCTGTCGTTGATCTTCGCTTAGGCTTTCAATCGCTGCTATTCCGCACCGCGGAAGTAAAGCCCTCTGGTCAGCCTTCCGCTTGGTTTGCGGCTGTTTTTATACATATCCAGCACCGCCCCCACATCAGATTCGTCGGTAAATTTAAGCACCGCGAAATCAAAAGCATCAAGGGTCTGCGGGCGATCGCTTAAAATAAGCGTATCTGGATTCAGCAGCTCTGCGCTGTTGCCGCCGCATAGCACCGGTATGGTGTTCCCTCGGCGGTCTGTAAGGCACTCACCGCAAGGCGATGACGCACCGCATATACCGTCGCCGCCCCTGCCGCAGGGTGCCCCGTCGGCTATCGGACACCTTCTCATAACCATCAGCGGAAGCCTGCCGTATGCGAGAATACCGCAAGGGATATTGCTCCGAATTTGTGACAGTCTGTCCGCCGTTCCTTCAAACGACAGTATAACGTCCGAAAATCCGAATTTCTCACAGACCCCGACGGAAAAGCTGTTCAGCAGGTTCATGCGGTATCCGCCAAGTATATCAAGCCCGTGTTCCCTTAAAAGACGCGCGTGACCAAGCGTCTGCGCCATACCTTTGGTGAACCCCGCGCACGCCAGCTCCGCCAGACGTTCCCCAACGCGCTCCTCACAGTCGGCAAGGAAAAGCGGCGGAATGACCGCTATCCGCTCCTTGTCGGGGGTATTTTCGTTCAGAATATTCATAGGCGCGTAAATCAGCTCAAAATCCAGCGCCAGAGCCTGTTTTAACTGCTCCGGGCTGTAAACTTCGGCGCGGTAAGATGTTTTTTCTGGCGCGGGTCGCTTTGCTGGTAGAGCGGGTGAGTGCTCATTTATTTGGTATACGTGAGTATTTTTCCGCTCAACCTCCACCGAAAGCCTTTCGCAAAGCTCCCTCCTGACAGCGTTAAGTGCTGCCGCGGGAACGTACAGACCCTCCCCGACCTCAGCAGTGATATCTCCGGCTTTGAATTGAGTTCCGCCCAGCTTCGCCATGCGCCCGCATACGCTTTCGGCGGTGGTGGGCGCATTGTTTGCGGTCTGCGGAGGCTCTCCAGCGACCGTTACCGTGATATCCCCGCAGTTTGCCGAAGCGGTTATACCTTCGGCGGTAACTATTGTATGTATATCCGCTGTCAGTCTGGGCAGCTCGTCCTTATACAAAGCTTTAATGCCGCTGAGCGCCTTTGCGGAGCTGTCCACGTCATCTTTGCCGCGCGTTCCCTGCATATCCCGCATATCGCCCCGGAAATATCCCTCGGTCAGTCCGCCGCGTGAAAAAATGTTCTTAAGTCGCTCACCGTCAAATTCCTCGCCCCTGAGCGACTTATAGCAGGCGTTTACCGCACAGGCGACATATTCGGGGCGTTTCATTCTGCCCTCTATTTTATAAGAGGTCACCCCTATCTTTTCAAATTCCGCAAGGTGGCTGATTAGAGAGCAGTCCTTAAGAGATATCACACTGTGTCTGCCGACATGAGAGAAATCCAGGCGGCATGGCTGGGCGCAAAGACCGCGGTTTCCGCTCCTGCCGCCAAAAAGACTGCTCATGTAGCACTGACCGCTTATGCATACGCACAGTGCGCCATGCACAAATATCTCCGTTTCCACAGGCGAGCTTTCGGCGATATTTTTTATCTGCTCCGCTGACAGCTCGCGCCCGAGCACTACCCTTGAATAGCCCAGCTCCGCTGCCGCTTTTACGCCCTCTTGGCTGTTAAGAGTCATCTGCGTGGAAGCGTGGCGCGGCATCTGCGGACATATTTTTTCCGCCAAAGCCGCCGCGCCGAGATCCTGCATTATAAGCCCGTCCGCGCCGCACCTTGCCGCCGTTTCGATACATTGCGCAAGCTCCGTAAGCTCGTTGTCGTAAACAAGCGTATTCAGCGCTGCGTAGAGCTTCACTCCTCTTTTGTGGCATTCCCGACAGGCAGCTTTAAGTTCGTCGTCAGAAAAATTTTCGGCGTTTTTACGCGCCGAAAATTTCTTCATTCCCGCATAGACCGCGTCCGCGCCGCTGTTAAGCGCTGCCGCAAGACTTTCAAATCCCCCGCATGGGGCTAAAATCTCCTTCATAAAGTAAGCTGACCGTCCTCCAAAATCTCGCTTATCTGCTTTTCAAGTGAAGCGTTCGTCTTTTGCAGCGTAAGTATCTCTCCCGATATATCATTATTGAGCGCTGTAAGGCTGTCAATTTGCTTCTGAAGCTCGCTTATGGTATCCTCGTTTTTTCTGGCAGCCTCACTGCCCGCTTTTAGCGCCGCGTTTTCGCTTTCCATTTGAGAATAGCTGACCATAAGCTCGTCGTATTTTTTTGCGCTCTCTTCCAGCCGTCTGTTTTCCTCTTTAAGCTCCGTCAGCGCGCTTTCCATCAGTTCCGCCTGAGCCGCCGCGGTCTTTACCGCGCCCTCCGATATTGAAAGCTTCTCCGAAAGCTCCGCCGCCTTTTTCGCGTCCGCTTTCAGCTTTTCGTTTTCCTTTTCAAGCTCCGCTGCCTTTTTGGAGCAGTCGTTCTTTTTCATATCCTCTACCTGCTTTGAAAGCTCGTGGTTGCGTGTTTTAAGCTCCTCAAGCTGCTTCTTCGCTTCTCCAATGGCATTTTTTTCGCTCTCCGCTTTTTCCGCCGCGCTCTCGGCTTCCTTTATCCTCTTGGACAACTGCTCGTTCTCCTCTTTCATTGCAATCACCTGAACAGCCTGCGTCTTAAGCTCGTCTATCTGCCGCTCCAGCTCCGCGGCTCTGTTCTGCTGCTTGTCCAGCATATCGGCGCTGTCTTTGAGCGCCGCCGCAAGCCGTCCGTTTTTCTCCTCAAGTTCCTCCGTCAGCTTAAGCGATACTTCAAGATCATTCTTAGCGATTTCTCCCTCCGCCGCTTTAGCCTCCGTTACTTTCAAAGTGCTGGCAAGCTGCTGGAGCTTGTCCTCCAGCTTCTCATACTTCTTTTTAAGCTCCGCAAGCTCGGCGCTCTCCTTTTTCAGCGCCGAATGCTCCGCTGCCGCGGCTTTGGCTGCCGCCTCGCCCTTTTCCAGCTCCGCGACACGCTGCTGCGACTGAATAAGCTTTGCCTTTTGATCCGATATCTCACTCGCGTAGTTGAGCGCCGTAAGCACGGCGGCATCCGCCTTTTCCCTGAAATCATCGGTGCTGCAAAAGTCCTTTATACATCTTTCGACCGCGGCGGCGTCATCCATAAGCTGCCTTACATTGTCCGTAATAAGACGATAGCTTTTACCGCATATAGCGACCGTTATTTTTTCGTTTAGCATTTCAAGTATTCCTTTCAACGGTATTAAACATTCAAAGGCGTTTTCACCATAAGACAATAATCCTATTTTATATTATATAATACTTTTCTTTTCTTTTCAAGTCCTTTTTGAAAATAAATTGTTATTGTGGGAATATCCGTGCATAAAGCTTGTTTTGCACGTCGCTGCAGCTTGTAAAACAAGCCTCTTGACAACGCAATGTCGGCGCATCAAATTTCAAAATGCGCACATTTGCCAAATGGCAAATGTGCGCGGTTTCCGGCAGGCATGCGAAGCGCAACGGAGCGTTAGCAGAGTGAAGCGGAGTATGACTGCCGGAAATTTTGAATTTTTTTCAAATAATTCAATTTTGGTCAACCTTTATATGCAGTTCGGAGCGATTTGCAAAGCGGGCGGAGCTTTCGCGGAGGCTTTCGGGAAATTCATGCGCGGGCGGTCAGTTAATATTTGCTTTCAGAGCCTTTGACTGCTTAACTTTGCGCGGTTCTCGGCTATGATTTTTAATTTTGGGGATGCAAAACAGGTAAACCTTGTCAGTTTAATTGTATTAAGAAGATGTTTTAAATTTCAGGTGCGTAATTAGCAGGGAAAACAGCTGCTAAGGCTCTGTGGTTAACCATCAAATTATAAAGATTTTTCTTTCCGGCAGCGTATGAAATCCCGCTGCAAAACAAATCATAGTAATATTGCCCAAATAGCCGCCGTAAATCTTATGTTACTTTGTAAAATTTTTTCCTAAAAACCGCTTGACTTTTTGCCCAAAACGTGATAAATTATATTTAGCACTCAAAGGCACAGAGTGCTAAACGATAACAAAAAGAGTTCCCGACAAAAAGCGCTTAATCAGAAAAAGGATGATTGACCATAGATACGATGGACACGAGAGCGAATAAGATACTCGCGGCGATAGTCGACGAGTATATAAAAACAGGCGAGCCTGTCGGGTCGAAGGCGCTGGCGATGAGGGAGGATATTACCGTATCCTCCGCCACCATACGCAATACTATGGCGGCGCTGGAGCAGGCGGGGTATCTGAGCCACCCGCATACGTCCGCGGGGCGCGTACCCACTTTTATGGGTTTTCGCTACTACATTGAAAACCTTATGAATCCCGAGCCGATAGATGCGGAGGAGATAACCGCGATAAACAGGCTGCTGAGCGGCGGCGAGGCTACCGACGAGGCGATAATCGAAAGCGCTTCCACGGCTCTTGCCGAAATAACAAAGTGCGCGACCTTTTCCACCAACCACGTTTCAAAATTCTCGGTGATATCAAAGGTCGACGTTATTCCGACGGGGAAGCGGCTGTATGTGCTGCTGCTGATAGCCTCAAACGGCACGATAAAAAATAAGGTCTGCCGAATGGAGTTTGATCTTACCAACGAGCAGATGTCGGATTTCACCGAATTTTTAAACGAGCATCTGCGCGGGGTAAATCTCGAAACCATGTCCGAGGAGTACATCGAGCAGCTTGCGGGAGCGCTTGGGGGATATATGCTTTCCCTCGCTCCGCTGCTTCATGCGGTGTACGAGCTGTCCGAGGAGATGATGAGGGACAGCGTTGATGTAAAGGGTGAGGCAAATCTGCTTGCAAGCGGTGAGATACCGATGACCGACGTGCTGCGGTTCATGGAGCAAAAGAGCGAGATTTCCGCGATGCTTGACGATGCTCTTTCGGGAATAAGCGTGCGCTTCGGCGCGGAGAGCAGCAGTTTCGCGATATCAAATTCAACGCTTCTGAGCGCAAGCTACTACAAGGATGGAAGACCCGCGGGTACGATAGGCATTATCGGGCCTATGCGGCTGGATTACCGAAAGGTTATCCCATATATTGAGTATCTGAGCAATAAGGTTACCCGCCTGCTGTCGGAAGAAAGCGCGGATAAGCTGATTCAGACGGAAAGAGAGGAAAATGATGACGATGAATGACGAGGAGCTTGAGCAGCTTTCCGAGTCGGAACAGCTTTCCGAAACGGAAACGGAGGAAAGCGGAGTTTCCGGAGATTCTGCCGAGCCCGCTGTTGAGGTCGAGGAAAGTCCTGAGGAAAAGCATGCCGCGGAGGTTGCCGTGCTCAGGGATCAGCTTCTGAGGACGATGGCGGAGTACGACAACTTCCGAAAGCGGACCGTAAGGGAAAAGGAGGCGCTGAGAGCGGACATTATCACAAATGTGACCTCGGATTTCCTGCCGGTCATGGATAATCTCCTGCGTGCGCTGGAAGCGCCCTGCACCGACGAAAATTATAAAAACGGCGTGCAGATGATCTTCGACAGCTTTATGGCTACTCTCGCCAAGCTGGGAGTCGAGGAGATAGAAAGCGACGGCGCAGTGTTTGACCCCGCCCTGCATCAGGCTGTACAGCGTGTGGAGAACGATAGCCTTGAAAGCGGAACGGTAGCGAAAACCTTTGCTAAGGGCTACAAAATAAACGATAAGGTTATAAGGTTTGCCATGGTGGCAGTGGTAAATTAAAAACATAGTGCTTAACGTCCGCGCATGAAATTATGACGTTTTGTCATAACGGGACAAGAGCAACCCGAAAATCGAGTTGTAAAAGCAGATGAAAGTTTGCATCAACACTCCGCTCACGCAGCAAATTTCAAAAAGTGCGCGTTTGTCCGAATGGCAAATACGGCACGGTTCCGCCGATGTTGTTGGGCGAACGCGGTGGGCGGAGCGGCGGCGGAATTTTGAATTTTTTTAAATTAGGAGGAAATTATTATGGCAAAGATCATTGGTATCGACTTGGGTACGACCAACAGCTGCGTATCCGTTATAGAGGGCGGCGAGCCCGTTGTTATCACAAACTCCGAGGGTTCGAGAACGACTCCATCCGTTGTGGCGTTCACAAAGGACGGAGAGCGTCTTGTGGGACAGCTCGCGAAGAACCAGGCTGTTCAGAATCCCGAAAGAACCGTTATATCCATCAAGCGTCATATGGGCAGCGACTACAAGGTAGATATCGACGGCAAGAAATACACTCCGCAGGAGATTTCCGCAATGATTCTCCAGAAGCTCAAGGCGGACGCCGAGGCATATCTCGGTGAGAAGGTTTCCGACGCGGTAATCACGGTTCCCGCATACTTCACCGACTCACAGCGTCAGGCTACCAAGGACGCGGGACAGATTGCAGGACTTAACGTACACCGTATCATCAACGAGCCTACGGCGGCAGCGCTCGCTTACGGTGTTGATAAGGAAGAGGATCAGAACGTTGTTGTATACGATCTTGGAGGCGGTACGTTCGACGTTTCGGTCATCAATATCGGCGACGGCGTTCAGCAGGTTCTTGCGACCGCGGGCAACAACCATCTCGGCGGCGATGACTTTGACCAGAGGATTATCGACTTCCTGCGCGAGGAGTTCAAAAAGTCCGACGGTATCGACCTTATAAACGATAAGTTTGCTATGCAAAGACTGAAGGACGAGGCGGAGAAGACCAAAATCGCTCTGTCCAACTCCACTACCATAAACGTAAATATTCCCTATATTACCGCAGACGCCAACGGACCGAAGCACCTTGATGTAACTCTTTCGAGAGCAAAGTTCAACGATCTCACCTCCGACCTGGTTGAAGCGACCATGGGACCTCTGAAGCAGGCTATCTCAGACAGCGGACTGTCCAACAGCGAAATTCACAAAATACTGCTTGTCGGCGGTTCAACAAGAATACCCGCTGTTCAGGAAGCGGTCAAGAATTTCATAGGGAAAGACCCGTTCAAGGGTATCAACCCCGATGAGTGTGTAGCGGTAGGCGCTTCCATTCAGGGCGGCGTAATGAATAAGGAAGTCAGCGGCATAGTGCTGCTTGACGTAGCACCTTTGTCCCTCGGCATCGAGACCGCGGGCGGAGTGTGCACCAGAATGATCGAGCGCAACACTACCATTCCCTGCAAGCACTCGCAGATATTCTCCACTTATTCGGACAATCAGCCCAGCGTTGATATCAACGTGCTCCAGGGTGAGCGTGAGTTCGCGAAGGACAACAAGTCCATCGGCACATTCCGTCTTGACGGAATCGCTCCCGCGCCCAGAGGAATTCCGCAGATAGAGGTTACCTTCGATATTGATGCGAACGGCATCGTTAACGTTACCGCAAAGGATCTCGGCACAGGAAAGGAGCAGCATATCTCCATTACCGCTTCCACCAACATGAGCAAGGACGACATCGACAAGGCGGTAAAGGAAGCTGAAGCGTTTGCCGCAGAGGATAAGAAGCGCAAGGAAGAGGTTGACACGCGCAATGAGGCTGACTCCATGGTATACCAGATTGAGAAATCCATGAAGGATTTTGGCGATAAGGTGACCGATGAGGACAAATCTAAGGTTGAGCCGAAGCTGGAAGCGCTTAAAGAGGCTCTCAAGGGCACGGATATCGAAGCGATAAAGAGAGCTAAGGAGGAGCTTCAGAACGCTTTCTACGAAGTAGCCGGCAAGATTTACCAGGCTAACGGCGGAAATCCCGAGGATATGGCGGCTGCCGCACAGGCTGCGCAGGCGGCTCAGGATTCCAATGATAACAACGACGACGGCGCGGTTGACGTCGAGTTTACAGAGAAATAATGTACTAAAGGTGATGCGCCGCATAAAATAAGTGCGGCGCAATTGCCAATATATAAATGGTTGGTTGACAATTATCAGATATCTGTCGGCAAAGCAAAGTTAATAACTGTCAGCTGCAACTGCCAATTGAGGTGGAGTGTTTATGGACAAAAGACAAATGAGTGCGGCGCTGGAGTCACTTTCCGAGTGGCTGAGCGATAAAGAGCGTCTTGGCGCGGCACCCGCGGCGATAGAGTGCGCGGGTGAGTTCGACCTTGACGGACTGCGTTATTACATTTTTAAATTCCGCAGAGCTTTGGAGGGCGAGTGGCTGATAGGTATCAGCGGAGGCTACAAGGCAGGCTCTCTCACCAACTGCGGGCATATTTTCAGCGAAATGGATCCTTACGTGGAAAGAACGGCTCGTGAATCCGGTGTCATGATGGCACAGTTTATACGTGACTTTATGCGTGAGAAAAACAGCGAGGAAAGGGAGCGCCGGGAAAGAGTAAACCGCTTGTTCAGCGGAAACTGTGAGTATGTCAGCAAAACATCTCTTAATGTTGAAGAAATCGCGGGTCAGTTCATCAAGTCGGAAACGCGCTCTCATTTAACTGTGGGAATGGTTGATATTCCCTCGGGAAAGGTGGTAATATCCGACCCGCTTTGCTATCTTGCCATGGGTATATGCTGTCCGGTGCTTAAGGAAAGTATTCCCGCGGGGAGCTATCCCGCAGAGGTGGCGGTGGTGAGAAACAAGGACGTCGGGATACGAATGTGTACCGCCCGCCTTAAGATAAAACCCGACCCCGCGGTATATTATGCTATTGCGGAATCGGTGGAAAGCAACGCCGTAATGCTTAAGGGCTGGGTTATGAGCGGCTTTCCCGTTGAAACGGGAGTGATGTCGTTCTGCGATGCCGAGGGTGCTAAGGAGTTCAAGAAATTCACTGACAAATGGCAGTCCGATAATGCCGAAAAAAATATCGTAAGCGATTATTTTTCGGGATTTTTCGCGGAGAGCGCCGCAAGATATCCCGAACATCAGAACAAGAACGGCGACTTTATTGAGTGGAAAAATCCCGACAGCGGCAAGCGCATGGTGATGATCTCATCCGGCTTAGGCGACGGTTTCTATCAGTGCTATTGGGGCTATGACGAGTTTGGCGATATCTGCGAGCTTGTTGTGCCGATGATAGATTCCAAATTGCTTGAATGACGGATAGCGGGAGGCAGTTATGTGGCGCTGTCATCTTGTACGGTCAGGTCCGCGGGGCGCTGTTACGCAAAACTTAACTCGAAAGGAGCGGTGCTCTCATTTGGGAGCATGATTACATTATGGATAAAAGAGATTATTATGAGGTGCTGGGACTGCAAAAGGGCGCTTCTGACGATGAGATAAAAAAGGCTTACCGAAAGCTTGCCAAGCAGTATCACCCCGACCTTAACCCAGACAACCCTGAGGCGGAGGCTAAGTTTAAGGAGATAAATGAGGCTAATCAGGTGCTCTCCGATCCGGACAAGCGCAAAAAGTATGACCAGTTCGGACACGCGGGCGTGGATTCGAGCTATGGCGGCGGAGCGGGTGGATTTGGCGGCTTCGGTGGCTTCAGCGGCGGCTTTGACGGTGTGGATCTCAGCGATATTTTCGGGGATATTTTCGGCGGCGGCTTCGGCGGCGGACGTTCAAGCTCCAACGCAAACGCGCCGCGGCGCGGCTCGGATATTGCGGTTCACCTCGATATCGGATTTATGGAAGCGTGCAAGGGCGTATCTCATGACATCAACGTCACACGCGTTGAAAACTGTGAAGAGTGCGGCGGCAGCGGCGCTAAAAAGGGCACAACGGCTAAAACCTGTCCCGACTGCAACGGTTCGGGAAGAATCAACGTACAGCAGCGCACCATGTTCGGGTCTATGATGAGCCAGCGTGTCTGCACCAAGTGCGGCGGGCGCGGAAAAATCGTGGAAACTCCCTGCCCGAAGTGCGGCGGAAAGGGAAATGTAAACGCGAAGAAGACCATCACCGTAAACGTTCCCGCGGGTATCGACAACGATCTTACGCTCAATGTCCGCGGACAGGGCAATGTTGGCGCTAACGGCGGCTCACGCGGTGACCTGAAGGTAAGGATATCGGTGCGCCCCGACAAGATTTTCGAGCGCGACGGCAACGATATCTGGATAGATTTTCCGATTACTTATTCACAGGCAGCGCTTGGAGCCGAAATAGAAGTGCCTACCATTGACGGCAAGGTGAGCTACACCGTTCCCGCGGGAACGCAGCCCGGCACGGTATTCCGTCTTCGCGGCAAGGGAGTGCAGAAGCTCCAGCGTGCCGAGGGAGACAGAGGCGACCAGAAAGTTCGCATAAGCGTAGAGGTGCCGAAAAACCTTTCCAAAAAGCAAAAGGACGCTTTGCTTGCGTTTGAGGGAACGCTTGAGGAGAAAAACTACGAGAAGCGCAGCAGCTTTTTCGACAAGATAAAGGAAATGTTTGGCAGAGATTAAATCTGAATTTTTGTGTTGCTTGTCTTGCGTTATTTTCTGAAATAATTTGGTTTATTGCGAAATATATTCGATAAATGAATTTTGAAATCGCTGATAATTCATTTTTGAGGTTGGATTTTGTGAAAACTCACCATAAAAACCTTAAAACAAGAAAATTATTTGTGAAATAAATGTATAGACAAATGGGCGTAATTAGGCTATAATAATAACTGTAAAGAAACAACGGCGTTTCGGGTGCAGGGATACCTGCGTTCGTCGCCGTTTTTGTTTTGGAATAATTTTTACGGAGGAAAAGGGACATGGCAGAGAAATTTAATGTTGTAGAGGAATTCGGCATTGACGTATTCAATGAGGAAACGATGAAGCAGCGTCTTCCCAAGAACGTATTCAAGGCGCTCAAAAAGACGATAGCGGAGGGAAAGGAGCTGGACAGCAGCATTTCCGACGTGGTTGCAAGCGCTATGAAGGACTGGGCGATAGAAAAGGGGGCGACGCACTATACCCACTGGTTTCAGCCTATGACCGGCATCACCGCCGAGAAGCATGACAGCTTTATTTCGCCGATGGGCGACGGCACGGTTATTATGGAGTTTTCTGGCAAGGAGCTTATCAAGGGCGAACCGGATGCTTCAAGCTTCCCCTCGGGCGGACTGAGAGCCACATTCGAGGCACGCGGCTATACCGCGTGGGATCCCACTTCATATGCTTTTGTAAAGGAAGGTTCGCTGTATATTCCCACCGCGTTTTACTCCTACTCGGGCGAAGCGCTTGACAAAAAGACCCCCCTGCTGCGCTCCATGGACGTTGTTTCTGCGCAGGCGCTGAGGATACTGAGATTATTCGGAAACGAAACCACCAAGCGCGTTGTGGCGACGGTCGGAGCGGAGCAGGAGTACTTCCTTGTTGACCGCGACACCTACAACAAGCGCAAGGATCTTATTTTCACCGGCAGAACGCTTTTCGGCGCTCCCGCACCCAAGGGTCAGGAGCTGGAGGATCACTATTTCGGCTCTATCAAAGCGCGCGTTGCGGATTATATGAGAGACCTTGACGAGCATCTGTGGAAGCTTGGTATATCCTCCAAGACAAAGCACAACGAGGTAGCGCCCGCCCAGCACGAGAACGCTCCTATATTTGCTCCCGCAAACCTCGCAACGGATCAGAATCAGCTCACTATGGAGCTTATGAAGAAGCTGGCGCTGGAGCACAACATGGTGTGCCTGCTTCACGAAAAGCCCTTTGCGGGTATAAACGGCTCGGGCAAGCATGATAACTGGTCGCTTTCCACCGACGACGGTCAGAACCTTCTCGACCCCGGCAAATCCCCGATGGAGAACGCGCAGTTCCTTACATTTCTTGCTGCCATCATAAAGGCAGTTGACGAGTATGCCGATTTGCTGCGTCTGTCGGTTGCTTCTCCCGGTAACGACCACAGACTCGGCGCGAACGAAGCACCTCCCGCTATAATCTCCATTTTCCTCGGCGAGGAGCTTGAAGCGGTGGTAGAGGCTCTTGTTGAGGGTAAGAATTATACCTCCGCGGGAGGAACTATGTTCAATGTTGGCGTATCATCGCTCCCCGATTTCCCCAAGGATACCACCGACCGCAACAGAACTTCTCCTTTTGCGTTTACGGGCAACAAGTTCGAGTTCAGAATGGTGGGATCGAACCTCAACATTGGCGGTCCGAATACCATACTCAACACGATAGTCGCAAACTCTCTTAAGGAGTTCGCAGACGAGCTGGAGGGCGTATCCGATTTCAATACCTCTCTGCATGATCTGCTTGTAAAGACCATCAAGGAGCACAAGAGGGTCATCTTCAACGGCAACGGTTACGGTGACGAGTGGAAGAAAGAAGCTGAGGAGCGCGGTCTGCCCAACTTTAATTCCACTGTTGACGTTTTGCCCTGCCTTACCGAGCCGAAAAATGTTGAGCTGTTCACCAAATTCGGCGTATACAGTGAAGTTGAGCTTCATTCCAGAAAAGAAATACTGCTTGAAAACTACTCCAAAACTATCAATATTGAAGCGCTTACCGCCGCAGACATGGCAAAGACCGAGATACTCCCCGCGGCGATGAGATTCGGCAAGGACATCTGTGATATTGCGGCGAGCAAGAAATCGGTGGGAATCGAGCCTGTTGTTGAGATGGCGACAGCCACCAAGGTGAACGACCTGACGGCGGCGCTCAGCGAAAAGGCAACTCAGCTATCCGACGCAATTTTGAAGGCACAGGCTATTACAGAAGCCGAGAGCATGGCGAGAGCCTACCACGATGATGTATTTGCGCTTATGCAGAGCCTGCGCGCGGTAGCCGATGAGCTTGAAACCATAGTCGGCGAGGAATACTGGCCTTATCCTACCTACGATGAGCTGCTGTTCAACGTATAATTGACTTAGAGCGGTAAAACGCTTTAAGATATATCCGCTCCCTTTTCCTGAGGTCGGCGGCGCGATGTACGGGGTTATCCCACCGCGCCGCCGACATTTTTATATAAATAGCTTGCATTTTTGCTATTTGGCGTTTTTCAAAAAATAAAATTTCTGTCATAATCGGGTGGTTTGTTTTGTTAGTGTTACAAGAGAGATATTTAATGTTAAGGGGGGCATTTTGGGAATTTGTTAAAATGAAATGGTGGTGATATTTGTAATAAAGTTTTTCACGGGTTAAGTTCACAGTGAAATGGATATCTATGACGTACAATATTTTTAGGAGGAAATTTTTATGAATGCAAGAATTTTGAAAAGGCGTGATTTTGTTAGATTTTTAATCAGCTGCTTGGTTGCTGCTTTTATGATTGGTTCTTCTTTTGTGACCGCATACGCAGAGAATGTGGACGATGATGACTTGGTACAGCCTTATGTTATAAGCAGAATCTGGGGTACAAAACTTGAGGTTATACCATATATTGTTCCCCCAATTAAACCTTGCCAAAATCAAGCAGCATATTTTGTAAAAG
>CAJULF010000064.1 GCA_910587135.1 uncultured Oscillospiraceae bacterium
CACATTAAATAAAAAAAGTCCAGCCTTTGCCGGACTTTTTCTACAGACTGACGCCGACGGGTAATTTATCCCGTCGGCGCTGCGGTTGTTATTGGGTATTCATCTGCATTCCCACCGGCATGGTCTCCCCCAAAACAGAACGTACCATTTATTTCTTTTTGGCTTTACCGTCACCGTTAAGATAGCAGTTGCGGTTTCTAACGGGATAAGCGATGCCGCTATTCCCGTTGAGGGATTTCCGTTATCCTCGGATGGACTGCTCTCGCTTGTAGGGTGATCGCTCCCGTCACCTGAAGAAGTGCCGCCACTTGAAGTATCGCTTTCGCTTGATGTGGTGTTACCGTTGTCGTTTGGTGCAGCGTCGGAATTATCCTCTGTTGGCTTGCTATCACTTGATGTGGTATCTGCTCTATCATCTATTGACGGATTATCATCGTCACTTGATGTATCATCGGAATTATCGCTCTCGTTCGGCATGGAGGTTTAGGGATTAGAACTGCCGTCCGAGTGTCCGCCGCCTAAATTGCCTCCGCTCGTATAGATGTTGTAGGTTTCTCTTTATAGGTCAGCGCATATGTCGAGAATTTGTCGGTCTCGATCGTTATGTTGTTGGATTAGCTGTCAAAATCGCAAGAACCGTTAATGTACCGTCGTGAACGCGAATTACAGAATATTCCGCTTTTCCGCGAAGACATTCTGGTATCTCAAATGTGATCTTGACCGGAGCATTTGTTCAGGCAATTTTCTGTTTCTGCTCCTTGCCGATTTTTTTAGCAGAGTAATGTCAAGATATTATCCGAGTTTATAATAACTTTCCTGAATGTTTCCTTTCAATTATGCCCCCTCAGAGCCTGTACAGTATCTCGTCGCACGCATCTCGCTTGCTGATTTTCCGGCATACTTAGCCAATCTTTCTTGAAATACATACAGTATTTCGGCGAAAAATTGCCGTCGTCTGCCGAAAAATCCGACGCGCGATCTGCGCACACCAAGATACTAAACAGGCTCTTATATATTTTTTTTGATCTTCAGAATATTTTTGCCGTCCTTGTATTCATAGGATATATCGTCCATGGATTTTTTCACCATATAAATACCCAATCCCCCTATCCCGCGTTCCTCGGCGGAAAGCGTGATGTCGGGGTCTGCCTTTGCTAAAGGGTCATACGGAACACCGTTATCAATAAAGGTTATCACGACGGCGAGGGGATTTTCCGTAACCTCAACGCGAACGGTAGCTGCGCCTACCTCGGGATTATAAGCGTAATGCGCAATATTTCCGAACAGCTCGTCTATCGCAACATCGACCTGACATTGCGTTTTCATCGGGCAGCCGATCTGCTCCAACTGCTCGTCCACAAAAGCGGTTACGGCGGTGACGTTTTCAATCGTCGCATCAACTGTAAGCTCCTTCATTTTAACCCTCCATTCTTGCCTTGTACTCAAGGCAAAGCATTGTGATATCATCAAACTGCGGCGCTTCTCCCACGAATTTATCTATATACTCTTTGATTTTAGTGAGCAGCTCGGCAGGAGGCAACGCGGAATTTTCACCGAGGATATCCGTCAGCCGATCCATGCCGAAAAGCTCGTTATTCGCGTTAGTAGCCTCGGTTACGCCGTCTGTATACTGGAAAATTTTATCGCCGACATCAAGCCGCAGCTCGCCGCACTTGTACCGTATGCCCTCCATACCCGCGAGAACGAACCCCGCCCGTACTTTATATGGTTCAAAATTGCCGCCCTTTTTGCAGATGTAGGGTATCTCATGACCCGCGTTGACAAAGCGGAAATCGCCGTTCACTAAGTCGAGTACTCCTTCGAACGCGGTGATAAACAAGCCCTCGCTGTTGCTTTCGCAAAGCAGCTCGTTGACCTCGGTGAACACCTCGCCCAGATCCTTACCGGACTGCGTGTGATCCTTTATAAGCGTCTTTCCGATGACCATAAACAGCGCCGCGGGAACTCCCTTTCCAGACACGTCTGCCATAACTATCGCGAGGTGTCGCTCGTCCACCATAAAGAAATCGTAGAAGTCTCCACCCACTTCCTTGGCAGGATTCATGGTCGCATAAATATCTATTTCCTTTCGCTCGGGAAACGCCGGGAAAATGCTCGGCAACATATTCGCCTGAATACGCGTTGCGACGGAAAGCTCGGTGTTTACGCGTTCCTTTTCGGCTGTTATCGCGGTGAGATTTTCGGTGTATTCCGCGATATCGGTTTCCATTTTTTCGACTGCCCGCGCGAGTATTCCGACCTCGTCCCTTTGCGTGATATTAAGCGGCTTTGTCGACGGCAGGTTAGTTTGCGCGAAACGCTCCGCCTCTTTTGTGAGCGCTTCGATCGGCTTTATTACGCCACGCCTCAGTATTATGGAATACACGAAAATAAACAGAACTATCGCACCCAGCGTCCAGAAAACAACGTGCAGAACATAGGCGTTTCGGGCGTTTTCAAGGCGCGTCATCGGTTTTTCAACGCACAGCATGGCGATTATTTTGCCGTCGGAATTTTTTACGTCGATGGCGGCTGTCGTATGCGCGCCCGATTCCTTTGAGTAGGAGTACAGATATTTTTCCGCGCGTCCGCCCTCCGTCATGATTTTTATAACGTTCTCGGTATGCTTTTCATCGAGATCGGATGCGGTATAACCTAACGGATAACGGTCAAAGCCCGTGCTTGAATTTACCGTATCGTAAATGTATGTAAGCGTTTTATAATCCTCACTCACCCTCGCAACGTATATAAACGTCACGTTTGTAGCATCGGTAAGCGTGTCCAGTCGTGACAAAATATTTTCGTATTCTTCGTCAGTCTGTCCCGTTTCGAGATATTGTTCAAATTTGTCGGGATTTAGGATAGTCCTCGCCGTTTCCGCGATCTCGTATGCCGAATCGTTGTATTGCTGTTCAAGAACTGTGGTAAATTCCATATAGCCTACTGTGCTGCACACTGCGCCCAATAATATCCCGAAAAGTATTACGCCTGTCGTAAGTTTGCCCGCTATTCCGGTGAGCTTTTTCATTCTTTTTCCTCCTTGGGTATTATCTGTGACGCAAAAAAGCTTTTCTTTTCCTCGGTGTTCAGAAAATGCGGCATTTTACTTTGCGCCATAGGCTTGCCCCTTTCGGCAAGCATTTTTTCATAATGTTTAAAGCTTCCCTCCCGTAAAAGCTCGATATGCAACGGTCTGATCTCGCGCATATTCAGGCACGATTTGTATTCGGGATTTGCGGCGCACATACATTCCTCAAAGAGCGCGTCCGCATTCCGGGGAGCGTTTTCGCACTCCATATAAAATAAATACCTTGGTGATATTCCCGAAAAATCCTCTTGAACGCAATACCCCCTCACCTCGGTTTGCGACAATTCCGCAAATCGCTTTATAGCCGTATCGAACTGCTGCTGATTGCTCTTTTCACCGGCAATGTTTATCACCTGATTTCGACGGTAGCAGAACTTTACAACAGGCGCCTTTTCGTGCAGTCCAACGATCTTGACAACGTCGCCGAGCCTATAACGGTACAGCCCCGAACGGTTGGTAATAACAAGCTCGTATTTTTCTCCGATCTTCACATCGCCGATAAGCAGAGGTGTATGATCTCCGTTTACGGGAATAAACTCAAAGAAAACCGATTCGGGAAGCAGCACATATCCGTCCGCGGAATTAACTTTCTCCGCCAATCCGAAAACACCCTCCGAGGCGGCATAGACAAAAAAATGTAATGGGATATCGCCCGCGTATCCGCGCATCTTTTCGGTATAATAGTAAAAGCTGTCGCCGCCGATCGCGAGAATATATTTCATGTTTTTCCAGATTTTTTTGATGATCCCTTTATGTAAATTTGCGCGCGGAATACTCCGAAGTTCTTTTGCGCGTCGGGGATTTGGATGAAACTTTTCGGTAATATATTTTTTTTGCTTTTCGGGAAGTTTAACGCTTACCGTGCCGTGCTCAATATCGTTCAGCAGCGGTTCCCAATTGCGGAGAATGTACTCGATCACTCCCGCGGCGCGGTTTACAAAAACTCCGTGTATCGCTGTCAGATCACGCTCGGATAGCGCAAAGCGAACCTTGACGTACAATTGATCCTCCAGCGTTTCGGGAAATAAAATCTCTTTCGGAACGCAATAGTCGGAAGTGTCAAATTCCCCGTTTCCGTCAAGCCATTGATACACGCAGCCCGAGCGTATCCCGTTCATTCTGCCGTCCGGCATATATGTTTTCGCGAACTCGCCTATCTGAAATATCTTTCCGAAAATCTCCGTTTTATCCATGTCGCGATAATATTCCCGTATCTGCCCGAAAACCGCTCCGTACATAAAAACATAGTGGGCTTCAAAATCGTATTCGGTAAGCGGAATATATTTTTCATCGCCGACAGTGCCCGAGCTTATACAAAAATAGACTGCGTCGCGCGCGGTCAGGATATTTTTTTCACCGTCAACAATGCGCTTAATGTCTTGGGCGTAGTCCTCGTAGGTCGAAAGGGGGACCTTTTCTTGATACTCCCGAACGGATTTTATTTGCGCGAATCCGTATCGCTTGCCGAATTCGGTGTTTTTGTTTTCGTTCAACCAGTCAAGGAGAAATTTTGTCTGCGCAGTATCCGCGTTTTTTGTTGACATTTCGAGCCGTTCCAACGCTTCGCCGCCAAGCCGTTCGTAATCCGTTTTCATTATGCGGACATTCCCCCCTCTACAAAAATCTGCACGGTATTTGTGCCGAACGTGCGCTGATACATGGTCTGTTCGCATATGCTCTCGATAAGACGTATCCCAAGATACTCCTCGTCGTTATCCGCATAGGCAAGCGGATTGAAGTCGTTTCCTCCGTAGCGTATGCGTATCCCGATAACGCCTTGCAAGGAATATACGCGAAGATCAAATTCGACCGCCCTCTCATTTTTATCCGTGATCAGCATCATAATTTCCTCAAGCGCAAGACTTATTCGCATTGTCTGTTTCAACGACATTCCGTTGTCCGCACAAAAATCCGTGATCCTGCCGGATGCGTCACAGATATTTTCCGCATCTCCGCTTACCGAGAAATTTATTACGTTACCCGATTTTTCAAGTGAATTATCCAACAATAAAAACCGCGAACGGTTTTTATGTGAAATTCCGGTTGCAATAAACCAGAATAACAGCGTTAATATTTCACCGAAAAACAAAAACAGCCATGGGCTATGACCGAAGTAAAGCAGCGCGAAAAGGCTCGCGCAGGACATTAAAAACACACGCAGAAATATGACTGTATTCGCCCAGATGTTTCGTCCCGAAACGTTGTAAAACCCCGACAGGACACAGTTTATAAGCGCGGGAATTATTCCGAGTGACAGACAAGCAAACGCAAACCGCAATGAAATATTCAGTCCGTAAGCGAGTGATATCAAGTCCGCTCCAAGTATAATTACTGCGGAAAAAATCAGCGCGCACGGTATTCCGCTTTTGAGCTGCCGCTTCATTAAAAGCCGCGTGCTTTCGTTGTCGTGCTCGCCGCTGTAAATTCCGAGCATTGCCGAAGCCGCTTGCGGAACGCCGCTCGTCACGCTTTCCGCGAATGCCGCAATACAGTTCACCGCCGTGAACGCCGCCACTGTTTCGCTGCCGCAATAGCGCAGCAGAAGTGCGTTTATGACAGACACGCGCAGAGTTTGAAATAAGTTATTCGCTGCCGACGGACTTCCTGCTTTGGCTATTTCAGAAAATTTCACGCCCTCCGCTTTTACGCAAAATCCGAATTTAAATCCGCTTTTTTTATCGCATAATTTCACAAATCCGAGAACGCACGCCGCCGCTGTCGACAGCACGCTCGCCAGCGCGGTGCCTAATACTCCCCAATTTAACGCGTACAGGAACAGCACATCAAGTACAACGTTTCCAACTCCCATGACCGTCATCATCAGCGTTACCTGACCGTTCCGTCCGTCAAGCCGCAGAAACCAGAACGGTATGTAGACAAGTATTTTCGGCAGTGCTCCCGCTATCGTCACGCCCGAATATTCCATCACAAGCGGCATTACATCAGCGTCCGAACACAGCACAAGCGACAGCGATTTCAGAAATAACAAACCGAAAATCGTTATTATAACCGAAATTGCCGTACACCAAAAAATCGACATACGGTAGAGGCTTTGTGCCTTTTCGGTCTGATTTTTCCCGATAGCGTCCGAAGCGCGGATCGCTGTTCCGGACACGACGAACGAGCCCGCGATACACAAAATGAGGTACACGGGCAGACTGAAATTTATCGCCGCAAGCGCGGATGTTCCGAGCCGCTGTCCTACCAGAATCCCGTCCGCGAGTATGTTGATGTTGCCGCTCAGCACCGACAGTACGCACGGCAGAAGCGCTTTGTTGTACGCCTTTTTCAGAAATTGTTCGTTTTGTCTGAGCTCCATTTTCACACCGTTTCACGTTTCGATTTTGCGCACTTCACAGCATACAGCGCGAAGCAAGCCGCCGCAAAGAACAGTCCTATCGGATAGGCAATATCGTAGAAAATTTTAGAGCCTGTTCCAATAGGATTGGCGCACGTCTTTTCGGCGAAATTTTCCGCACACCACTTTTATTGGAACAAGTTTTTAAATCCTTAATCCGTTATTAAGATATAGTTGCACGATACCGCTGACATAAACGCCGCGGGCAGCGCGTACATCAGCGAGATGTTTCAATGTTTTTTCCATCATTCTCTCTCAATAACCCCGATAGGCGCAAGGTTTTTCCAGCCGTCAAACAACTCTGTAATTCGCTTGTAATATCCCTTTTTGAAGAACGCGCACTTTGCAAGATCGCTGCCCAGCTTCTCACCCGTAAACGCCATAGCAAGAGCGCGGCAGCCTCCGACGCAGTATTTGAAGTATTCGCAGACTCCGCATTTAGGGTTTTTATCGGCGAGGGTCCTGACCGTGGTGCAGACCTCGTCCAGATATTTTCCGTCTTGCAGCAGCGTTTGCAACCCCGAACCGGGGTTGCGGTCATCTGCCTTTATATTGCCGAGAAGCTCTCCGCGTGCGTCGTATGTTCCCGAGAGCTGCAAGCATGGGTACACATTTCCGTTTGCTGCAACAGCGATCTTTCCGCGGTTTCCGCGGCACACGGGCAGACTGTCGCGGTATTCGCCCTCGGCACACTCCACGGGACGAACGCGAAACGCTTTTCTAACTGGTAATATCGTCAGAAACTGCCATATATCAATATCCATTTTGTGAGGCTTTTTGATATATTCGGCAGCGAATCTGAACATCTCGTCGTAGTATTCGCCAACGTTAAGACAAGCACCGCTCGGACTCCGGTCATCGCCGGCGTTCTCTTTCCAACGCGGAGATTCCGAGGTGCGGATTATCCGCATTTCGTCAACGCTCATTTCGTCGAGCATCTCTGCCGTCGGAAGAACTGCCTCGATATTAAGACGGTGAACATTGGTCTGCGCCCAAACTTCAAAGCCATTCTCTTTGCACAGCCGAATTGCCGAAAGTGCCTTTCCCTCCGCGCCCTCTTGATTCCGAAGCCAATCGTGATGCCCAATCCCGTCAAAGGATATCTTGATAATGGGAGTGCAGCCGAGAGCTTTCATTCTATCAAGCACAGCTTGATCAATAAAATGCCCGTTGGTGTTGATCTCCGCGACATACATTCCGCGCTTGTATATTTCTTCAATTATCTCAAAGAAATTTTTATGAAGCATAGGCTCTCCGCCCGTGAGGGTAATTGCGTTCAAACCGCATTTCTGCGCCTGCTCCAGCATTGTTTTCGCTTCGTCGAGCGTCCATTCGCTCATAAGCGGTGCATTGTCGGCAGCGTTAAAGCAATGCAGACAATTATAGTTGCATTTTCCCGTTATCGCGTATTCCATGGCGGGGAAGTAGCGGTTGTCGCAGTTAAGGTGCTTTTGCCACTCGGAGAGCGTTTCGCCTCTCTTTGCGGGAGCGATAAAGCCCATATTCAAAAATTTTTCCACAAGCGAAGAATATTCCGTAATCTCCGTTTTTCCGTCGCACTTCAAAAGGAATTCAAACTCGTCCTTTTTAAGACCTTTCGCGTCGCGGACGCCCTTTATGTAGTACGCGTAAGGAACCAGCCGCCACGAACGCAGCGCGATACCCGAATTTAATATGTAACAGCTCATAACAGATCTGCTCCTTAAAAAAGTTATCCGAGCCTTACATTTCTGCTGTTAATATTGAATACGTTGAAATCGCCCTCACAGTTGGGATGAGCGGTGCAGTGATCCATCACAATCACCGCGAGATCATTATTTCCGCGATTGTCAAAGGGACATGACTGCCAACCACATCTATTGCACCTGGCGATATAAAACAAGGAATCAAGAACCGCGCCGCCCGCTACTCCGTCGAGCGCGTCATCGGGCAGCGCGCCGCTTAGCGCCTTTCCCTCCACGGGATTGCTCAGCGCCTTTTTCAAACCGTTTAACTGCAGTTCATTTTTCTTATTGTTTTCCATAATTTACCTCCTAATGAAATTCGTTTTTCCTTTTAAACTAATATAATACGCCCCCTGCGGGTCACCGTATTCTGCCGGAACAACTTTGGACAAATGCTCGTTGATAAAGGTAATAAGCACCTGATTGTCAATCGTTCACTCGTTAATAACAAGCTCATTGTACGAAAACATATTCAGTCCGTTGCTGCCCTCCTTGATGAGGTAGTTGTGCGACGCGACCGTATATGTTTTATCAGGATCGATCGGCATATTTATTTTTTGTTCGCGGGATGATTGCATAGCCATAATCCTTTTTCATAGCCCATATAATCACAGTTATTGCATACCCCGGGAGCTTGAAGGTGCATAAATTCATACGCATGTTTTGAACACCGATGAGAACTCGGGTCAACCTTTTGCCCACAGTATTTGCATGCCCAATTTCCGCAGCTGTGACCTATCGTTACCACCAATCTTCCATCGCCCTTATAACAGCCGCCGCCTGAGACATTGTCCAGTTCGTCATCCGACAGTTCTCCTGCGGCAGGGTGCAGCTGCGCAAAATATTGTTTTGCCTCTTCTTCAGTCGCCTCAATACCGTTTTCCTTGGCGATTGCTAACAGTTCTTCCGCTGATTTTGCCTGTTTTGCTTTCTCGATCAATTCATTGTTCATGATAAATGCCTCCTATACCTTATTATTTTCGTTGTTGCAAAGCCACAAGTCCTTTTATAGGATATACCTGCGCAGCCGTTCACACCATTCGGTTTCTCATCGGACATCTCGCCGTTCATGTGAAGCTCTTCAATAAAATTTTCATAACATTTTTTCCGGAATTTTGTTATTTTTTGCTTTCATTTGTTTATTCGGACAAAAACCGAAAAGGGCAAATAAATTTTAAAAGATTTTTCACGTTCCCGGTTTCACCGTATAATCAAGCCTTTGTCTCGCAACCAACTCCGCGAAAAAGCCGCCGTTCCGAATAAGTTCGTCGTAGGTTCCGTCCTCGATGATCTTCCCCTTGTCAAGCACAATGATCCTGTCACACTGCCTTATTGTGGATAGTCTGTGTGCTATTACTATTCTCGTGCATTTCAGCCCGTCCAGCGATTCTGAAACGGTCTTCTGCGTGAGGTTATCGAGCGCAGAGGTTGCCTCGTCGAACATCAGAATTTTCGGCTTGGGAGCAATCGCGCGGGCGATCATCAGCCTCTGCCGCTGTCCTCCCGAAACGCCGCCCGAGCCCTCGGAAATTATCGTGTGCATTCCCATCGGCATACGGCGGATATCCTCGGCGATCCCCGAAAGCTCCGCCGCATGCCACGCATCATCCATTGTGAGCCACGGCGCGGAGATAGTTATATTCGAGAAAATATCCCCCGAAAACAGCTTACCGTTCTGCATAACAACGCCGATATTGCGTCGAAGCGATTTCAAATCGACGTTGGAAATATCCTTGCCGTCGAAGTAGACAGCACCTTTCTGCGGTGTTTCAAAGCCAAGCATAAGCCGCATTAAAGTGGATTTCCCGCAACCCGTAGCGCCGACTATCGCGACATATTGTCCGGGACGAATTTTCAGCGACATATCGTCCACCACGAGCGGCATATTTTCGTTGTAGCGGAAGGAAACGTTGTTCAGCTCAATGCCGCCCGAAAGCCGCGTTATCACCTGTTTCCCCTCGGAAATTTCGGGAACCGCCTGTAAGATTGGCTTCACCATATCCATAATCGGCTTTATCTGTGCGACCGTCAGCGCTATTCCCGCCAGCGACATAAACGCTCCGGACACCGTTCCGTAAACCGTGTTGAACGCATAGTAATCCGCGACGGACACGCCCGATGACACCGCAAAATAATACATCACAAGCGTTCCGACAAGCGAGATTGCGCTTGAGATTACCGTGTTTATTTTGAGGAACATCGGCGGATCGTAGCTGAGCCGCGCACCATCCGCGAAGAGATTACCCCACCTCGCGAACGCCCTTTTTTCCGCGCCCGAGAGCTTAATTTTCTGCACTCCCGAAATAAGCGCGTAGGACATTCCGCTTTCCTTTGAGGAAATTTCCATGCTTTTTTTGCTGATTCTCATCTGCGCAAACGCCGAGATCACCGAGAACGTCACCGTTGCGATCGTGATAATAAGCGACGGTACGACCAGCGCGGGAGCGTAAATAAAAATCTGTGATATGTACGCCAGAGAGAAAACCGAGGTAAGACCCGTCGATAAAATCGTCGACACAAGCATATTGCAAAGCGAGTTGATATACTGCGCTCTCGCGGACAGCTCTCCCGAGCCGTAATTCTTGAAAAACTCGGCGGGCAGCGACATTACGCGCGACATTGTTGCCGCCTGAACGGATATGTTCATTTTCGTGTTTATCCGCGCCATAATCAGCGATTTTACACCGTTTATCAATAAAGAGCTTATCGTCACGCAAATCATAAAAATTGTTATTGAAAATAACAATCTGTAACTTTCGCTTTCAATTACCGTTGAAAAAAGCAGGTTATTTAATTTCGGAGAGATCATTCCGATAAGCGTTATGGCGAGCGTCGAGGCGCCTATTAGCGCGAAATCGGCGGTGGAGAGCGTCCCCAAGATGAACCTAATCAAATCGGGTATACCGAGCTTTTTCTGCGGCAGCGGCTTGTAAAACGCGATAGCCTCCTCCTCGAAAAGCCCCTCGTTTTTTTTGTTAATTTTTACGCGCTTTCCCATTTTTTCGTCAGTGAACGAGTAGCCCGAAAGCCCCGTTGGAATTAGCGTGACAACAGCTCCGTCAGCCTTGCGAACGCCGAGCATAGCACCGATTGCGTCCTTGTACCAACCGCGCGAGAGCGTCACTGTTCGCCGCATGATTCCGTGCGGACGAAGCAGAAATTCAAGCTGCTCGTTGCGGTCTTTGATGCTGTCGGGAATTTCCCGCGTTTTCAAATGATAAAATTTCAGAATTTCGTCAAACGCGTTTTTCGCGATTTGCCGCTCATCATTCAGCGCGGCGGAAACGCGGCTTCCCATTACCGCACCCGCTATATTCACAAAGGAGTCCGCGAAAACATCGTTGTCGTTCTGCTTGCGCTGTTTTATCTGTTCGTCAAACCAACCCATATTCCGCGCCTCCTTTACTCATTAGTCACAAGCGACGCGTAAACTCCGTTTTTCGCGTACAATTCCTCGTGAGTTCCCCGCTCCACCACAATGCCGTTGTCAAGCACGATTATCTCGTCACAGTCGCGAATAGTGGACAATCTGTGCGCCACCACAATGCAGGTTATCCCACGGTCTTTTATGGATTTCACAACCTCATACTCCGTTTTCGCGTCAAGCGCGGAGGTCGCCTCGTCGAGAATGATTATTGTAGGGTCTTGTGCGAGAACGCGCGCAATCTCCATGCGCTGCCGCTGACCGCCCGAGAAATCCTTGCCGCCCTCGGTCAGCCTGTAATTATAGCCGCCCTCACGCCGCATAATATCCTCATGCAATTGCGCGTCGCGCGCCGCCATTATCATCTCAAAATCCTCGATAGAATTATCCCACATTTTGATGTTGTTGGCGATAGTGTCCTCAAACAAAATAATGTCCTGATCGACTACCGCGAGAGAGCCCGTGAAAACACTCCTGTCTATCCCGCTTATCGGCTTTCCGTCAAACAGAATTTCGCCGCTCCACGGCTTGTACAAGCCCGATATGAGCTTCGATAGCGTGGATTTTCCGCAGCCTGAGGTGCCGACAAACGCAACTCTGCTGCCCGTTTTCAGCGTTAAATTAAAGTTTCGGATAAGCGGCTCGGCAAGGCGCGAGTAGCCGAACGTGACGTTTTTTAATTCCACATTTCCCGATAATTTATCGTACTCCGCGTCCTCGTCCACCTTGTCGTTTTCGTAATTCACGTCGGTCGGGTATTCCATAACGTCCTCGACGCGCTCCATCTGCGTGCGCATTTCCTGTAATGTCTGACCCGCCGAAATAAGCGTCTGCATAGGCGCGGTAAACGACCCCAGAAATCCCTGAAACGCCATAATCATGCCCAATGTGAACTCCCCGTTTATCGTGAAATAAACACCCAAAACAAGCACGGCGGTGTTTGCCAGCGACGACACGAACGATGGTATCATTCCGAGGTACTGATTGAGCTTTTCAAACCGCACCTGCTGCGTGTTCACGCTTGCTTGATAGCCCGCCCATTTCTCGAAAAATCCGTTCTCCGCGCCGCTCGCCTTGATTGTTTCGATCATCTCGATACCCGCGACGGTTGCCCCCGCGAGCTTTCCCGAATCGCGCATCTGCACGCGCGTGATGTTAATTCTTTTTTTTGAAATGATCCGTGAAACGGCGATATTTATCATGATAGAGCCCAATCCGACAAGCGTCAGCGGAAGACTGTAACGGATCATCACGATCAAATAAAAAAACATCATAATCGTGTTTAGTGCAAGCGGTGCAAACGTCTTTACGAGTGACTGTGCCAAGGATGCGTTCATTGACTGCCGCTGCTGAATATCTCCCGCCATGCGCTGCGAGAAAAATTCCATAGGCATACGCAGCACTTTCCACATATATTCCGTGCTGCCGACAACAGATAATTTTCCGTTTATTCTCAGCGAATATACGGTCTGTATCCACTCGACGATTAATTGAACCGCGCTCATTCCCGCGAACGCAAAAATAAAAGGCATGAACCATTCGGGGTTTGCACCCGTCAGCAGTCTGTCCAGAAAAATTCCTGAAAACGCGGGATCTATGATCCCGATAAGAGAGGAAATTACTGTAGTCAAAATTACAAACGCGATCGCCGCGCCCGCGCCTTTTAAGCGCTTTTTCGCAAACAAAACAACGCTTTTCGGCTTGCCGCCTGGTTCGAAATTCTCCGACGGCTCGAACATCAAACAAATTCCCGTGAACGACTTGTCGAACGTTTCCATAGGCACGGAATAGCTGCCCTTTGCGGGGTCGTTGAGATACGCCTTATTCCCCCTAAAGCCGTTCAATACCACAAAGTGGTTGAAATTCCAGTGGATAATACAGGGGAACGTTCCGTTTTTCTTGAGATCCTCCGTTTCGTAGCGGTAGCCCTTTGCGGTCAGCCCATAGCTCCGCGCCGCCTTGAGGACGTTCTTCGCATTTGAACCGTCGCGCGACACGCCGCAGTCCGCACGAACCTGCTCAAGCGGTATCCACCTTCCGTAATACGCGAGTATCATGGTAAGCGAAGCCGCACCGCATTCAAGAGCTTCCATTTGCATTACAACGGGAACTTTTGCCACGCCGTTCTTAATAGGCTGCTTTATTGTTTTCGTACTTGTTTTTGAACTCATCGGGGCAACCTCAATTCAGAACAAACGACATCGGCGAAACACTCTCCGTCACGATTTCAGCCCTATATGTACCGTCCGTAAGAGTGGAATCAGCCGTTACTTCATAAAGCCACTCGCCCTCGGAAAATCCGCCAAGGTACAGTAAATATTCGTCCATATCCGCGTTCACGGAAATCGGCTTTGCGGAAATTTCCGAAACGGACAGCACGTTTCCGTCAACGTTTAATTCCATTCCCGGTTTGATTTTCGCGGCGTTTTCTTCAGCTACAAAGCAAGTAAAAATGCCGTTTTGGGATACTCCCGCTGTAGAAATCTTTGTGTCTAACTTTCCGAAAACTCCCCAAACGCACACTCCGATAAGTAAAACGATTACTGCCGCCAATATCATCCAAACGCTCGGATTTGACACGCAAACGTAGTCGTTAAGCTGTTCGGGAGAGGATACTCGCTCAGTGCTTGATTTGCGAAACAACTGATTTTCCATTTTACCCTCACTCAATTGTCAAAATATCCACAAATCCCGTAACTTCAAATACTTCGGAAATAACATCGTTGACGTTGCGAATAACCATTTTACCTTGCTTATTCATCACCTTCTGCGCCGCCAGCAGCACGCGCAGACCCGCAGACGATATGTACTCCAGCTTCGCGAAGTCGAGATTGAGCTCCGTGTTGTCGGATATACTCTGCTTGAACTCCGCTTCGAGCTTCGGAGCGGTCGTAGTGTCAAGTCGGCCCTCCAATGCAATGTTAAGGGTCTTACCCTCTGAATTTTTAATGATATTCATATGCTTTACCTCCAAATAAATTTAATTAACAATGTATAAACTAATACCTGATACAACCGACAAGTCAATCGTTTTTAACAAACCTCATTTATCTTTCACTGAGCTTGCTTGATGCTTTGCCCTTCAATTTCCTGCGGAATATATTCAACAACGCGCTCCCTGCCGTGATTTTTTCCGTAATACAGCTTATCGTCGGCTGTTTTTACCAGCGCGTCCACCGTACCGCCGCAGTAATTCGATATTCCAAACGTCATTGTTACCGGGATTTCCCTGCCATCGTACCGACAACGATAATTGTGAATATTATCCATTATGCGTCTGACAGCCGCAGCGGCTTCATTATACG
>CAJULF010000065.1 GCA_910587135.1 uncultured Oscillospiraceae bacterium
TAAAGATTTTTATTCCACCGCTTCAAGCGGTGGTTTTTTGCGCTAAAGCTACAATCAAAACGCGCGGAATTTACCGCGCGTCAGCTTATAGAAAAAGCTTATATGCTGCGCAATGTCGGCGCATGAAATTTCAAAAAGTGCACATTTGCCGTTTGGCAAATGTGCACGGTTTCCGGCAGGCATGCGGAGTGCTGCGCAGCAGCACGGAGTATGACTGGCGGAAATTTTGAAATTTTTTTAAATAATACAATTTAGGTCAACCTATATATAACAGGCTAACGCGCGGAAGAATCCCGCGCGTTTTGATTTATTTTAAGCATTTATTATTGCCCGTGATATTCGGAGAGCGTGATATCAAAGCTGTATTCCTTGTCGCGACCTATGGAATCGGTTCTCACAACGGTCACGGTAACGCTGTCGCCCGGCTTCATATCCTTAAGGATAAAGGAAACATCGTTTGTGGTGGTTACCGACTGACCGTTGACCTTTGTTATTGTGTCGCCCACTACAAGCTCACTGTCAGCGATGGCAAGGTCTTTGTCGATATCCGTTATATAAAGACCGGGGGTCATGCCGTATCTGGCAGCGTCCTCGCTTACCTGGATACAGGTGAAGCCCAGTATGGGTCTGCCGGTAACATATCCCTTGTTGATAAGGTCGTCTATTACTGTTTTCGCTTCATTGATGGTGATGGCAAATCCAAGGTTTTCGGAGTAGTCGTTAATAAGCTTTTCGTTTACTACTCCCACGACCTCGCCGTACATATTGAACATGGCACCGCCCGAGTTGCCGGAGTTTATCGCAGCATCGGTCTGAATGGATGACAACGCCCTGTCGTTTGAGGATATCTGACGGTTAAGCCCCGATACCACACCCTTTGAAACGGAGGTCTGAAGACCCATGGGGTTGCCTATAATAACCACGTCGTCGCCAAGGTGCAGGCTGTCGGAATCACCCAGTACAGCTGCCTGAAGGTTGTTCGCCTTGATTTTCAGCACTGCTATGTCCGTATCGCTGTCGCTTCCGACAAGAGTCGCGTCGTAATCCTGTGTGAAGCCCGTTCCTGTTTTGGGATCGGTAGTGCATACCTGTACCGTGTATGAACTCATTCCTGTCACCACATGGTTGTTTGTCAGGATATACCCGTCATTGGATATCACTATGCCGCTGCCCGAGCCGTACAGTATCTTTTCGCCGCGATAATCTACATATACCTGGATGTATACTATGCAGTCGCGAACCGCCGAAACCAGATCACGCGTGTACATGAACGTGCCGTCGGTATTGTATTCCGCGTCGCTGTTTACATTGTGATATATCGACGCTCCCGCTTGAAGATCATTGAGAGTGGGGGTGGTGCTGCTCTCATTCATAAGCTCCGACGTGCTGCCGGAAGTGGTATGGTATGTTTCGTTGTTTGCGGATATAACGGCACTGTTGGCTCTGCCCGCGATAAACGCTCCGCCAAAGCCCGCTCCGCCGCCGACTATCGCCACGGCGGCTATCAGTGCGAAAACCTTTGCGGCGCCGTGATTTTTCTTGGGGGGCTTCGGAGCCTTCACAGGCTCGGAGGGGGTCACTGCTTCGGTATTAAATTGCTGATAACCGTTCATATTGTTATCGTACATATTGAATCATCCTTTCAATCTTGCGTCGTTTATGTACCTAACGCGTTATACCGCGTTTCATTTTATGGTTATATTATAAAACGCAATTGTGTAAAATCTGTGAAGCAATGCTGATATAAAAATTAAATCCCGCTGACAAATCGAAAAAATTAGACTATTCCTTTAGCGCTCTGTGCGCCGCAAGTGTCAGCGCGCATTCAAGGCGCTTTTTCTGCATTTCACAGGAGAGCTTGTGTGGCTTTTTAACATCGCCCTCATAAATAAAGCTGTTGGCGTTGCAGCCGCCCGAGCAGAAGAATTTTGCCCAGCAGTCGCGGCAGCCCTGCTTGCTGTAAACATGGGTCGCGGCAAATATGGATTTAATATCATTGTCAAAACTTCCATCATATAGATTGCCCATTTTCCAATCGTCTATTCCCACAAATTGGTGGCAAGGATAAATGTTCCCGTTGGGGTCTATCGCCACATAATCGTTTCCGCAGCCGCACCCCCTCAGCCTTTTTATAGCGCAGGGCCCCTGATCCAAGTCGACCATAAAGTGAAAGAAGTTGAATTTATCTTTTTCGCGGTTCATCATGACCTCGCAAAGCCTGTCATATTCCGAGAATACCCGTGGCAGGTCTGATTCGGTGATAGCGTAAGGCTCATTGATATCGGTCACCACGGGCTCTGCCGAGAGCTGCTCAAAGCCAAGCTCCCGCAGGTGAATTACGTCATCGGTGAAATCGAGGTTGTACTTGGTGAATGTTGCGCGTACATAGTAATCCTTGTCCCCGCGGCTTTGAACCAATTTCTGAAACTTCGGAACTATCACATCGTACGCGCTTTTGCCGTTGAGCGTTTTGCGTATGCGGTCGGTGACGTCCTTGCGCCCGTCCAGCGACAGCACCACGTTGACCATCTCGCGGTTAATAAAGTCGATTTTATCATCATCCAGCAGCAGACCGTTGGTGGTTATGGTAAATCTGAATTTTTTTCCGTGATTCTTTTCCACGGAGCGGGCGTATCTCACGGTTTCCACCACCGTATCCCAAGCCATCAGCGGCTCTCCGCCGAAGAAATCCAGCTCGATATTTTCTCGGTTCGCCGAGTTTTCTATTAAAAAGTCAATCGCCCTGCGCCCTGTTTCGGGGGGCATAATGCAGCGTTCGCCGCCGAAATCCCCCGTCTGTGCGAAGCAGTATTCGCAGCGCAGGTTGCAGTCATGAGCTACATTAAGGCACATGGACTTTATAGGGCTTCTGACCATAGTCTCCGAATATTTTTCATAGTCGTCCTCGGTAAAGAGAGCGCCATCTTTATAAAGCCCATACAGCTCTCCATAGGCTTCGCGCAGTTCCTCCACGGTATATTGCGGGAGCTTTTCGGGCAGCTCGTCAGGCATTTCGGCACTCATCGGTGCGGAAATACAGTCCAGCACGTCGAACGCGCAGTCGTCCGGCACATGGACAGCGCCGCTGTTTACATCAAGCAGGATATTGTAGCCCGCCTGTCTGAATTTATGTATCATTGGTCATTCTCCAAAAATCTTATAATTTTTGGGCAGGAACATTCCCGCCCAAACTCAGAACCTGTCCACATAGCCCGAAATGTCCGGATTGCGAAGCAAATTTTTCCGAAGACAAGGAAAAAATTCGCAGTCGTACTTGTAGTACGTCAAGAATTTTTGACACGGTCAGCGGTAAAATTTGCCGCAAGACGGGCGTTGAGCGGCTATGCAGACAGGTTCTCAATAAAATCGAAGCAAAGCTCCGTTTCGTGCGGTTTCGCACGGGTCACTTTACAGCCTCGCACTTCTGGTTAGCCACCGTGCAGGAGGTCTTGCATGCGGACTGGCAGGAGGACTGGCACTTGCCGCAGCCGCCCTTTTCGGCGGAAGCCTTAAGGTTAGCCTTGTTGATTGTCTTGATATGCTTCAAAGGAAACACCTCTTTCTTTATGTATTGCGTATAAACGCCCGATTCAGCGTGTAAACGCTTAATACTTATTATATCACATTTTTCCGCACATTTCAAGGGGATATTGCTATTTTCCACATTAAATTTAAGTTATAATACTCGGACCAATGCCTTCTTTGGCATAAAAAAGCGTAAATTCCGCTTAACTGTGCGGGTTTGGCGGTTTTCAAAGTCAAAAAACCGGTCAGAACAATAAAAAATGCAAATTTTTTCGCTTAACCATGCGGTTTGAGAGCGTTTTATAATGTCCGTAAAATCATCTAAAAAAATGCTTCAACTCTGAAATTTCCTTTTGCAGTGCGGTTTTCGCAAAAATCCCACAAAAACAGCACATGGGATATAACTCGGTTATTTCGCTTAACCATGCGGGTTTACAGCTCAATAAAGTGTCCATGGAGCGGTGTAATCCGTGAAGCGCCATAGTCCGTTTTGCTTTTCCGCTGTGTAAACAATCTCTTTCACCTCGGTTTCTCCCGCCTCGTACTGATAGGTGATGTGTTCCGTAAACACAGCGGTGTTGTCCGTAAGCTCCGTAAGCTTGCGCTCAATGTGCTCGAGGGTGGGGTTAGATCCCGCTTCCGCGCAGTCCCTGACATAAAGAATGCCGTCCTGCTCAATGAATTTGTTGGTATCCATAAGAGCGGTCACTATCTCTCCGCTGAAATACCTGTCCAGCGCGTCCAGCAGCATTGCCTTGCTGTCGATAGTTGTGTTTGTGACGGGAAAGTATGTTTCTCCGTTTATCTCTGTCGGGTCAGCTTCGTAATCTATGCCGTCAACCGCTCCGTTTGAGTAGGGATGAAACATATTGTAGAGCTTTGCGGACGCGGAAAAGATATCGTCCAAGCTCTGCCGCACGGGGTCAAGACGCGTGAGCTGCTCCTCGGGGAGTATCGCGAAGCGCTCCTCCTGCTCGTAGTAGCGGTATACTCTGCTTCCGTCGGGGGATATGTAGAAATCGCACATATAGTAAAGAGTACCCTCGTGCTCGTCGTAGCAGCTTACAGCGCCGCATACGCGCCCGTCTATCTCGGCGCTTTTTCCCGCGTCGGAGAAAATATACACCTTGTCGACAGATGGCAGCCCGAGAAACGTATTGTCAAAGGCGGCTATCTGCTTGGTAACATCTGCCGCGGGGATATCCACCGTCTGAGTATCCGACGTCGGTTCATCGGGAACGCTTTCCTCGGGGATATTCTCGTTCAACGTTGAACTGCTCTCCTCCGTAATGCTTTCCGTGCCTCTCGTTTCCTTTGATATGCCGACAGGATCGGTAATCGACGGGGGAGGGGAGGTTGCTTCGGTTTCCGCATTTCCCGAGGGCGAGTTGTCGCTGTCACCCGCGCAGCCTGTCATAATAAGGCATAATATCGCGGCAAGAGCCGCAGTAAATCTTTTCATATAAATCTCCGTTCGCATATTTTTCGGGGCGTGTCCGAAAACACGCTTTTTAATTATATGCGCAAAAACGGCGGTACATTACAAGCACCGCCGAAATCTGTAAAGCAATTAGATTATCAAAGCGACTCGTCCGCTTCATCCGCGGGAACATCCTCTATAAGCTCGCCGGGCTTAGCGTCCGCGGCAGGAGCGGAGGTAATGTCGATATCGGAATCAACCTCGAAATCCGTATCGTCGTCAAAATCGAAGTCGATATCATCGTCAAGATCGTCCCAATCGCTGTAGTAGTCCTCTTCGTTCTCCTTCTCCAGCTTTTTCTTAGTGATATAGGTAGCAGCCGCAATACCGCCGACAGCGGCAAGAAGTCCCACCATAAATACTCCGAAACCCTTCATGTTTATCCTCCTTGTAAAACGGTTATACATTATCCGAGTTATACCGCGGACAAATTGATTCGCCGCGTCTATACAAATAATAGTATATACCTTTTTGTGAATTTTTTCAAGTGCAATTAAGATTTTTTGTGAATTTTTACAAAAATTTCACATATTTCCCGTCATATTCATCAAAATTGAGATGGCTGCAATCGGTGCGGTCTCGCAGCGCAGGATACGCTTTCCGAGGGAAACAGCGGCAAGCCCCCTTTCGGTGAGATAATCCGCTTCGCTTGGCTCAAACCCACCCTCGCTGCCTATAATTATATCCACATTGTGCTTGAAATCGGAAACCGCCGCCTTGAGCGGAAGCTCCGCGCATTCATAAAACAGTATACCCGTATTTTCGCCGGAAATAAGTTCCGTAAGGGCGGAAAATTCCACCGCTTCGCCTACTTTGGGTATAATTCCGCGTCCGCACTGTTTTGCGGCTTCAAGAGCTATTCTGCGGTAGCGCTCCGTCTTTTTGGCAATGGCTTTGACATCGGGGCGTGAAACGCAGCGCTTTGAGAAAAACGGGATAATTTCGCTTGCGCCGCACTCCACCGCTTTCTGCACAATGAACTCCATTTTATCGCCCTTAGGCATAGCCTGAAAAAGACGAAGGTAAATATTTGGCTCGGCGGCATTGGGGGATTTTTCCAGAATCGAAAAGCGGCAGGTATACTTATCCGCGCTTTCCAGACGCGCAAGATAATCCGTCCCTTTGCCGTCGCACAGAACCGCGAGGTCTCCCGCCCTCATACGTAGCACCTGTACCGCATGCCGCGGTTCGTCCCCCGTAAGTATCGCCTCCCGCTCATCGATGTTTTCCGTAAAAAACCGCGGATACCGCCACCGTTCAATTTCAAGTTCAGCCATTTTACCTCCGAAAAAATATATCCGTCAAATCTTTAAAGTTTTCCCGTTTTTTCATTATGTGTACAGAATAAATGTTTTATTACATATTCCATTTTGCGGGATAATCCGTTAAATCGGCTGCTTTGCCCTCAAGAATTTCTCCGACCAGCGCCTTTGCATCTTCCTCGGTCCCGCAGTATAGCCGTATTCCTTTACCGCTGCCTTCCAACATAAGATTTACATTATTTTGAAAAGTTATCGGATTCACGGAACGGAATACCTTTGTCACTTTTACGTTGATTATGTCCTCATCTGTTTTTACGCGGACTTTCAAAGTCTTCCGCACAGCATTCTCCTTTTCCGGATCACAGTGCCCGCCGCGTGTCAGTTCCATCCGTATTGCGCCGCGGAACCGAACAGCTTTTCCACATTTTTCCTCAGTCCGGCGTTCTTTTCCGAGGACAGATCGCGATCCTCCGCGAGAATCTCCTGCGCGAGTCTGTCTGCATCCGTTACCGCGTTGGAATCGTCCGCGAGATCGGCAATGCGCATCGGGGGAAGCCCGTGCTGCTCCTGTCCGAAGAAGTTTCCCGGACCGCGCAGCTGAAGGTCCATATCCGCGATTTTATATCCGTCTGTGGTATCCACCATAGCGCGTGTGCGGGCGCGCGTGTATTCGCTCTTGCTGTCGGTCATCAGCACGCAGTAGCTCTGCTCCGCTCCGCGCCCCACGCGCCCCCTTAGCTGGTGGAGCTGCGACAGCCCGAATTGCTCCGCATTTTCAATAAGCATCACAACCGCGTTCGGCACGTCTATTCCTACCTCGATAACGGTGGTGGATATAAGCAGCTTAAGTATGTTGTCTTTGAATTCCGTCATTACGCGCTCTTTTTCCGACTGCTTCATTTTTCCGTAAAGCAGACCCGTAGGAATATCGCGGAATTCTCCTTCAACAAGCCGATCGTAATATTCTATCGCGCTTGCCTTTTCGCTCTTGCCTTCGTCGTTCTCAACAAGCGGGCAGACGATATACGCCTGCTTTCCCTCGGCGATATGCTTTTTTATAAATTTGTATATTCTCGGACGGAACGAGGTATCGACTGCGTAGGTTTTTATGGGGATTCGTCCCTTAGGCATCTCGTTCAGCACCGAGACGTCCAGATCGCCGTAAATTATAAGCGCCAGCGTTCTCGGAATGGGCGTTGCGGACATGGCGAGAATATGCGGATTGTATCCCTTTTCCGCAAGTGCGGAGCGTTGATTTACACCGAAGCGGTGCTGCTCGTCCACAATGACAAGACCCAGCCTATGGATATCCGCTTTTTTTTGTATAAGTGCCTGCGTGCCGATTATCACATCGGTATCGCCCGAGGCAGCCGCCGCTCTTGCCGCGTTTTTCTCCTTTGCGGTCATTCCTCCGGTGATAAGGCTTGTCTTTATACCAAGCGGTATCAGAAGCTCCGAAAAGGTTTTGAAATGCTGTCTTGCAAGCACCTCGGTGGGCGCCATCACCAGCGTCTGAAAATTGTTTTTTGCCGCGAAAAAAGCGGCTGCCGCAGCGACCAGCGTCTTTCCCGAGCCAACGTCGCCCTGAAGCAGTCTGTTCATAGGATATTCCCGCTTCATATCCGCGATACATTCCGCAGCCGCCCGCTGCTGGGCAGCGGTGGGGGAGAAAGGCAGAGAACCCCAGAATTCGTCTGTGTCCGCGTCGGACATGACCGCGCCGCTCATAGCCCTGCCCCGTGAGCGTATCATTGACAAGCCCAGCTTAAGCGTGAGCAGCTCTTCAAAAACAAGTCTTTGGCGGGCGGCGGTGTATTCCTCACGGGATTTCGGGAAGTGTATTTTAAGCAGCGCTTCCTGCGCCCCGATAAGATTGAATTTTTCAAGTATTTCCGCGCTGAGCGTTTCCTCGCGCTTGATCACAGAAAGCGCGGTCTTCATGTTGGCGCTCACCGTATTGTTGGAAAGCCCCGCCGTTAAGCGGTATTTGGGCAGCAGACCCTGCTCGTTCGCTCCCACATACATCGGTGATGATATCTGTAAATGAGCGAGGTCGCCGGTTATTTTGCCGCAGAAAATATATTCCTTGTTCAGTTCCAGCTTGCCGAAGGTATACTTCGCGTTGAAAAAGACCGCAGTAATGCTTCCGGTGTCATCCTTAAGCTCCGCCTTGTACAGCGCGACCCGCGCGTATTTGCTGAACGGTTCGGTTTTTTGCGCCACCACCGCGCGCAGGGCGCAGACCTCTCCCAAAACGACGTCCCGTATCGCGGTAACGTCGGTAAAATCCACATAATCACGCGGGTAAAGCTCGGCGAGCTGCTCGACGGTTTCTATGCCGAGTTTTTTGTACAGCTCCGCTTTTTTTGGTCCTACGCCTTTAAGGTAGGTTATTTCCATGAGAATCGCGTTACTCCACCGAAATTATGTAGTAATACACGGGCTGCCCGCCGTTTACCGTCACAATTTCCACATCATCGCTTATTTTGCCGCGCAGTGTTTCATATGCCGCCTCGGCGTCCTCGTCGGTTACGTCGGAGCCGTAGATAACGGTAATATAGCTGCTTGCGGAGGTAACAAGGCGCTTCGTAAGCTTAACGAGAGCCTTGGTAACGTCCTTTTCGGTAAATACTATCTTTCCGTTATCCATTGCAAGTATTTCGCCCTGCTTTATCTTATGTCCATCGTATTCACTGTCGCGCACCGCGTAGGTTATCTGCCCGCTTGCCACCCTGTCCAGTGCCTCGGTCATTTCGCTGCGGTTCGCGGCGAAATCCGCGTCGGGGTTGAATGCCATCATCGCGGTTATCCCTTGGGGTATCGTGCGCGACTGGAGAACGCATACGTTCCTGTCGGCAAGAGATACCGCCTGCTCCGCCGCCATAATGATGTTCTTGTTGTTCGGCAGTACAAATACATTGTGTGCGGGGGTCTGTTCTATCGCCTCGAGGATATCCTCCGTGGAAGGGTTCATGGTCTGTCCGCCGCGCACAACATAATCCGCGCCGAGGTCTGAAAACAGAGCTTCCAGTCCCGCTCCCGCCGCTACCGCGACAAATCCGATATCCTTCTCGGGAGGAACGGGTTGCTTACGATGCTTCTGCGCCGCCTTGTCCGCTTTGATGATATTGTTGTGCTGCTCGCGCATATTCTCTATCTTGACCTTGGTCAGTTCTCCGAATTTGAGCGCTTCCTCTATCGCCTTGCCGGGATTGTTTGAGTGAACGTGCACCTTGATGATATCCTCATCGTCCACAACCACCACACAGTCGCCGATGGTTTCGAGATACGCCCGCAGCGCGGTAGCGTCCCGCTGAGAGGTGCGGTTTATTATAAACTCGGTGCAGTAGGCAAATTTTATCTCTTCCTCCGAGGTGCCCGAAGCCGCCACGGCCGCGGGCGCTACGGGCTTCACCTCGTCCTCCGCCGTTATCGCCTCTCCGCCGCTTATCACGGCGTACATTCCCTCTAAAATAACTATCAGACCCTTGCCGCCGGCGTCCACAACTCCCGCCTTTTTCAGCGCGGGAAGCAGCTCGGGGGTCTTTTCAAGGGATTTTTCCGCCTCCGCGATATATGCCTTTAGAAAATCCGCCGCGTCGCCGTTTTCCTTGGCAATGGAGGCGGTGTTTTCATATCCCTCTCTCGCCACAGTGAGGATAGTGCCCTCCGTGGGCTTCATAACGGATTTGTAAGCCGCGTCCACACCCAGCTTGAACGCTGCCGAAAGCGCCGCCGCGTCCGCCGTTTCCTTTCCCGCCAGACCTTTTGAAAGTCCCCTGAAAATAAGCGAGAGAATAACGCCCGAGTTACCGCGTGCTCCGCGCAGCATGGCTGAGGCGGCGATCTTCGCGATATCGCCCGCACCTGCGCCGATCGATGCGTTTTTAAGCTCCGCTGTGGCATTCTTTATTGTCATGGACATATTTGTTCCCGTATCGCCGTCGGGCACGGGGAACACGTTAAGCTCGTCCACAGCCTGACGCTGCCTTGAAATATTGTTCGCTCCCGAAATGATAGCGTCACGCAGGACTTTTCCCGTAATTGTCATCTTTTACCCCTTCTGATTTAAAAAATTCCGCGACCCGCCCGCAAAACTCCGCTGCGCTCCGTTTTCGCGGGTTTCTGCGGAGAATTTTGCTGCGTGGGACAAGCGTTGCTCTTTGCGAGCATTGCTTTTGCGGTACAACATTTTAAGTCCTAATATCGTCAACATAAACATTGACCTTTTCAACGGAAATGCCCGTGCTTTCCTCAATGGCGTATGTCACCTTATTGATTATGCTGCGCACCACCGCGTTCATGTTAACTCCATACATCAGTGAGATGTGCAGATCTATCACCAGCTTGTCTTTGCCGACCCTTACCGCTACTCCGCGCTCGAAATCCCTCTTTTTCGTAAAAGGGAGCGCCGCCGCCAGTGTCTGCCGCGGGCTGCTAATGTTCATGGACACCACTCCGAAGCAGCTTGTAACAGTGTTTCCGATAAGCGCCATTAGATAATCCTGCGTTATGGTGATTTTGCCGACATGATTCTGAACTATGATCATCAGCCGTACTCCTTCCCTGTTGGGGCAATAGTCGGATAAGGGGCAAGCCCGCTTTTCAGACATATTCCTCCGCATTATGTAATATATCTTCGTTCCGAACGGCGGTACAGACCGAGGTGAACAACGTCGGAAACGCTCTTGCAGCCACTGCCGCTTTTTCGGCAGCGTCAAATATTCCGAACACCGCCGAGCCGCTTCCCGTAAGAGCCGCGCCGAGCGCTCCCGCGCTCCTTAGCTTGTCGGTCAGCTCCGTTATCCTCCTGTCACCATACAGATCCTCAAATACGTTGTACAGATGCCGCCAGTATTCGCCGTCCGATTTGATGAACTCATTAAAATTTTTCCTTGCGGTCGTAGGGTTTTCATCGTATCTCCGATAGGCTTCCGCGGTGGGGCAGGCGAAATCGGGCATCACTATCAGAAAAGCACACTCTTTTATCGGCGGAACTTCCGAAATGATATCCCCGATACCGCGGCAGAATTTAGTGCCGCCGCAAAGGCAGAACGGAACGTCCGCGCCGACCTTTGCCGCGATCTCCGACAGCCGTCTGTCATCGACAGGGTTTCCGTACAGAATATTCAATCCCTTAAGAACAGCCGCCGCGTCGGTGCTGCCGCCGCCCATTCCCGCGCCGCTCGGTATCCTTTTTTCTATACGGATATCCGCGCTCCCGCCGCCGATTTCCTCAAAGAAAAGCCGCGCCGCCTTATGGCAGATATTCCCCTCATTCGCGGGAATAAGCGGATCGGAGCAGCTCACGGATATCCCGCCGCCCTCATTGAGCGCTATTTTAACATAATCCGCAAGCGAAACGCTCTGCATTACCGTTTTCAGCATATGATACCCATCATCGCGCCTGCCCGTGATATCAAGGTAAAGGTTGAGCTTCGCGTAAGCGGTAAGCGTTATCTCTTTCATTTACCAAGCTCCCCGAGAAATTCCTCGATACGCGCCAGCGCGGTCTGCAAATGCTGCACGGAATAGGCGTAGGACACACGCACATATCCCTCGCCGCTTTCACCGAAAGCGCTGCCCGGCACTACCGCCACCTTTTTGGTGTGAACCAGCTTCTCGCAGAATTCCTCGCTGGACATACCCGTTGATTTTATGCAGGGGAACACATAGAACGCGCCCTCCGGCTCGAAGCAGGTAAGCCCCATATCGTTGAAGCCCTTTACCACCAGTCTGCGGCGCATATCGTATTCCTCCACCATATGCTCCACGTCGTCGCGGCATCTTGTCATTGCGGCGACAGCGGCGTGCTGGCTGACGGTAGGGCTGCTCATTATGCAGTACTGGTGCAGCTTAAGTATCTGTTTCATGATCGGTTCGGGACCCGCCGCGTAGCCGAGCCGCCAGCCCGTCATCGCGAAAGCTTTCGAGAAGCCGCTTATCACTATCGTCCGCTCTTTCATACCCTCTATTTCAGCTATTGAAACGTGCTTTTCGCCGCCGTAGGTCATTTCCGCGTATATTTCGTCAGAAAGTATAACGATATCCGTTCCGCGGAGCACCTCGGCTATCTCCTCAAGGTCTTTGCGGCGCATAACCGCTCCCGTGGGGTTGTTGGGGTAGGGGAGTATAAGGGCTTTTGTGCGGGGGGTGATCTTCTCCATCAGCGCCTTTGCGGTAAGGCGGAAGCTGTTTTCCTCTTTTGTGACGATGGGAACGGGCTTTCCGCCGCACACCGAAACTATGGGAGAGTAACATACGAAGCTGGGTTCGGGTACAAGTACCTCGTCGTCTGCGTTCACCAGCGCCCTTATCGACATATCGATAGCCTCCGAGCCGCCTACGGTAACGATTATCTCGCTGTCGGGGCAATACTCGGTATGTATGAATTTGTGCAGATACTCAGCGATAACACGGCGCAGCTCTATAAGACCCGCGTTAGCCGTGTATGCGGTCCTGCCCTTTTCAAGAATGTTTATTGCCTCTCTTCGGGCCGCCCAAGGGGTCTTGAAATCGGGCTCACCGATCGACAGCGAGATTACCCCCTGCACCTGCTGCGCGATATCAAAAAATCTGCGTATGCCTGACGGCTGAATGTCCCGTATTTTCTGCGGGATTATACTGTTATAGTCTATCACGGGGACACCATGCTCCTTTCATCGAAATTGTCCTCGTTGAACAGGTGCTTTTTCTCCTTGTATCTTCTCAGAACAAAATGTGTTGTGGTGGAAAGAACCCCGTCAAGCACCGCGAGCTGCTCCGAAACGAAAAGCGCGACCTTGCGCAGGCTTGTGCCGGTTATAGTCACCGACAGGTCATAAGCGCCGCTCATCAGAAATACGCTGTCAACCTCGTCATATGCCATTATCGTGTGGGCAAGATCGTCGTAGCCCTGATCCTTTATGGGGGTAACGCGTATCTCTATAATGGCGGTAACTCCTTTTTCGTCTGCCTTTTCCTCATTTATGATAGCCGAATAGCCCATAATTATACCGTCGCTCTCAAGCTGCTTTATTTGTTCGGCGACCTCGTTTTCGGTGATTCCAAGCATCGCCGCCAGCTCCGCGTTGGTAAGGCGGGCGTTCTGTCTTAGTAAATCAAGGAGCTTGTTCATAATTTTTCCTCCGTTCAAATTTCAATAAAAACAGGTTGTTTCTTTCTGAAAGCGCATACTTCGCCGAAGCCGCTGTCCTTCAGCATTTCAAGGCACTGCGGGATATCTGCGGCAACGTCGGAGACTCTGTGAGCGTCCGAGCCGACGGTTATCATTTTTCCGCCGAGAGCCTTGTACCGCCGCACTATATCCGCGTCGGGCATGGATACTCCCAGCCCCTTGCGTATTCCCGAGGAATTGACCTCGAGCGCGATCTCCTTTGAAATTATCGTTTCCAGTATTTTGTCAATTACCGCGCGGTGCACGGAAATATCGATATCGTATTTTCGCTTGGGATTTTCGGACTGCCAATCAACTCCTATAAACCGCAGCGGGAACGTCAGGTGCGACAGTGAGCAGAAGCGTCCCCACTCCGCCAGCGTCAGGACTTCCTCGAAATACTCCTTAAGCAGCAGGCGGCTTTCCTCCAAAGATACTCCCATATATTTGAAAGATTTGGTGCGGTGCTGTGAGCCGAGAACGAAATCAAAATCGTTTTCCGCCAGTATCTTATCCGCAAGCTCGGTATTATAGAGAGCCTGCCCGAGCTCAGCGCCATAGTATATCTCCATTTTGTCCCCGAAGCGCTCTTTTATTTCAAGGTATGCCGCGCGGGATTTTTTCACAGCTCCCGCATAATCCCATTCGTCGAATTTATCAATCTCAATATGATCCGTCAGCGCGAAATGCGTCACACCCAGCCCGCAGGCTCGTTCAGCCATAAGGACAGGCAGGTCGCAGCCGTCGGGCGACAAAACCGAATGATTATGCAGATCAATCAAAGTGACCATAATTTTATGTTTGCTCAGCCTTTCAAAAAAATTCCTCTCTCTTATTTTACCTCAAAATCGTTGTTTTGTCAACCGTGTAATGCAAGAAACATAATAAACGATGAAATTTGTTGTCGGTTGATTTTTGCCGCTCTTTTTTAATTAAATAATAATTTAGCTTAGAGAGTGTTTGCCCCCCTTTGGAAAAACAAAATAATCAAGAAGTCAAAGGCGCTGAAAGCCAAAATCCACTGTGCGCCCA
>CAJULF010000066.1 GCA_910587135.1 uncultured Oscillospiraceae bacterium
GAAGTGAGCGCAGCGAACGGCGCGTGCTTGCGGGAATTTTGAAATTTTTTAAATAGTTCGCTCTTGGTCAACCTTTATATTCAGCCCAAAGCATTGCTCCCCCGCTTCAGGAGGAGCAATGCTTTTAAGGAGCGCTGATGTAGCTGGCTGTTTAATTTTAATGAAAAATTATGTTTTGAAAAAAAATATCAAAAAAAGGCATTTATATCATTGACAACATAAGCGTTATGTGTTAAAATAATAATGAGATATTTTTTTCACAAATGAATTTAACTTACAATATACAGAAAAAAACAGGAAAGGTGAGTGCTTGAAAATGCAATTATCGGGTTCGGATATAATTGTGGAATGTCTGCTGGAGCAAGGGGCGGATACGGTTTTCGGATATCCGGGAGGGGCTGTGCTGAACATCTATGACAGCCTTTATAAATACAGTGATAGGATACGGCATATAATCACCTCCCATGAGCAGGGAGCGTGCCACGCCGCCGACGGCTTCGCGCGAGCGACGGGAAAAACGGGAGTGGTCATCGCCACAAGCGGTCCCGGGGCGACCAACCTTGTAACAGGAATTGCCACGGCTTACATGGACTCTGTTCCGCTGGTTGCTATCACGGGAAACGTGTCCTGCAATCTGTTGGGGCTGGACAGCTTCCAGGAGGTTGATATCACGGGTATCTCAATGCCCATTACCAAGCATAATTTTATTGTTAAAGACGTATCGGAGCTTGCCGACACGCTTCGGCTCGCATTCAGGATAGCGGGCAGCGGACGCAAAGGTCCCGTTCTGGTGGATATTCCCAAAGATATCACCATAGCAAAGTGCGAATACTTCCCCGCTCCCGCGGAGAAACCGGTTCTTCCCGACGCGGTATCGGCGGAGGAGCTTGACAGAGCCGCGGCGCTTATCGCGGATTCGGAGCGCCCCTATATCTATGCGGGCGGAGGAGTTATCGCGTCGGAGGCTTTCGGGGAGCTTAAGCGTCTGGCGGAGCTGTGCGACGCTCCCGTTTCCTGCTCGCTGATGGGTCAGGGAGCTTACGACCAGACCGACAGGCGGTATATAGGTATGCTTGGAATGCACGGCACGGTAAAGGCGGCGGCGGCTCTCAACAGCTGCGATCTGTTCGTAGCGGTGGGAACGCGCTTCTCCGATCGTGTGATAGGCGACCCGAGTCAATTCGGAAAGAACGCGAAAATAATTCATATAGATATCGATCCCGCGGAATTCAACAAGAATATCGAGGCGGCTGTCACCGTTAAAGGCGACGTAAAGGCGGCGCTGACTGAGCTTTGCGGGAAAATCGCCCAAAAGAACAGCCCCGAGTGGACGGAGAAAATTATCGCGGCGGATTTCGGCGAGCCCGAGCAGCACGGAACACAGGCTCTGCCCGTTACCCCGCAGGCGGTAATGGAAGCTCTGGACAGGCTCACTGACGGAGAAGCTGTTATCTGCACCGAGGTCGGTCAAAATCAGATGTGGGCGGCGCAGTATTATCGGTATAAGCACCCTCGCAGCTTTATTTCCTCGGGCGGACTCGGAACTATGGGGTACGGTCTGGGAGCTTCCATAGGAGCAAAAACGGGCTGTCCCGCCAAAACGGTGGTAAACGTCGCGGGCGACGGCAGCTTTGCTATGAATCTTAACGAGCTTATAACCGCTTCGGCGCATAATATCCCCATAATAGAAATGGTGTTCAACAACAGCGTGCTGGGAATGGTGCGCCAGTGGCAGCGGCTTTTCTATGAAAAGCATTTTTCACAGACGACGCTTGACAACCGGCATATAGATTATGTGAAGCTCGGCGAGAGCTTTGGAATAAAAACGCTGGTCATAGAGCGCAGCGAGGACATCGAGCCCGTGCTGAAAGAGGCGCTCGAAACGGCAAAGACCGCTCCCGTGATGATAGAGGTAAGGATAGACAGAGATATCAACGTACTTCCCATGATACCCGCGGGCAAGCCCGTTGTAAATCCCATAACGGAAATAGACCTGAACGCGTAGGCAAAAAAGCTCTCAAAGGGCTGAAAGCTCAAAGTCGAAAAACCCTACGCATGAATTTTCCGCCGCCGCAGGCGGGTGGAGAGGTGCGGAAAATTCTTTTAAATAAGGAGATAAAAAATGCATGAATATGTTTTATCGGTAAAGGTAGCGAACAACGCGGGAGTTCTGCCGCGGGTTTCAAGTCTGTTCAGCAGACGGTGCTTTAATATAAAGAGCCTTAACGCCGCCGAAACGGAGGTTGAAAACATTTCGCGGCTGACTATCGTAGTAGAGGGAGATCTGAAGATACTCGAACAGATAAAGAGCCAGCTTTTGAAGCTGTACGAGGTTCAGGACGTGCAGATACTGAGCGACGCGGTCTGCCGCGAACATATACTTATCAGAGCGGGGCGTTCCTGCGAGGAGCGGCAGAAGATAATAGAGATAGCCAATCTGTACCGCGCAAAGCCCGTGGATATCGCGGCGGACAGCATAATGCTGGAGCTTACGGGCGAGCCTAAGAAGATAAATTCTTTTGTGGAGCTGCTCAAGCCTTTTGGTATTATTAAGATGGTGAGAAGCGGCATTACCGCGCTGGAGAGGGATTAAAGGAGCTTGACATGAAGCGTCTTGGCAAAATCACAGCATTATTCACGGCAATTGCAATAGTTTTCACAGGCTGTAAGGAGAATGCCGACGGCAGCGCGCCTCTCTCGGATTCGGGGGGAACTTCACGGCAGATCTCCGAGCCTGCTGCCACATAGGAATCAGAGAAGCGGGAAACCGCCGCTCCCACAACCGAGGCAACGTCGGAATCGCTTGAAGCCGCTCAAGATTGTTTGGGAGTGTCGACGGAGTGCCTGTAAAGCACTATGAACTGCGCGGAGGATATCAAAAAGTCGATTGCTTTCTATCGGCTTGGGCTGGCAAGGCAGCGGAGATTTCATGTATTATGACACCGCCGCAAAGGAATACCGTGCAATTATGGGCAAAGATTTGAGCTTTGACGACTGGTTTGCCATGGCTACAAGTGGCGGTATTGATGAGGAAAAACGAAACAAACTTGTTAACAACCCTCTTCCCGATTCGAAAGTAATTGTAATCAGCGGAAAATATTACTGTGTTCACCATGACCTGATGGATACCGGCGAACATTATTCCTATGAAAACGGGGTATTCACTTATTTTGGAGATAACAGTGCCATAAGTGTTTTAAAGAAATTGACTTTTGACATCAATTGCATAGAGGATGTTGGCTATGACGCGGCGGAAGCCCCAATGCTTACCTCCGCCCAAGCGGCGTTATTATAGGAAATCCGTCGGGAAAAGAGGAATGACAAAAAAATAACATTCCCCGAATCGCCCCGAAACTAATAACCGGCAACTAATCGCTAATAATTAAGGAGGGATCAATTGAATATTCTGCATCTCAAATATGCTGTGGAGGTGGAAAAAACGCGCTCCATCAGCAAGGCTGCCGAAAATCTGTATATGGGTCAGCCGAATCTCTCCCGTGCGATAAAGGAGCTGGAGGAATCCCTCGGGATAACCGTGTTCAAGCGCACCACAAAGGGAATCTCCATCACCCCCGACGGCGAGGAGTTCCTGAGGCGGGCGCGGCGGATAGTTTCGCAGGTGGAGGAGATGGAGGACATCTACCGCAACGGGCGTATACACAGACAGGAGTTTTCGGTATGTACGCCGCGCGGAAGCTATTTCTCGGACGCGATAACCGAATTCGCCGCGCGCCTTGACACAAATTCCCCGATACGGCTCGTATACAAGGAAACGGATTCCGCGGAAACGGTGACAAGCGTAGCCCGAGGAGATTTCAGTCTGGGGATAGTGCGCTTCCGGCAAAGCTTTGACAAGCTGTTCAAAGATCTGTTTGCCGCAAAAAAGCTGTTTAGCGAGACCATCTGCGAATTTACTCCGATGGTGATACTAAGCGTTGCTGATCCGCTGGCGAAAGCGGAGGAGATATCCGCGGACGAGCTGAGGGAGTATATCGAGGTGACTGTTCCCGACCATTCCGCGCCGTCGCTTCCTTTGTCGGACGTTAAAAAGACGGAGTTTTCGGACAGGAGCTTCTGCGTATATGACCGAACCACCCTGCTGGAGCTGCTGCAAAAGGTTCCGCGCAGCTTCGCGCACTCCGCGCCGATTCGGCGGGAGCTTCTCGCGGAATACGGGCTGACGGCGGTGGGCTGCCCCGAAAACGAGCTTTGCAAGGACGTTCTGATATACCGTAAGGATTACCGCCTTACCGAGCAGGACAAACAATATATCACCGACCTTACCAATGCCAAGCGTAAAGCTATGGCGGTTTACAATCAATAATTTACAGTCAGCAGCGGGCTGCCGCGGTATCGCCTAAAGCGTTTGCAAATGCTCTTGCCCGTTATATGTTGTATATTTATATAGGCTTATATTGATGTTCCGATTAAACACTTCCGAAACAGCGGTGCCATTCACAAACAAATCGCTTAGGACCTGTTTAGTATCTCGAAGTATGCAGATTGCGCGGCAGATTTTGTGTATTTCGAGGCAATTTTTCGCAGAAATACTGTATGTATTTCAAGAAAAATTAACGAAGAAATACGCAAAATATGCAAGCAAGATGCGTGCTGAGAGATACTAAACGGGCTCTTAGTTATGCGAATTCAAGTTCGAATCGCGGAAATATTTAATTGGGGGAGCAATATAAAATGCCCAAATGCCACGCAGAGTCGTCGCATTAGATTTCAAAAAGCGCGTATTTGCCGTATGGCAAATACAGCACCGTTTCCACTATGTACGCGGAGTGAAACAAACGAATTGTGCACAGCGGAAATTTTGAAATTTTTTCAAATAAGAGCCCTTATTCTACCCTTTGACGCAATATATCAAAAAATGATATTTGATATATCAATAATACATTTTACAAGTTCGGTATATTGTGTTAAAATATTAACAAGGCAGAAGAAAAGATAGCAAAAAGGCAAATCATCCTGACAGCAGGGACAGATATCCAAATTTGTTCATTGTCAACTGTTGACCTACCAAGGGCTCTCTGCCACCCAGTCCAAATCGGAAATATTTCCGATATTTATTATTAAGGAGAAGATGACTATGACAAACTACGAAATCGTTGACAGCGCGGAGAAGTTTGAAGAGGCTCTGAACAGAGTAAGAGCCGCTCAGAAGATATTTTCCGAATATACGCAGGAGCAGGTCGACAAAATCTTCCTGGCTGCCGCGTCCGCTGCCAATAAGCAGAGAATCCCGCTTGCCAAAATGGCGGTAGAAGAAACGGGAATGGGCGTCGTTGAAGATAAGGTTATCAAGAACAACTACGCTTCGGAGCATATCTACAATGCTTTCAAGAACACCAAGACCTGCGGCATTATCGAACGCGACGAGGCTTACGGCGTTACAAAGGTAGCTAACCCCATCGGCGTTGTCGGCGCGGTTATCCCCACCACCAACCCTACCTCCACCGCGATATTCAAGTGCCTTATTTCTCTCAAGACAAGAAACGGCATTATCATCAGCCCCCACCCCCGCGCGAAAAAGTGCACCATCGAGGCGGCTAAGATAGTTCTTGAGGCTGCCGTTAAGGCAGGCGCTCCCGAGGGTATCATCTCGTGGATAGACGTTCCCTCGCTCGACCTCACAAATATGCTGATGAAGGAAGTTGACATCATTCTCGCGACCGGCGGTCCGGGCATGGTAAAGTCCGCTTACTCCAGCGGAAAACCCGCTCTCGGCGTAGGCGCGGGCAACACTCCCGCGATCATTGACGAATCCGCGGATATTCTGCTGGCTGTCAGCTCGATTATCCACTCCAAGACCTTCGATAACGGTATGATCTGCGCTTCCGAGCAGTCGGTCATCGTTGCGGATAAGCTCTACAAGCAGGTCAAGAAGGAGTTTGAGGACAGAGGCTGCTACTTCCTCAAGGAAAATGAGATCGACAAGGTTCGCAAGACCATCATTATAAACGGCGCTCTCAACGCAAAGATAGTAGGTCAGCCCGCTCATAAGATAGCGGCTCTGGCGGGAGTTACCGTTCCCGAATCCACCAAGATACTCATCGGCGAGGTTGAGTCCGTTGATATCTCCGAGGAGTTTGCGCACGAGAAGCTCTCCCCCGTTCTTGCAATGTATAAGTCCAAGGACTTCGAGGACGCGTTGAACAAGGCGGAACATCTTATTGCCGACGGCGGCTACGGTCACACCGCTTCGCTGTATATCAACGCGGTTACGGAGCGCGAGAAGATCGACGAGTTCGCAGAGCGCATGAAGACCTGCCGTATGCTTATCAACACCCCCTCCTCTCACGGCGGTATCGGCGACCTGTACAACTTCAAGCTCGCTCCCTCCCTTACGCTGGGCTGCGGCTCATGGGGCGGCAACTCCGTTTCCGAGAACGTTGGCGTAAAGCACCTTATAAATATCAAGACACTTGCTGAGAGGAGAGAGAATATGCTCTGGTTCCGCGCACCCGAAAAGGTTTATATAAAGAAGGGCTGTCTGCCCGTTGCTCTCCAGGAGCTTAAGGACGTTTTGAACAAAAAGCGCGTGTTCATTGTAACCGACTCTTTCCTGTTCAAGAGCGGTTTCACCAAGATAATCACCGATAAGCTTGACGAGATGGGCATTACACACACTACTTTCTCCGATGTAGAGCCCGATCCCTCCCTCGCTTCCGCACAGAGCGGCGCGGAGTTCATGAGAAAGTTCGAGCCGGACTGCATTATCGCGGTGGGCGGCGGTTCCGCAATGGACGCTGCTAAGATCATGTGGGTACTTTACGAGCACCCCGAGGCGGATTTCCAGGATATGGCTATGCGCTTCATAGATATACGCAAGAGAGTTTACACATTCCCGCACATGGGCGACAAGGCATACTTCATCGCAGTTCCCACCTCCGCGGGTACAGGCTCCGAGGTAACTCCTTTCGCGGTAATCACCGACCAGGAGACCGGCATCAAGTATCCTCTCGCGGACTACGAGCTTATGCCCAAGATGGCTATCGTTGACGCGGACATGATGATGAGCGGTCCTAAGGGACTGACCTCCGCTTCGGGTATCGACGCGGTAACTCACGACCTTGAGGCTCTCGCTTCCGTTATGGCTACCGACTACACCGACGGTCTGGCTAAGCAGTCGCTTAAGATGATCTTCGACTACCTGCCCAGAGCTTACGACAGCGCTCCCTCCAGAGATAACGCGGGTTCTCCCGACTATGTTGCGCGCGAGAAGATGGCAAATGCCGCTACAATGGCAGGTATGGCGTTCGCAAACGCGTTCCTTGGCGTATGTCACTCCATGGCTCACAAGCTTGGCGCGTTCCATCATCTGCCCCATGGCGTAGCCAATGCTCTTCTTATCAATGAGGTAGTTCGCTTCAACTCCTCCGAGGCTCCCACAAAGATGGGTACTTTCTCGCAGTATGACCACCCCCGCGCTCTCGCAAAGTATGCCGAAGTGGCTGAATACCTCGGCGTAAAAGGCAAGACCGACGCAGATAAGGTTGAGGGTATGCTTGCAATGATAGACGATCTGAAAGAAAAGATCGGCATCAAAAAGTCCATCAGAGATTACGGTGTGGACGAGAAGGACTTCCTCGACAGACTTGACGAGATGGTTGAGCAGGCGTTTGACGACCAGTGCACGGGCGCTAACCCGAGATATCCGCTCATGAGCGAAATCAAGGAAATATACCTTAACGCGTACTACGGCAAAACAACCAAGCTGAACTAAGATTCCCTTTTTCAGCCCTATTGAAAAGCAGCGGGCTGACTTATAAGCAGCCCGCTTGTTTATAAAAAATTTTTATCAACACAATGTTGTCGCATGAATTTCAAAAAGTGTCATAACTTGCCGGACGGCAGACTATGACCGGTTTCCGATAAGTGCGCAAAGCGGAACAGAGTGTGATTATCGGAAATTTTGAAATTCCTTTTAAATCATTTGCCTTAAACCCTAACAAAAGGCAAACGGCAATCCCAAATATAACATTTCAGGAGGACACAGCCATGGCGGACAGAATTATAGCTGTTAGAACAGGAAAGACGGTTTATCGTGACGGAGATACGGCTGTCAAGGTATTCGATGCGGATTACGCGAAGCCCGACATACTCAGCGAGGCGCTTAATCAGGCGCGTGTGGAGGACATCGGGATAAACGTTCCCAAGGTCATCGAGGTAAAGACGATTGACGGAAAATGGGCTATCGTTTCGGAATATATCGCGGGAAAGACACTCGCGCAGCTTATGGAGGAAAATCCCAAGGAGAAGGACGAATATCTTGAGCAGTTTGTGGATCTTCAGATGAAGGTACACGCGGCGAAGTGCCCCGTTCTGAACAAGCTCAAGGACAAGATGAATATGAAGATAAGCACCGCGGAGCTTGATGCGACCACCCGCTATGAGCTTCACACCCGCCTTGAGAGTATGCCGAAGCACAACAAGGTGTGCCACGGTGACTTCAATCCCTCCAACATCATAATCACCGAGGACGGCACGCCATTTGTCCTCGACTGGTCACACGCGACGCAGGGCAACGCTTCCGCGGACGTGGCCAGAACATATCTGCTGTTCTGGCTGAGCGGTGATATCGACACAGCGGAGAAATATCTCGATCTGTTCTGCAAAAAGAGCGACACAGCCAAGCAGTATATCCAAAAGTGGCTGCCCATCGTAGCAGCTTCACAGTCCGTAAAGGGCAAGAAGGAGGAGCGCGAGTTCCTGCTGTCATGGGTCAACGTTGTAGATTATCAATAAGATTCGGAGGGAAATATGAAGGTTACGGTTTGTATAGGAAGTTCATGTCATCTCAAAGGCTCGCGTCAGGTCGTGGAGGGACTCCAGAAGCTGATCGCGGACAACGGGCTTAAGGAAAAGGTGGAGCTGGGCGGCACGTTCTGTATCGGCAACTGCCGCGACGGTGTATGTGTTACCGTAAACGACAGCGTATTCTCCGTTTCTCCCGATACAGTCGAGGACTTTTTCAAAACAGAGGTTCTCGCAAAGGTATAAAGTACATAACTGCGACATAAAGAATTTCAGCGGGACACAACACCGCTGAAATTCTGCTGTTATAATTTCAAATGCAAATTTTCGGGCGGCTGAAATACAGATTTTATATGTTACTCTCACAGTGCAGGACCTTTTTCGTAGAGGACGGAATCTGCCTGTAAGGGACACAACTTTAAGCCCCCCCTAAAATCATAGAGCAAAGTCGCTGAAAGCCGCCGTAAAGTGACCGCCCACGCATGAATTTTCCGAAATCCGCTGCGCGGTCAACACGCAGCGAAGCGGAGAACTGACCGCGCAGCGGGATAGCGCAAACAGCGCAAAGCGTTGTTTGCGCGGTGCGGAAAATTTTTTTAGATAAGGAGATTGAATATGACCGAGTTCTTGAAGCTGAAAAAATCCAACTGCAAAAACTGCTATAAGTGTATTCGCCACTGCCCCGTCAAGTCTATAAGATTTTCGGGAAATCAGGCGAATATCGTGGGGGACGAATGTATCCTCTGCGGACAGTGCTTTGTGGTTTGCCCGCAGAACGCCAAGGAAATAGCGGACAGCACGGAGCGCGTTAAATATATGCTGAGATCGGGTGAAAAGGTATACGTCAGCATTGCTCCCTCGTTTGTGGCGAATTACGACGGGGCGGGAATAGAGGCTATGGAAAAGGCGCTGAAGCAGCTCGGATTCGCGGGCGCGGAGGAAACAGCCGTAGGCGCTACCATAGTTAAGAGCGAATACGAACGGCTGATACGCGAGGAGAAGCGGGATATAATCATCTCCTCATGCTGCAGCTCGATAAATCTGCTTATCCAGAAATACTATCCCCAGGCGCTGTCCTACCTTGCGGACGTTCTTTCACCCATGCAGGCGCACTGTCTGGATATTAAAAAGCGCTATCCGGACGCTAAGACCGTATTTATCGGTCCGTGCGTCGCGAAGAAGGACGAGGCGGCAAACTGGTCGCAGTATACCGACGAGGTGCTGACCTTTGAGGAGCTGACAAACTGGCTGAACGAGGAAAATATCACCATTGACAAGACCGTCGACAACACCGAAAAGAGCCGCGCGCGTCTGTTCCCCACCACAGGCGGAGTTCTCCAGACCATGGCGGAGCGCAACCCCGAATATACATATCTCGCGTTTGACGGCGTGGCAAACTGCAAAGGAGTGCTCGAGGAGATACTCGACGGCGGAATGCACAAGTGCTTTATCGAGATGTCGGCTTGCATAGGAAGCTGCGCGGGCGGTCCGGTTATGGAGAAATACCGCCATTCCCCCGTGCGCGACGCGGTAACCATAACCCGCTACGCGGGCAAGGAGGATTTCGAGGTAATTCAGCCCGACAAGGAAACGCTGCACAAGAATATGACCTTCCTCAACACCGGTGCGGCAGTACCCACCGAGCAGGAGATCGCCGCGATACTCCGCCGTATGGGAAAGGTGCGCAAGGAGCAGGAGCTGAACTGCGGAAGCTGCGGCTATAATACCTGCCGCGAAAAGGCTATCGCGATATTCCGCGGCAAAGCGGATATATCCATGTGCCTGCCTTACCTTAAGGACAAGGCGGAAAGCTTCTCGGACAATATCATCAACAACACCCCCAACGCGATAATCGCTCTGAACGAGAATCTTGAGGTGCAGCAGATAAACAAATCCGCGCTGAAGCTGATGAATATCCCTCGCGCCTCGGACGTTATGGGTGAGCAGGTAATACGCATACTCGACCCCGTGGATTTCATGGAGGTAATGCAGACGGGCAAGGCTATACGCGACGAGAGGAAGTATCTTGCCGAGTATGACTGCTATGTTGAGCAGACCATAATCTACGACGCTGAATATCACATCATAATCTGCATTATGCGTGATGTGAGCGACGTGGAGCGTGAACGCGAAAAGAAAGAGAATATGTCCCACACCACAGCGGCTATCGCGGACAAGGTGGTTGAAAACCAGATGCGCATCGTTCAGGAGATAGCGTCGCTGCTGGGCGAAACAGCGGCTGAAACCAAAGTCGCGCTTATGAAGCTGAAGGAGTCGATCGCAGATGAATAATTTATGTGCCGATATCGGCTGGAAAAGCCTTAACCATGTCGGAGAGCAGCTTTGCGGCGACCATATCAATATTATCGACGCAGGCGACGAGTCCACGGTAGTGGTGCTGGCGGACGGTCTGGGCAGCGGCGTCAAGGCGAGCATTCTCTCCACGCTGACCTCAAAGATAATCGCCACCATGACCTCGGAGGGCATAGCTCTTGAAGAGTGTGTAAGGACGATAGCCGCCACCTTGCCTATCTGCAAGGAACGCAATGTCGCTTACTCCACTTTTACCATAATCCGCATTATCCGTAACGAGGAGGCGGAGATAATCTGCTACGACAACCCTGACGTGATAATGTACCGTGAGGGAAAATACGAGGATATTCCTTTCCGTGAAATGAATATCGACGGGAAAATAATCCACAAATCAAGGATAAAGCTGCGCGAAAACGACGTGTTTATCGCCATGAGCGACGGCTGCATCCACGCGGGTGTGGGAATGTCGCTGAATTTCGGCTGGGACAGGGCGCAGATAGCGGAGTATATGGAGCCGCTCGCGGAGGTGGGATTTACCGCAAAGACACTTTCCACCATGCTGACGGACAAATGCCTTGAGCTGTACGGCGGAGCTCCCGGGGACGATACCACCGCCTGCACCGTGAGGATACGCCGCCGCCAGCCCATGAATCTTATGATAGGTCCGCCCTCGGACAGGAACGACTGCGACAAGATGGTTTCGCTGTTCCTTTCTAAAGAAGGAAAGCGGATAGTCTGCGGCGGAACTACATCTACAATAGTTTCGAAGTATCTGGGCAAGCCGATACTCCCCGAGCTTACATACTTCGATTCGGACATTCCCCCCACAGCGACTATCGAGGGAATAGATCTGGTTACGGAGGGAGTCATCACGTTCAGCCGTGTGCTGGAGTACGCCAAGGACTATCTCGAAAACAATGAGGAGTACAAAAAGTGGAGCTACAAGCAGGACGGCGCGTCGCTTATCTGCCGAATGCTGTTTGAGGAGGCTACGGATATCAATTTCTGCGTAGGCAGAGCTATCAACCCCGCCCACCAGAATCCCAATCTTCCCATTACCTTCAATATCAAAATGCAGCTTGTAAACGAGCTGTCGGAGTGCCTGAAGAAGATGGGAAAGAAGATAAAGGTAAGTTATTTTTAATAGTTGACAGCGTATCGGTGCGATAATATTGAAACCGATCGGTTGCTGTTTCCCGGCTGATTTTCTGTTTAAAGTATTATGCGGTTATCAGAAGCTTATGTACTTATACAGGTTAAAAATTCAAGCAGCATCAAATATGGAATGACAGCCAAGAACCGCAAAAAATTGCGGAGCAAAGGCGCTGAAAGCCGAGGACCACTGTCCGCCCACGAATGAATTTTCCGCATGACGCTGACAAAGCGCAGCGGAACGAAGTGAAGCGGAGCTTTATCAGCGAGCCGTCGCAAACAATTCGAAGCATTGCTTGCGCGGTGCGGAAAATTCTTTTAGATAAGGAGATTTTATGCAGACTAAACTTTATAAATTTGATACCAAGGTGCAGTATCTTAAGTACAAGGTGCTGCGCGAGGTGGCACGCGAAGCCTGGAACGGAACGCTTCTGGAGAATATTCTGGATATACCGAAGATAATCGTTCCGGGAAAAGAGCCGACAATGCGCTGCTGCGTATACAAGGAGCGCGCCATACTTGAAGAGCGCGTTAAGATAGCGATGGGCGGCGACAAGACCAATCCCAATGTTATACAGGTTATAGATATAGCCTGCGATGAGTGCCCCATGGGCGGATACGAGGTCACCAACGCCTGCCGCGGCTGCCTTGCGCACCGCTGTCAGGACGCCTGCAAGCGCGGAGCCATCTCGTTTGACCACAACCAGAAGGCGGTCATTGACAAAACCAAATGCGTTGAGTGCGGAATGTGCGCTAAGGTATGTCCCTACACCGCAATAATGAATTTCAAGCGCCCCTGCGTCAACGCCTGCAAGGTAAAGGCTATTTCAATGAACGAGGACAAGGCGGCAACCATCGATAACGAAAAGTGCATTTCCTGCGGCGCGTGCGTTTATCAGTGCCCGTTCGGCGCTATCACTGACAAGAGCTTTATTATAAACGTTATAGACCTTATCCAGAGGAGCGAAAACAACACGAAGTATAAGGTTTATGCCGTTGTAGCACCCACCATCGCCAGCCAGTTCTCCTACGCGAAGCTTGGTCAGGTTGTAAAGGGCATAAAGGAGCTTGGCTTCCACAGCGTGGTAGAGGCGGCTCTCGGCGCGGATATGGTAGCGTTCTCCGAGGGCAGGGAGCTTGCGGAAAAGGGATTTCTTACCAGCAGCTGCTGCCCCGCTTTCGTGGATTATATCAAGAAAAACCACCCCGATATGGTCGGGAATATTTCCCACAACCTCTCCCCCATGGCTTCGATAGCGCAGTACATAAAGAAAACCGACCCCGACTGCAAGATAGTTTTCATGGGACCCTGCACTGCAAAGAAGATGGAATTCCAGAAAGAGGAGGTTCACCCCTATATCGACAGCGTTATCACCTTCGAGGAGCTTCAGGCGCTGTTTGACAGCAAGGATATCAATATCACCGAGCTTGGCGAGGAGCTGCTCGACAACGCTTCCTACTACGGGAGAATATTTGCGCGCTGCGGCGGTCTTGCCGACGCGGTTCAGGAATCTCTCAAGGAACAGGGCATCGAGTTTGACCTTAAGGCTACCTCCTGCAATGGTATTGAGGAGTGCCGTGTGGCGCTTATCAAGAAGTCCAAAAATCTCAGCGACTCCAACTTTATCGAGGGCATGGCGTGTGTCGGCGGCTGCATAGGCGGCGCGGGCTGTCTTACCCACGGAGAGAAGAACAAGGCAGAGGTGGACAAATACGGCAAGGAAGCTCATGAAAAGACTATCTCCGACGCTATCAGCATGGTAACGACGCTATAATTGACAGTCGATGACTTTTGTGAGCGCTTCGCGCGATATTATAAACTGCGCCGTGCGGCTAATATGCCGCACGGCGCAGCTTGTAGAAAAAGCTTATAAGCCGCGCAATGTCGGCGCATGAAATTTCAATCATAACCACGCGTGAAACGCGTGGTTTGCACAGGC
>CAJULF010000067.1 GCA_910587135.1 uncultured Oscillospiraceae bacterium
GCATTTTTCAGGACTGTACATTAGGAGGTTTATGTTACATGTAACATAAACCTCCTTGCGGTGTGCCCTTTGTAGAATATTGTGTGCTGCCGTCCGGCATAACAATCGGCGCTTTCAGCATAGCCTTTATCACACATATCAGTTGTTTATCCCTTATTCCCATTGCCCATATCTGCCGTATCAGTTTATGATGATTTACGTTATCAAAGAAACCTTTGATATCAACATCAACAACAACATGCAAATTTTGCTTTTGCACCATGCGATAGCATTGTGCCAATGCGTGTTCCGCCGACCGATTAGGTCTGAAACCGTTGCTCCTTTCGTGAAATTTTGCTTCACAGACAGGTTCAAGAACCTGCAGGACGCATTGCTGTACCAATCGGTCGATTATAGTCGGTATTCCCAGCGGTCTGGTTTTCCCGTTCGGCTTTGGGATTTCCACTCGCCTTACAGCTTTCGGCTTGTAGAATTGTAATTTTCTCCGAATTATTTCAACAAGTTTTTCGGCGGGCATTTTCTCAATATCTTTGATATTAAGCCTGTCCACGCCGCTTGTGCGACCGCCCGAATTGCGTTTGATATTTCTGTATGCAAGCCTTATATTTTCCTCCGAGGATATAATTTCCATAAGGTTAGTGAAAACATCACCCTGTTTGCTTTTTGCATATAATTTATCAAAGCAATCCTGCAAGTCGTAATATTCCGAATGTCTTAGCTTGTTCTTCTTTGTCATAGGCAACTCCCCCTTCGGGTTTGTTTTTCTCGGATAAAATCCTAGTCGTACTCGAAGCTATGAATTTTGATACCTATGATTACTTTTGTAATACTGACTTGTGGCTGTCCCTCCGTTTTCCATTACAGAAAATATCAACGGTAATGCCACTACTTTGCCCACAATCAGATTGGCTTATTGTTCTTCATCCAAACCGCATTTCTGCGTATTGTAGGCTGCCACGTTCCGATAATCCTATCTATGCATATGCACTTAGGCGCCTGCTCTGAGCCTGACAGCTTGGAGATGCCTTTAACATCACGGGGTATTTTATAACACCAAAATTTACTTTACCCCACCGTCACCACACTGCGGTGGTACACACATTTCTATGTGTTGGAAGTATAGACCCGTACATTCACAGGTTCGTCAGACGTTTCCGTCATTCTCGCCGTATGCATTTTATAGACCCCCGACCTATGGGATACACCATTCACCTCTGAACAGCTTTCGTTTTACTTTCGTAAATTACGGTATCTTTCAGCCGACTTCACCGAGCTTTTGACAAAGCCAATTTCTCAACCTTGCCAATCGGAGTATCAGGGGAAGCGTTTCAAGGCGTTACCCTCTCATTCCACTTCTCGGATTATCAGTTCTATGAAACTGACCGTATAAACTCCTTTCAATTTTATACTTTTATTTTACAGCTTCACGCCTAACCTTTTCAGTTAGGAACGTGTCGCACTCGCGTCCTCCTCGGGTAATACAAGGTATATTGCAGATTTTTGGTTGCAGAATTCCTCAACATCGATTGATGTGTCAAAACATAAAATCTGCTCCAACTCAGAATCGATGAACGAGTTCAGACGCGATAGTGCAGTAGACATTACGCTAGCCATAGCCTGATCGGACGAGTTAAGCGCTGCGCCCGCGAACCAACGCGCCTTATGCTCACCGGGAAGTTTATCGATCAGTATTTGGAAACGAGATACACCTTTTGTACCTGACGGTGCAAGCAAATCCTGTATTAGTTTGAACACACTGATTATATGTCGTTTCTCTGGAGGACAAAATTCCGCTATAAGCAATATGACAGCCGTTAGCAGGCCTTCCGCCGCCTCATAGAAGAATGCGTTCTGTCCCATGTTAGATACATCGCCATCCGCCGAGATTATGGTCTTGGCGGTTATTTTTGCAAACTTTTCAGATTTCGCTTTGTATTCAAGTTTGTTTTCAGCCTTATACATATCCATGTACTTATTTACGAGGTAAAGCATATTATAACCACTGCTTCGTGTTGGATTTCGCAGATCAATAACCGAAATCTTATAATCGTAATATTTTTCGGCTATAGTTGCGGTGTTGCGATAGAGATCGCCCTTGCTATCGGTGGTAACAAAACTCATTCCTGCCGCACAGCAGTATTCTATATTTGGATAGAGAAAGTTTGCAGTTTTGCCGACACCGGACGCGCCGATCATCAGAGTGTGGATATCCGCGTCATCTACAAGTGCGGTCATTGACCCCGCGCGATCCACACAGCCAACGATCAGACCGTCCACGCTCGGGAGCTGCTCTCCGCTGCGCCACAAACGGGGCAAATAGGGTATTTGTTTGTAGGTTCGGGTAACCTCGCCTTTGGTTGCAAACCGCGCCGTACCGTGCTGTCCGTTGCCGACGGGCTTATTCGGAATTCCCTTTAGGGAATAGTGTTCGCCAATAGCGGCGATTATTGCTACTACAAGAAAAAATGCTCCGCACAGGCAGAGCAGAAAAATTTGTGTTGTGTTCATCGTTTTCCTTTCATAATCGGAGTATATTCAACCCCCGCTGTTCGGCGTAATTCACCGTATAGAACGTACCGCCGTGCTGCTCCTGAAGGTAGCAGATGAGATATGCGCTGTTATCGACCATATGTCGGTTGCGGTCAAACATACAACTGTTTGTGTATCTCGGTGACAGTACACGCACCTTGTCAGCCTGCCTGAGAGTCTCAAAATATCGCCGCTTCTGTTCCTCGTTCCATTTCAGCGATTGTTCCTCCGGCGGGCAGGGTAGAACCATTACCAGCCTTATATGCGGATAGTCCTCTTTCAGTTTTAGAACCGTAGTCGCCGCGAGTGCATCAAAACCGACCGCACCTCCATTGCCAAAGAATACGACTCCGCGGTCAATCAGCGTTATCATTGCTCTTTCAAGACTTGCACACAACTCGGAGCAGTCCTCCGGCAGCTTGCGGTGTCCGGAGAAACAAGCAACTTCTGTTTTTTCAATCATAATTAACCCCCGTTCTTTACTTCTAAATACAATTATAGGACTATTTGTCCTATTTGTCAATATGACATATTGTACAGTATTATAATTGACATGAGGTGTTTTTATGATATTGAAGATAAAAGATTTACGGGAAGACAACGATTTAACGCAAGCGCAAATTGCAGACATTTTGATGTGCGATCAATCTTTGTACTCTAAATATGAGCGTGGTGAAAGGGATATACCTCTCAGGTTGTTAATTATTCTTTCCGAATATTACAACGTAAGTCTTGATTATCTAGTTGGCAGAACAAACAAAAAAGATATCAACATATAAACCGTGGCTCGTCCGAGGGTGATTCCTCGGATGTTTCAGTTTGTTCGTAGTGTTGAACAAGTGTTTCTTCTGATGCTAACCGCATGGTGCAGTCGGCTATATCATACAGCTTTCTTGCTGTAGTTTTCAGATCGGCAATGGTCTGCGATGGCTTACGAAGCTGCTCCAGACCAACTGTCAGTGCATTTTGCAGTTTACCAAGCTTTGTCGCTATTGTTCCTTTGTCTTGGTAGCATTTATACTCATTGGCAAGCCGATTTTTCATTTTGTCTAGCGGAAATTCCTCTCCCGCTATTTTCAAAAAATGCTCACTCGCCGCAACAGAAAACTCCGCTAACCTTACTCGGTCGGCGGAGTTGTAAGCGGCTATAAGGTCGTTGGCTATTCGGTTCGGGTTGATCTTCATCTCGTTCAGCTCGGCAACGCTCTGCAAATACAGTTCCTTTCGCTCATGAGGAACGGCGGGAAGATATTCCGCACCGTAACGCTGCTTGAGCATTTCGTTCCAATCTTTCTGTTGTGGAGCAAGCCGATATATTTCCGTGTACCCTTTCTCAGCGAGAATATCCCGGAGACGTTCCGCAGCTTCAATGCCGCCCTCATCATTGTCGGTGCATAAGCACACTTGCCGCAGTTTGGGGTGATTCTCCAACGCTTTCAGCACGGCACTCTCATACACACCGTTCATGGCGATGTAGCTGTGCTGCTGCCAATCCTTTTGGTACAGCGTAATAAACGATAGCATATCTATCGGAGCCTCAAAAACAAACAGCTTCTCGTCATTTCCGAAATGAGAGAAGCTGTACTTTGTATCCGAGTTTGCGACCGTTATGCGGAATGTCTTTCCGAAGCTGAGAGTGGAGCGTACCGAGGCTTGCCTGGGATTGCCGTTCTCATCTGTGCCAACGAACACGACATTGTGATACTTGCTGTCCTCGTAGACCTTGTGTTCATGAGCAAAGTGCGAAATAATATCCGGCGAGATGAAACGCTGCTTGGTAAGATACGCAAACACCCTCCGCATATCGCTGTTGGCTTCGGGCAGCTCAAACGGTTTCACAATAGGCTTGGGAGGTTCATGCGAAACAGAACGCACGGTTTGAGCGCTGCAATGTCCGCCGAGAAGTTCGATCACGGAATCCTGAAAGGAAAAACCGAGAAACTCCTGCAGAAACTTAACTGCATAACCGCCGCGCTGATTTTTGTGATCGTACCACTTGCCGCCGTGGATCGTCACGCTGTCATGCGTTCCGCTGCCGTCCGTGTAGATGTACTTGTAGGTCGAGCCGACCTTTTTTACCTGCTCCCCATGACTTTGAAGAAATGAAACCAAATCGGCAGTATTCGCGCGGTATAGATCATCATCGGAAAAATTGATGTAGGGCATAAAAAACTTCCTTTCCCCAATATAAAATATTTTATATTGGTTACTTAGCATTGTAGGCTCATGATGAACCTATCCTAAGTCCACCAACAAGGCAGAATTTGCCCTTGTCAGTCAATATGTTTTAAAAAAATTAAGGCGATCGCTCAACGAAATATAAATTCGATGAGTTGCCGCCCGACTGTCTGTATCTGCGCTCGCAACGAATGTATTTCGCCTTTTCGAGATCGCCGAGCGCGCGTTTCACAGTGCTTTTGGACATTTTCAAGTCCTGTGCTATCGTATTGATGGCGGGGTAGCAGGAGCCGTCCTTTCCGGCACGGTCACGCAGATACATATACACCGCAATGGCGCGGTGCGGTAGGCTTGTAGAATAAATTTCACGATTATTTAACAAATCATCCCTCCTGTTATAATATAATTACCGGCAAATCCACCTGTAAAAGAGTGGTAGACGGTACTCAAAGTTTAAGCTATAATGGAAGCAGTAATTGGACTGACGTTTTCCTCCTTGGGCTTGTGCGCCCGTAAGAAAGACCGTCATCTATGCTTCCGTTGTAGCGTTCGGTTAAGCAGGTTGAGCCGCCACATCAGCGCGTTCGTATCACCCAACAGTCTGAATAGGCAATGAGTTTAGCATAGTTTCCCGATTACAATAACAAACGCAAAGGAGAATTGCAATGAACGCAGTAGGTATTGATGTTTCAAAAGGGAAAAGTACGGTTTCCATTATGCAGCCCCTTGGAGTAGTGGTGGCTTCGCCATTTGAGGTTTCACATAACGGGCAAGAGCTGAGGGAGCTCGTAGAGCGACTGAAGCTCTTGCCCGGCGAGACCAAAGCCGTTATGGAGTATACGGGAAATTATTATGAACCCATCGCCCAATATCTCCATAACGAGGGTATATATGTTTCCGTAGTAAACGCAATGCTCCTGCATAACTACAGCGGAAACTCCATTCGCAAAGCCAAGACGGACAAGAAGGACACGGTTCGGATCGCACAATACGCGCTTGACCGCTGGCTCGATTTGCGTGAGTATATTCCCGATGATGAGATCCGCAGATCGCTGAAGCTTCTCAATCGGCAATATACAACGCTCTGCAAGGTCAGAACCATGCTGAATAACAATTTCATCTCATTGGTCGATCAGTCCTTCCCCGGTGTTAATAAGCTGTTCTCTTCGCCGCAGCGCGTTTCGGACGGACACGTTAAATGGGTCGACTTTGTAATAAAATTCCCTCATTGCGATTGTGTCGGTAAAATACCGCGTTCCGCTTTCAAAGACAAGTATTACCGTTGGTGTAACAAGAACGGCTACTATTACTCCGAAAGCAAAGCGGATGCAATATATGACTATTCCAAAACGCTTGTTCCAACGCTCCCTAACAGCGATTACATATCCGTTTTGTTGGCGCAGTCCGCTGCGCAGCTTAACTGCGCCTTTGAAACTCTCTCGGAGCTTCAAAGGCAAATGACCGCACTTTCGGAACAGCTTCCCGAGCACAACGTTGTTATGGAGATGTTCGGTGTTGGCAAGGTTCTCGCTCCGCAGTTAATTGCCGAGATTGGTGACACTCGCCGTAGCGTTTTCCGCGAAGCGGATAATGCGCACAGCCGCAAAGCAATCACTGCCTTTGCCAGACTTGACGCTCCACCGTATCAATCCGGAAACATTGACGTTAAGTCCAGAAGCATTTCCAAACGCGGTTCTCCGCATCTTCGCAAAACTCTTTTCCAAGTCGTATACGTAATTCTCAAGAACAGTCCCGAAAATGAACCCGTTTACCGATTTCTTGATAAAAAACGCGCCGAAGGCAAGCCATACAAAGTTTATATGATAGCCGCTGCCAACAAGTTTCTGCGCATTTATTACGCCAAAGTGAACAAGGCGCTTAACGCTTAATTATCCGACTTAACAATCGCCATAATCGTCGAAATTTTTCACCTTCGGCGATCAGCTTTGCTATACCGTTTTTTCAATCCACAAAATTTTAAAAAATTTTTTATTTTTTTCATTTTAGGGGTTGACTTTTGTTAGCAGGTCTTAAACTGTGGATTCTCCAACGGATTTTCTTTTAAGCCGAGAGCCTGTTTCTTACGGCGGATCGCAGCTTTCAGCTTATGCTCAGTGCGGAGCTTCTGTCCGTGCAGACTGCGATTATAGTCATCGGATATCATTCTGCCAAAGGATAGCAGCATGGACACCACAGCGTTCTGCGCTGCAGTCTGATTGTATTTGTCCCTGTTTTCCAAAAACGCTTGAGCGTATTCGTTCCCCAGCTCGGCGGACTGCTTTATATACTCAATACCCAACTCGCGATCCACGTCACACCCTGTTCCGCTGAACGTCATCACGCCGAGCCGATATAAAATTCTATCATCGGGGTTTTCGGCTGCGATCTTTTGGAAGCTGTTGTATGCCTTTTTGAAATACACATCCGCTTGCGCAGTATTTTTCTCAACGCCAATGCCGTCACGGAGCATTTTCGCGGTTTCATAACAAGCGTAGGCGTTATCCGGATCGGCGGACAACTTGTAATACTCAAACGCTTTCTCGTAGCTCTGTGATACGCCGTTCCCATAATAATACAAACTGCCTAGCGAGTACTGCGCGAATTTGTTTCCAGCAGTCGCGGATTTTTCAAACCAAGTGAACGCCTTTGAATAGTCCTGTTTCGTGCCATAGCCAAGCGCAAACATTTTACCGATTCGGTATTGCACATAATTCCGTAGCCGTTTTGCGGTAGGTTCGAGCGCGAGAAAGCCTTGCAATGCTTTTTCAAAACACTGCAAGGCTTTCGTAATGTTTTTTTCGCTTGATAAACCGTTCAGATATATCTTTCCAAGATCGTGAAGTGCAAGAACATTTCCTTTTTCGGATTCTGCTCGGAATAGCTCAAACGCTTTCGGGATATCTCGGTTTTTATACAGTTCCGTGCAAGCGGATTTATATTCCGCCGTCCACTTGATATATAAATCTTCATCCGATTCCGTTTCGTCAAGCACGTCCTCGCCGTGTTCTGCGAACATTTCCGTAGAGAGATCCATCTCCAGCACTGCGCGGATCACGGCATTTTTGATCGGTTTGAACACCTTATTTTCTTCAAGCGGAGGAAACTTCTGCACCGCGCTTGTGTAGGTTTCGTATTTCTGCTGCTCTAACGAACACCATTCGTCATACATCTTTTTCAGCACGGGGTTCTTTGCAAGTTCAGCCACAATTTGGTCAACGGTTTTCTTGACATTCGGCTGCAAGTAGCCGTATACCTTCTTGCCTTTGGAATTGCGTAGCTGGGACTGCAGTTTCAAAACAAACTGTTCGAGCTGCGGATCGGGTTCATGGCTATTATTCAATTCCAACAACAGATTTCTCATCACATTTTCCGCTTCGGATCGTAGCTTATCTCGCACTGCATTCTGCTGTTGATATAGATTTTGAAGTTCGTCCTTATAGATGTCGTTAGCGAACGCACTGCGGATTTTTTCAATTCCGTTGCTTGTCAGATATCCCTCATGCGGGTCGTCCGAATAAACCACGATATGAACGTGCGGATTGGATTCCTTGTTATGAAAGGCAGCGTACCAACGAATATTCTCGGGAGCAATCTTCTGCGCTGATGCTATATCCGAAATATGTCGCCGTACCAAGTCACGCCAATGTTTAAGATCGATGTAGCCCATTCGTTCTGCATCCTCACGCTTTAACGAAACAATATGCGTCCAGATTGCGCCCTCATGGTTTGCCACCTCTTTTGCGACCTTATCCAACACAAGCGTCTTATCCGTTTCCGAAAATAGTCCGTGCGAGTTTGGTCGGGAATCCAAGTAGTTCATAAATAGCTCTTGATCAAGCTCGCGATTAACCTTTTGTTTTGGGATAGGCTTTTCCACACCCTCGCGAGTGGCAATGTACTTGATGTAGTTTCCGAACCTCTTGTGGGCGTTGGGCTTGATATAGCGGCTTGTTACAATTATTTTGGGCATAGTTAGCTCCTATCTTAATCTATGGACTAGTTGTACCTTTGTGCTTGACATTTTGGCTTGGATGTGATATACTTATACTGAAAATATATTTTTTTGAATCTGATTTCTAGTAAGAAAGGAAAGGTTTTATGATGTCTGTTAATAGCGAAAATGATATGGATGTTTTGGACTTTGCAAGAAAAATAAGTATGCTTGATACCGATACAAAAATATCAAATGAGTTTGATATAAAATATGGGCAAAAAAACAATAGGTGGTGGCATTGCCAAAGAGAACATCTTACTGTATGGTGTTTACACTATCCGACTGGAGGTGTTCATGGATATAATCATCGTTCTAATAATAGCGCCAAATATATGTACTATCATTTTGGAAGACCTGAAACCTTGCTTTGGTTAGCAGAAGCGTTAAATGAATGTGATGATTTACTTAACAGTTTGGTTGAGGAAATAAAAGACAAAGCACCAAGCTCAGCGTGTGGCGACATAAGAAGAGAAATTCCTTTTAATCGTATTCTGAGATTACTTGAACAAAAAAATTTATAATATTTCGATCATACTATAAATTTTTTTGGAATGATAAAACGGCACAGTTCACAAAAACCGTGCCGCCATACATTTATTCCATAATCAAATTACAGAACAACTGATCCGCTTATATTATCATTGACAACATAATACGCTTTCAGTTGGTTGCCCTCCGCCTTGACATACACCTTGATGTTCTTGATCTGCTTGCGAGTACCGCCGCGATACGCGTTCTTACACATTTCGGTAATTTCGGCAAGCGTGTAGTCTTTGCCGCTGCTCTGTATCAGAACCTCGTCGGACTTTCCTTTCGTAGTTTTCTTAACGACAGGCTTTTTGCTCTCCGTAGCTGCAGCCGAGGTTTTCTTTGCGGTATTGGCGGTTGCTTTCTTCGATGCCTTAGAAGCCGCTTTTTTTTCGGTTTTGGCAGTGGATTTCTTTGCTTCCTTTTTGGCATTTTCAACCACCGCGCTCTTTAAAACTCCAGTTTCAACTGTTGTAACCGAAGTCGCGGTCTTTTTGGTTGTCCGAGTTTTTGCTGCTGCCTTTTTAGGAGCAGCCGCTTTTTTCTTAGCGGTAGGCTTCGCGATCTTCGTTTCAGGAGCAACCGCCTTTTCCTTAATAGGCTCGGTAACGGTTTTGTTTGCGGTTTTTGATGCTGTGCTTGGTGTCGTTGAATTCTTTTTTCCTCTCGGCATAAGAATTACCTCCGTTTTTATTTCAGTATAGCATATCGAAAAAATGTTGTCAAGCATTTTTCAATATTATTGACAATTTATTTTCCGTATGATATAATAAAATTCGGGAGTGATCAAAATGAATTGTAAGATCAGAGAAATTCAATTTAAAGATAACAGCACGGTCGAGCTTATTATCCGCAACTGTCTGATAGAATTTAACGGCAACCGTGAGGGAACTGCTTGGGAAGATCCCGACCTATGCAGATTTTCCGAAGTATATAACACCGATGATAAAAAATATTGGGTAGCCGAATTGGATAAAATCGTAGGCGGTGTAGGAATCGCACCACTCGCCGGAGCAGACGGAGTTTGCGAGCTGCAAAAAATGTACTGCATCCCTGAAGCGAGAAGCACCGGAATTTCACACAAGCTCATCGAGGTCGCATTGGATCACGCGAGAAAACATTTTGACCGCTGCTATCTTGAAACGTTCGGGAACATGATTGCAGCACAAAAGTTTTACGAGAAATACGGCTTTACCAGAATTAACAAGCCGCTTGGGAATACCGGGCATTTTGCCTGTGACGTATTGTACATAAAAGATTTGAAATAAAAATCACTCGTTCTGAAATTTCAAAGCACTCTCGAAATTAATTACACCATTGATATGCCGCACCTCGTCAACGCACATCGCGTGCAGTTCGTGAAGAGTATCTTCATCAACCTCATTCGCAGCGGCAATAGTGTGAGCGAGTTTTCCAAGTTCGACTGCGATCTTGAAAAGATTTCGGTTGATCCGCTGCTCCGACCCGTTTATCACAGCCTCCACCGAAGAAGTGATCCTCGGCGAGAGATAATTCACATTCTTTTCCTGCTTGAGATAGCCAATATAAAAATTTATAGCTTTTTCAATAAACTCGCTACGAGAGCCGCAGTTATCGCTCTCAAAGCGGTAATTCACTTCCTCCATAGTCTTGGGATACAGCCACAAGGGGAACTTTATTTTGTTCGAGAACCCCTCCGCATTTCCCTCAACAGTCGTGCTTTTCGGAGTCTGCAACTCCGAATTTTTGGATTTCTCCATTTTACAACCCCTCTCTGAAATTTCAATATTCGCTTTTGCGGCGGGCTTTGCCCGACGCTGTATCGGCTCGGCAACGCCGAGCTTTTAACTTGCATCAAAATCATACCCCCGAACCACCCTCACGCCACTTGCAGAGACGTTTTGCGAACTCCGCGAAAACCGCCCAAATCAGCGCGAGAACGGCTCGGAAGTATTCGTACCCGACCTTTGCGGAAAGACCTCACAAAAGCCGCGACAGCCGCCTCAAAATCGGTCACGGCTGATTGTTCGGTCTTGTGGAAGCGTTTTTCGGCTTGGCTGCACCCTGTTGCTTTGAGGTCATGTCGATATAATCGCGCACATTCTGCGGCACGATCTTGCCGTAAAGCTGCTCGGCGTAGTTGGAGAGCTGCTCGTCGAGCGAGGTTTTCTTCTCTGACAGATACATCTTTAGCGCCTGAACTTTCTTGTCGTCAAGCGTAATTGTTACCGTATTTTTCATGGCGTTCACCTTTCAAAAAAATGATATTTCAATCTTCATATCGTCCTCGACTTCCTGCCGAGTGATCTGCTCCGGCTCAGCGAATTGTCGGACATATTTTTCGCATTGCGCGTCCGTAAGAGAACAAAAATCCTCGCCGCGTTCTCCACAAATTATGAACGGTCCGGCGACTATTCCCTCGGGGAAGCGGCGGTTTCCGTCCATGTTATGGAGCTTCGCATCCTCGTTCCCGACCATAACCACGCCGCGCTCGTGGAGGAAATATATCGGCTCTATCAGACCGCCGACAGCGTCGTGGATCGACTTATAATCGTTCCCGATCTCCGTTATATAAGCGGGTTTATTCGGCTCGACCATAACAACCTTCATGCGGTTTCTCCTTTCATTTTCAAAATAATCTTAGCTGAAAATCTTCCTCCGGCTCGTCCTCTGCCTGTTCCGTTTCGGCACATTCATCATCGAATTCATCACAGATTTCCTCGTCATCCTCTGGGTCGCAGACGGTGAGATTATCATTTATCCGCCGCATACTTTCGGGATTCCGTATCTTTATAGCCGCGCTTTCAAAGCTCTCGAGATAGCTGTCGAGGTGTTCGTACCGCCGCATTATTATGAGGTCATCCGCCGCGATAGCTCGGCGCAAATTCTCCGCGTAATTGATGATCGCGGGTATACACCATTGCTTGATCCGCTGCTCGGACAGGCTCGCGGACTGCTCCCGAACGAACTTCAGATTCTCGTCCGCGTCAATTATTTCCATAGCTTTCCGAGCGTTTTCGCGAATTTCATCGGGGCGAGCCATATAATTATTATCGACCTCGGGCGGTATCTCACGGTAATAAATCTCGGGCAGACCAAACAGCGAGCTCTCCCGTTCGGCGAGCTTCTGCTTGTCATATATGATTTGACTGCGCACCAGATTGAGGTTTACACCGTCCGACCAAGATGGATCTGAGCCGCCTTTGGTGAACAGCTTATCCCACCGCGCGTAGTCGTTTTCAAGTGTCACGGCAAAGTCGGTTTCGCGGTTCTTTCTGCTCATAACGACAGCTCCGGCGACTGCGATTCGTCCTGCTCATGCGACTGCGTGAGCCGCAGTTCACGCTTATTGTAGCAGTACATATAGCAGTCGTAATTGCCGCGCTCGGGGCGACACCGAAGGAGGAAAAGATGGTCATCGGTTTCAACGGAAAAGCCGTAGCTTTCATTCAGATTTAGGTTCTGATGTGTGGCGCAGTAACGCTGCATGGAACTTCTGTTTTTAAGCAATCCGTCCTTGCGAAGTTCATTCACAACATCGTTTAATTCCGACTTAAAAGCATTATCTTTTAAATCTCCGCGGTTCTCCCACCACGTTGAAAAAAACTCGTTATCGCTGCCGAAATCCATTCTCAAATGTCCTACACAAGCGTTTCGCAGAGCGGGTTCGCAGTCCTAATAAAACATGGAATGCTGTTCCGGGTCGGCACATTTTATCTGATATTTCAAGATAATCCCCCCATTTCCAAAACTGTTTCCTGTTCCTGCTGCGGAGCCTCAACCATCGAATATAGGTGACCGCCACACTTGGAAATTACGCCATATTCGGTGAAGGCACAGTTGTTTGCGGACAATATTTTTTGCGCGAATTCCGCTGTGCAAGAGCCTTTCAAGAGTGATCTGTCGAAGTCGGGCGGCATCATTTTCGCGAGATATTTCGCGCCGAATTCGGAGGAGTAATTGACCGAAATATCCGCCTCATATTGATCCAGCACGATCAGAGTATTTTCGATATCGCCGAGATTGGAATGTTTCTCCACGTTCAATACCGCCTTGAACTTTGCCGCGTCCCCGCGGGATAATTCCGAGAATTTACGCGCTATATCATTCAGAACGCAGATATCCTCCATACTCTCAAAGCAGTCGTCCTGTATCTGCGGAATCGCCGATTCAAAGCCGACGCAGATGCATTCGTCGATATGCTTTTCGCCGAGCCTTTCTGCGAGCTGCCGCATATATTCCTCATCGGCGGGGAGCGTCAGAACCTCAGAAACATTTTCGGAAATATCTTCATTCTCGGCGGGATTTCCCGTAATTTCAAGCCGGAACATCCAATTCTCCATGTACTCGGGAAGCTCGTCATCGTATTCAAGGTAAGGCTCATAGGAGTCCGGTATCGCGTAATATTCGCCGATAAAAACACCTCCCTCGCGCTCCATCATTGCGCATCCGACCTTGTCGGGATCAAGTAACTCATAGACCTCGTTGGATACGTCGTCCAACTCTTCGAGCATTTCGCCCTCCAGCACAATTGCGCCGTATTCGTACACATTTTTGCACGGATAAACAGGTATAGTCTGTAGATTATATGTGCGGTTTATCGCTTCTCTTATCGTGGCGAACGGATTTTGCAAAAGCGCACGATAGGCAATGATCGATGTAAAATCCGCTTTGTCCGAGGCTACTTCCTCAATTCTTTTCGCGAGAAAATTCAGCTCATCGAGCGTCGGTTCTTCCGAGAATTTGTATCCCGCAAGCTCGGGAACTTCGTCGCAGC
>CAJULF010000068.1 GCA_910587135.1 uncultured Oscillospiraceae bacterium
TTCATGCGCCGACATTGCGCGGCAAATAGGCTTTTTCCACAGGCTGACCGCACAAAGATTGTACGCTGATTGCGCAATCAGATTTTTCGTCAGATTGCCCAAAACGACGAAGTAATACTGGCGTATTTCGAGGAGTTTTGGGCAAAAATGACGGAAAACACGAAGTAAGCAGCGTACAAAGCGCGAAGCGCGGTCTTTGCGCGGTGTTGCCTTAAATAATTCGCTCTTGGTTAACCTTTATATGCGGGTTGTAATTATGTTACCCTGCAAGTCCATATCTTATTTTTATTAAGAATTTTGTAAGAAATTTGTCGATAAATAAATAAGAAATATATGCTAAAATTGTGAAATAAGGGGGAGATATAATGATACATCGCGTTCTTATCGTGGACGACGATAAAGAAATAGTCAGCGCCATCGCTAAGCTGCTTGAACCCGAGGGAATAGAGGCTGTACGCTGCTACAACGGCATAGAGGCGGTGGAAGCGCTCTGCTCAACGGAGGTGCATCTGATAATAATCGATATAATGATGCCCGAAATGGACGGTATTTCCGCGACAATAAAAATACGCAACGAGCGCAATATCCCGATAATAATGCTTTCTGCCAAGGCGGAGGAGAGCGACAAGATACTGGGGCTTTCCGTGGGAGCGGATGATTACGTTACAAAGCCCTTTTCGCCCTCGGAGCTTGTCGCGAGGGTAAAGAGCCAGCTTCGGCGGTATATGGCGCTGGGCGATTATTCCAACCGCGCGGCTTCCAAAGACCTTAAGGTGGGCGGTCTGCTTCTTAAGCGGGACGAGCGCACGGTGTACGCGGACGGAGAGCCGTCAAAGCTTACCGCAAAGGAATACAGCATTCTGGAGCTTCTGATGGCAAACGCGGGGAGAGTGTTCTCCGCGGAGGAAATTTACGAGAGAGTATGGAACGAAACGGCTTTTTCGGTAGAGAATACGGTAATGGTACATATCCGCCGCATTAGGGAGAAAATCGAAATAAATCCGAGCGAGCCGAAATATTTAAAGGTGGTGTGGGGAATTGGATACAAAATCGAGAAAATTTAGCAGGACCTGCGGAGTAAAGGCTCTGCTTCTTATCATGTACATAGCCTGCTTTGCGGCTGTGGGAGTCATTACGGGCTTTGTTCCCGCGAATGGATATATGAACTACAGCATCAACGGATTTGATGCGATGTTTGCGGACAACGTGGAAAACACCACATTATTCCAAAGCGCTGTGACATCAAAGGAAGCCGCGTTCATGAACCGCGAAATGGCAAGTGAAGATGATATTATAAATTTTGTGAGCGACGCGGATTTTTATGTGAGAATAGTGACCGACTCCCAAGCCGTTTACAACAGCGATATTGTTCCGTATTGGCAGTACGACTGTTCTTCCGACGGAAATGGCGGATTTTTGGGTAAAGGCTTCCATGTCATAATGCCGCCGGAAAATCTTAAAATCAAAAGCCTTTCCATAGGCATGGATCAGGACGAATATATGTACCTACAAAACTGCTGGCAGATAATCAGGCACAATATGTGGGTCGTATGCGTATCGGATATTTTGCTGCTGGCAGTCGGGATAGTGCTGCTGTGCGCGCTTTGCAAAGTGACAGGCGAAAGCTCCGACGGAACGGTAAAGCTGCACCCTTTTTTCATGCTGCCCTATGAGATATCCCTCGGATTGCTGTGTCTTTCGATGATAATGCCCGTGCTTGCAGGCGAAATCGTAACTGCCAATGTCAACAAATGGAGCGACCTGATAAGAAAGCTCTGCATGATATGTTTTGGCGGAGCTTTCGCGGTTATCGCGCTGACGTTCCTTTATCTTGCAGTGTGCGTAAGCGTTCGCGGCAAAAATAAGCGCCTTGCGCGAGGAAGCATTATCGCGTGCATTATAATCGGGCTGTGGAAGCTGCTGAAATTGTGCGGAAAGTATATCCGACGCTTATTACGGTGTATCAAAGAGATGATATCGGGCGAGCTGTTCAAGGGAAGCGCGGCGAAAAAGCTGCTGATGATCGACCTTGTGTTTTTAATAATCACCTCGTTCAATGTTATACTTTTCGCGGCAACCTACCGTTACGCGGGAGCAATATGGGTTATACTTGAAATATTCGCGTTCGCGCTGTTCCTGTTTGGGAGATATATCCTTATCCGCGACGCGGCTGTGCTGGAGCGGCAGATAAAGGAAATGTACAGCGGAAACTACTCCTATTCCGAACCGCTGCACAAAAACTCCCCCTATACCGAAAGCAGCGAAAGGCTGTATAAGCTTGCTTCACAGTACCGCAAGGGCATTGAGGAAAGCGTGCGCGCGGAACGAATGAAAATCGACCTTGTTACCAATGTGTCGCATGACCTCAAAACGCCGCTCACCTCGATTATAAGCTATGTGGAGCTTCTTTCGCGTGAGGAGCTGTCCCCTGCCGCGCGGGATTATGTAACAATATTGCAGCAGAAATCCACACGGCTGAAAAATATCGTAGCGGACGTTTTCGAGCTTGCCAAGACCACCAGCGGAGAGATAGCCGTAGCAAACGAGCAGCTCGATCTCAACAAGCTCTCCTACCAGACGCTGGCGGAGATGGAAGACAAAATATCACGCTCGGGCTTTGTCGTAAAGGCAAATATATGTGAACCGCCCGTTACGGTAATGAGTGACGGAAAGCGAATTTACAGAATTATTCAGAACCTGATGGACAACGCGCTGAAATACTCGCTTAACGGAACGCGGATATACTACTCCCTTGAAAAATCCGACGGAAGAGCGGTCATAATGATCAAAAATATCGCTTCCTACGAAATGAGCTTTACCACCGAGGAGATACTGGAGCGCTTTGCACGCGGGGATAAATCCCGCACCACGGAAGGCTCGGGACTGGGTCTGTCCATAGCGCAGGGCTTTGCGCTCGCCTGCGGCGGCGATTTCAAGATAGAGATCGACGGGGATATGTTCAAGGCTATCATCACGTTTCCGCTTTACAATGCGGATTCAAATGCACCCAAAACCGAAGTAAATCCGCAGCCGAACACCGCGAAGGAAGAAATCGTGCTTCCGTTCTCCCCCGCTCCCGAGGACGAGGAGGAAACAGCAAACGATAGCCCCGCGGATACCGAGAATGAAGAACTTCACGAAGCCGCGGATAACGCGAAGCAGACCGAATCCGAATCCGCCGAGCCCGTGGAGCTGGAGGAAATAAAGGCTGACGAGCTGCTTAAGGAAACGGTGAATACCGATGAATAAAAAGCGCTTTTTCAAAAACAGCTCCGATTCCTTTCTGTTCCGCGACGGCACGCTTATGGTCGTGGCAGCCGTGGTGTCGCTGCTGCTCCAGATAATCAGCTTTTTTACCACATTTGACGGTGCCAAGGCTTATTTTGAGGCTACCTTTGCGCTCGCTCCGCTTTTTTTCGCGCTGGCTATCCAAGCGGTGGTTTATTTTCTGGAAAACGGCATACGCCGCAGAGTCACTCCAGCCAAAATAACCGCTTTGACACTGGCAATAATCTGCTCAAGCTACTTTTCCTTTGTGGGTATCTACAATAACATCAACCCGCCCGAGCGCTATCTTGAACAGACCTATACCACATATGCGGGGCAGCTTGACACGGCGCTTTCCGAAATGGAATACGACATAAGCTCCTCGGCAAGCGCCGATGTGAACAGGGCGGTAAACGGCATTATTTCGGAGTATACTTCCCTGTCCTCGGAACTGGATATACTGAATTCCCTTTCGGAGCAGATAGCCGCCGCACAAGCACAGGAAAGCCTGGGAATGACCGCCCCGCGCCGCGGAGATTACTATGAATATGAAGACTATGCGGCGGCATACTCCGCCTATATCGCGAGCCTTTCACAAAGCCAAACCGCGGAGCAGCAGGGACAGATAGCCGCGCTGCTCGCAAAATACGGCATAAGTGACAGTGCGGAGATTAACGCGAAAAAAGCCGATATCACCGCACAGCTCTCACTTATTTCGGGAACGCTCTCCGCGAACGCTGACGACTTTTACGCGAAAGCCGAGAACGCCAGAAGCATTATTCTCAATGGTGCAGACCGCCGGCTTGCGGAACGCGTTTTCACGCTTTACGGTACTCTCAGCGGAGAGCGCCTGACGGTTCCCGCTGCTCTCAACCGCGAAGAAATAGTCCTTGATCTTCCCGAATACGCGGCGATAAGCGAAGGCCAGCCCGCCGCCGCGGTGCGCGAGCGGCTCTCCTCGGAGATATCCGCGGCCTGCGACCTGCTGATAAGCGCAGGCTGTGAACTGAACAAGGATAACTTTTATTTTGAAAATATTTATACCCTGCCAATTTACTCGGTAATGAAAGAAATGAGCACCGACGCCGTAGTGGCGCTTTTGCTTGCGGTTTTGACAGATCTGCTGTCGCTGCTGTTCGCGATGATTTTTGTAAAACAGCGCAGCATTCTTGCCGCCTCCGACACCGAAAAAGCCGTTACCATGCGCGACAGTCTTTTCGAGCAGAATATTCTTACCGCCGTTCAGCTCGGTATATGCGCGGAGGGCGGCAGCTTCTCCGAGGATTGGAGCAGTCGGGAAATAACGGAGCGGCTGGCACAATTTGTGGGCTGTTTCAGAGCGGAGGATTTTGCCGCGGAGCAGGGCTTTTCGCTTATAGCGGAGCGTGACGGCTTAGAGGGCTTTGACGCGCTGACCGCTTTTCTGTGCCAGTTCGGGCTTGCCAAGACCATCTCCGCGAAGGACGCGGAAATGCTCACAAACGGCAATATAACCGTGCCATCGGTGCTTCTTAAAACCAAATTCCTGATGTGGGTAAGCGAGAAATTCTGCTCCCCCGACATTATCCTCGACGGTGAAGTCAGCAAAGCCGTTTCCAAATCCAAAAGACGCTCCGACATTGCGGAACGTCTTGAACAGCCGGAGGTGACAGCATGATCTTCGTTATTCTTTCATTCGGGACAGTCTGCGTACTTATCGCCGCGATGATACGCGACTTGCGCGAGACCGTACGCGGACTGGTCTGCTGGACGATATCCGTACTCGCGCACGGTATATCGGCGGTGGTATTTTTCACCTCGTCGGGGAGCATCACGATAAACGGCAGATCCTTAGTGACAACGGCGGCGGCGCTGGCGGGAATCGTCGCGATAATACTGCTGATAGAGCTTACCGCGCCCGCAAAGCGGCTGCGCAATCGCGGCAAGGACGAATACGACAGCCTTGAAGCGGAACGCTCCCTTAATATAGTTTTTGTGATAATAGTATCGGCGCTGACGGTTTTCGCGGCGGCTCTCGTCAGACTTAATGCCGCGGAGCTTACGGGCTTGTGCCTTATCCCCGCGGCGGCGGTAAGCGCAAGGCAGCTTTCCTACTACCTCTACTGCGCCCGCACCGATACCTCGCGCGAGCTGTCGGAAAAGCAGCTCCGCGAAAATGCCGTAAGAAGCCTTAAAATAGGCAAAAGGCGGCTGTAATTTTACCCCCCAATTTATTACATATCCCCCCACGGATTATTGTTATCTCTGTGGGGGGAAGCATTTTTGTTTATAAGTCTTGTAATACGACGGAATATATGATATAATATTTTATATCAATCAGTCTGTAGAAAAAGCCTATTTGCCACGCGATGTCGGCGCATTAAATTTCAAAAAGTCGTGCGTTTGCGTTAGGCATGCGGAGTGAAGCGTAGCGAAACGGAGTATGACTAACGGAAATTTTGAAATTTTTTTAAATAATTTGCCCTTGGTCAACCTTTATATACAGTCTGTATGATATAATATTTTATATCAATGTGCGGGAGGAAACGGTATGGAAAAGGGACGGATAATTTTTCTGAATGGAGTTACAAGTTCGGGCAAGACGTCAATAGTTGAGGCTTTGCAGGATCGTGAGGATATCTTTTTTTATGTTGTTGCAAACGATCTGTTTCAGGAAATGGTAGGCGAGAGGTTTCTGCGGCAGAATTACTGGAAATACCTCAGCGAGGTGATCATAATGATGTATCACACCGCGAAGCTATATTCGGATATGGGAAAAAACGTGCTTATTGACGGAATACTGGTCGAGCGTAAGGAAATCAAGCCGCACTACAAACAACTGCTGAATATTCTTAAGGATAATCCTCTTGATATAGTGGAGGTATACTGCCCTCCCGACATATGCAGACAGAGGAATATTGCGCGCGGCGACAGGTACGAAACCCAGTCGGACGAACAGTATGAGCTTATGGCAAAGAATATCGCATACAGCGCAAAAGTGGATACAAGTCTGTACAGCGCCGAGGAATGCGCGGAAACGATAATCTCAGAACTTATTACGGGGCATATTTCTTAAAACACCTTAATAAAGCTTTTGTAACTTGCTCTCATACCCGAAATTCCCGGATCGCAAAGCATATTTTGTTGATGACAGGGAAAATTCACGGGCGTACAGTATGTATAGGCTCAGCACAGTCATCCTGATGGGAAATTTTTACGCGGACAGCAAAATTTGCTGCAAGACAAGCGTTGAGCGGCTTTGTGTATAGGTTCTGAATGGCATAACATCTGCTTGATTGCAGCCTTGACGATAATACGGTCAAGGCTACGTTTTATTGTGTTTATTTATAAAAATCCATACAAATCAAAATTCATATAATTTCCTTTGAGAAACTCATTGACATTCTTGTTCATGCATGCTATAATATATGTACAAGGAGAAAGTGAGGTGGTCGGGAAATGACACAGAAAGATAAAACATATATTGCGATCGATCTGAAGTCGTTCTATGCTTCGGCAGAGTGCGCGGAGCGCGGGCTCGATCCGCTGACGACCCACCTTGTGGTCGCCGACGAGAGCCGCACCGAAAAGACGATATGCCTTGCGGTAACGCCGCCGCTGAAAGCGTATGGCATAGGCGGCAGACCTCGCCTTTTCGAGGTGATTCAGCGGGTTCGGGAGATAAACCGCGACCGAAAACGCAGATCTCCCGGACGTATGCTCGGCATAAAATCCTGCAATTCCGAGGAGCTTGAAAACCATCTGACCTATGAGATGGACTTTATTATCGCGCCGCCGAGAATGGCGAAATATATGGAGATAAGCTCGCGTATTTATGGGATATATCTTAAATATGTAGCGCCCGAAGATATTTATGTTTACTCGATCGACGAGGTGTTTATCGACGCGACAAGCTATCTGAAAACCTATCGGCTGACCCCGCGCGAGTTCGCTTCAAAAATGATACTGGACGTTCTCAATACAACGGGAATTACCGCGACGGCTGGAATCGGTACGAATTTATATCTTTCAAAAATCGCCATGGATATAGTTGCGAAGCATATTCCCGCCGACAAAAACGGCGTTCGTATCGCAAAGCTGGACGAGATGTCCTATCGGTATATGCTTTGGGCACATCGACCTTTAACAGATTTCTGGAGGATCGGCGGCGGGTATTCCAAAAAACTGGAGCAGAACGGAATGTTCACTATGGGAGATATTGCGAGATGCTCGATTGAAAATGAAGAATTGCTGTACAAGCTGTTCGGTATCAATGCCGAGCTGCTTATTGACCATGCATGGGGTTGGGAGCCATGCACCATTGCGGACATAAAATCCTACGCGCCCGATAATCACAGTCTGGGTTCGGGTCAGGTTTTGCAGGAGCCTTACAGCTTTGAAAAGGGTCGGCTGATCGTACGTGAAATGGCAGACCTGCTGTCGCTGGATCTTGTGGAAAAGCGGCTTGTAACAGACCAGATCGTGCTGACTGTCGGCTATGATACCGAAAATCTCACCGACCCGGAAAAACGAAAGAATTACAACGGCGAGGTAAAGGTCGACCATCACGGGAGAAGCGTTCCCAAGTCGGCTCACGGCTCGATAAATCTTCCTCGGCAGACCTCTTCTACCCGAATAATCCTGAAAGCGGTTTCGGAACTGTACGACAGGATAGTCAACAGGAATTTTACCGTCCGCAGAATGTATGTGGTGGCAAATCATGTCGTCAGCGAGAACATCGCTGTGGACAATACGCCCGAACAGCTTGATCTGTTTACCGATTACAAGCAGCTTGAGCTTGAAAACAAACGGCTTTCGCGCGAAAAGGAGGTGCAGAAGGCAGTGGTTCAAATCAAGCACAAATTCGGGAAAAACGCGATACTTAAGGGTATGAATCTGGAAAACGGAGCGACTACGATCTCGCGCAACGGACAGGTCGGAGGACATCACGCATAAAGTCAAAAAAGCGTAAAATCGGAAAACAATTGACAGAACTTCATTTTTATTTTATTATGATACTAAGACAATATATGCTGCGCTTGAATCTAACGCATCTGTCAATTTCAAGCAATTAGTTTTGATTTAAGGCAGCACCGCAAAAGCTTGTACAATCTGACGGAAAATATGCAAGCAAGATGCGTGCAAAGCGCGAAGCACGGGCTTTGTGCGGTGTTGCCTTAATGTGTTTTTGTATTATTCCTTCATATTCACCCAAGAAACAAACAGACTGTTTTGATGTTAACTAATATCGTCCGTTGGCGAACATCCGAACCTCTTTACATATGCGCGATAAAAAGCCGAATAGTTGCCAAACCCGCAGCTTTCCGCAGCAATTCCCGCGGGTTCTCCGCAGCGTATTTTTTCTCTCGCGGCAGTCAAGCGCTTTATTGTAATGTATTCCCAAGGCGCGGCGCCGGTTGCCTGACGAAATACCCTGCCAAGCTGTGACACGCTTAAGAAAAAGAGTTCCGCCAACATTGGGACGGAAAGTTCCTCAAAAAGATGACTGTTGATATAGGTTATGATCTGCTCTGACAGTACTGTCGGCGGAGCGTATTCGGCAGAACCGCGCTTAAGATATGCCTTGTATATCATCTCCAGCAGCAGAAAGAGCCTTGTTGATATCTCAAGCTGCCTTTCGTAGTCTTCGCCGATATTACCGCCGCATATCTCACCGAACAGCCTAACCGTTTCGCTGCTGAGTTCCGCCGCACCGTACAAATTCCCGCGCCCGAGCGGACGCTCGAAAAACGGTTTCATCAGCATACGGCGTGGGTCGAGCCGCTCCACAGCCGAAAGCGAAAAATTTACCGCATAGCGCTCATATCTTCCGCTGCCAAGTATCTTTGGTTTGTGTGATTCCGAGGGACGCATTATCAGAACGCTTCCCGTTTTCAGCGGATAACGCGCTCCCTCGACAAGATATTCGGCATTTCCCGAAACGAAACAGTATATCTCACACCGATCATGAACGTGCATTATAAAGCTGCCGTCGTCGGGCTTTTCGTCCACGGCATACCGCGTATACACTTCCCCGCTGTCAAATTCATTTAGAATATCCATATTGCCACCCCCGTACAAGTATATCACACAATGCGCAAATTTGCAATATATTTTGCGCGAATAGGCAATTGCAATGCAAATATAATTCATGTATACTTATAGTACAAAACAGCTTTAGGAGGTATCTCTATGAAATTCAAACTTGCGGCATTCGCGGACGAAGCGGACAGCCGCCTTGACGGACAGATATCCGCGATGACAGAGAACGGCGTTGCATTTCTTGAAATACGCGGCGTTGACGGAAAAAATATTTCGGATATCACAGCGAACGAGGCTCGCGAAATACGAAAAAAACTGGAGGCGGCGGGTCTTGCGGTGTGGTCGTTGGGATCGCCGTTTGGGAAAATCGGCGTTACCGAAAGCTTTGAAGCGCACTATGACAAATTCAGGCGCGGACTGGAAATCGCAAACATTCTCGGCGCGGCGCATATGCGGATATTCAGCTTTTATGTCCCGCGTGAAAATGCGGCGGGATATTCAAACGAGGTAATGGCAAGGCTTGAAAGATTCACGGCGGCGGCAAGGGGCAGCGGCGTTACGCTTTGCCACGAAAACGAAAAGGGCATATACGGCGATAATGCCGAGCGCTGCGCCGAAATACACGCGAATTTCCCGGAACTGCGCGCGGTATTCGACCCCGCGAACTTCATTCAATGCGGACAGAACACCAAGGCAGCATGGGAGCGGCTATCGCCGTATGTAGAATATCTGCACATCAAAGACGCTCTTGCTGACGGGTCAGTCGTGCCGGCGGGCAAAGGGATAGGGAATATCCCGTATATACTCGGAGAATACCGCGGCGAGGCAGTGACCGTCGAGCCTCATTTGTCGGTATTCAGCGGCTTTGACAAGCTGGAGCGAAGCGAAGCCCCGACAAGAAAGTACTGCTATCCCGATTCGCGCACGGCATTCACAGCGGCGGTAAACGCGCTTAAAGAGTTATTGGAGGGAATATAATGGACAAGATAAGACTTGGAATAATCGGTGTTGGCAATATGGGCAGCGGACATCTGAGAAACGTTTGCAATGGAAAATGTCCCAAAATCGAGGTAACGGCAGTAGCCGACATAAACCAAGAAAAGCTGGATAACGCGCGGAAAATTCAGCCCGGCGCTGCCTGCTTCAACACCGCCGAGGAGCTTCTGGACAGCGGTCTTATCGATGCTGCGCTCATTTCCGTGCCGCATAATGGGCACACCGTTTACGCAATCGAATGCTTTAAGCGCGGTATCCATGTTATGATAGAGAAGCCTGCGGGCGTGACCGCCCGAAGCGTTCGTGAAATGAACGAAGCGGCAGACCGCGCCGGCGTTAAATTCGCGATAATGTTCAATCAGCGCACAAATCCCATTTACCGAAAAGCTCATGAGATAGTTCAGAGCGGCGCTCTCGGGCAGCCCAAACGCCTTGTCTGGATAATCACCAACTGGTACCGCACCCAGGCTTACTACGATTCGGGCAGCTGGCGGGCTACATGGAACGGCGAGGGCGGCGGAGTTCTGTTGAATCAGGCGCCGCACAATCTCGATCTTTGGCAGTGGATATTCGGAATGCCGAAAAGAGTACGCGCGTTCTGCTCCGTCGGAAAGTACCATAACGTCGGTATCGAGGACGATGTGACGATATACGGCGAGTACGAGAACGGCGCAACCGCGGTGTTTATATCTTCAACGGGCGAAGCACCCGGCACTAACCGTCTGGAAATATCGGGTGATCTCGGAAAACTGGTGCTGGAGGACGGTAAGCTGAAATGGTGGCGGCTGAGTGTTTCGGAACGCGAGTTCTGTTTCACCGCAAAGGAGGGGTTTGTGACCCCGAATCACAGCTACGAGGAATTTTCAGCGGAGGCTCCCGAGGGACACCCCGAGGTTCTTGAAAGCTTTGCCGAATCCATTCTTGACGGCGGGGAGCTTATCGCCGACGGGCGCGAGGGACTGAATTCGCTTTTGATATCCAACGCCGCATATCTGTCATCGTGGACGAATGACTGGGCGAATATCCCGGCGGACGAAACGATGTTTGAGAAATATCTGGAACAGCTGCGCAGTCAAGAGTCCACCGAAAAGAACGCTGTTCCCCTCAATGTTGGTGAAAACATGAGCGAGCGCTGGAAAGTGAGATGGTAAGCGCGCGAACATTTTTACAATGACATCCGTTCTGCGGCATCTGCCCGCATTCAATCTGAAAGTGAGGTCGTAATTATGCATAATAATAATATTTCCGGATACAGAGATATAATTGATCTTCCTCATCGGGTTTCGGAAACCCGTATGCCAATGACAATTCATGCCAGAGCCGCACAGTTCGCGCCGTTTGCGGCGCTTATGGGCTACGAGGACGCGATAGACGAAACCGCGCGGCTCACCGACGAACGGCTGGAGCTGTCCGAGGACAGGCAGGCGAAAATCAACGAATGTCTGCGGATAATCCAAGAAAACATCCCCGCAAGACCCGATGTGAAGATAACGCTTTTTGTCCCCGATAAGCTGAAAGCGGGCGGTGAATATGTGACGGTAAACGGTCATGTCAAGCACATTGATGAATGTGCGCTTACGGTTAATTTTACCGATGGCAGAAAAGTTCCGATAGCGGATATTTATGATATCAATGGAGAAATTTTTCGGGATATCGAAGAATGAACCTGCACTCGGAAACAATCAACTGATGCGGAACGTCGAAATTGAAAAGTATCATTTTCCGCGTATACAAAACTAAACATGAATCGTCGGAAAATACTTCAGCCGCCGATTACGCGCAAAAAACAAATATAATTTACCGGAGGAAATTAAAATGCTTCTGATGACAGCGGTGGTCGCTTTATACACGATATGTTCGCTGAACGATAAATACGCGGTAAGCAAGGCAAAATTCAACGGGTCTCAGCTTACGTTTCTGATGGCGGCATGCAAATATTTTGAATTTTCAATGAGCGCTAAAATACTGCAGCAAATGTCTGTCTTTGAGCTTAAAGCATGGCTGGGGTTGACATTGTTTATGTCATATTTTACGGACATAATTATGTACGATCAGAAAATCAGCGCTTTAAAAATTCTTTGCATACTTGTCACCGCTGCGGGACTTGTTATGGTAGCGGTATCGGGCAGAAAAAAGGTGGATTACTTAAAGATAGTTATCCCTCTTATAGTATACATTGCAGTAAAATTCGGGTACGGCTTTATAATGAAAGCCGCCGAAAAGCACATATCCTCAACGATGACCCTGTTTTTCGCGCTGATAATTCTTGCGGTAGTATTGATCCCGTCCGCTAAGCCGCTGTCTATCGCCGCGGGAAGTCCCGAAGGCAAAAAGGGGGTGTTTATCGTGATTTTATGCAAGCTGCCGAACGCCTTAGGGCTTTTAGGAGAAAACGCGGTAGCAGCCCGCAGTCTGACTAACTTCTCCTTTATCCAGCCAATGATACTGATAGTTATACTTATGCTTGATTTTATGAGAAAAAGCACACGACCGACAGGATTGAATCTCGCGGGAAGCATAGTGTGCGTTCTCGGGATTTTAGGATTTCAGGCAGTCGGCTTCCTGCTGACTTGACCGTTTAAACTATTTTTCTCAAGGTCTGTATGGTGAGTTTTTGCATACTTAAAGCCGACCATTTTATAACGGTCGGCTCAGTTTGTATATAAAGGTTGACTAAGTGTTATTTGATAAGTAGAATGCGAAAAATAAAAAAAGCCTAAAAAAGGCTTGAAAAATACGAAAATGCTCCGAAAATGGCTTGATAATGCCGTTTTTTAGGCTTAAAAAATGAAATAAAATAAAGGCAACACCGCACAATGGAGTTAAAATCCGCCGCCTCAAATAACAGCACTAAGGCAGAGTACAGCATTGCTAAATTCCGTTCGCATGGCGC
>CAJULF010000069.1 GCA_910587135.1 uncultured Oscillospiraceae bacterium
CTCCCTCCGTGTCATAAATGGCTTTGTAAGCCGCCGCAGCGTACTTGTCTATTTCGCAGAACCCGACACATTCAAAGCCGTCCGCTTTTTCAAGTCCAGACCGAAATCCGCCGATCCCCGCAAAGCAGTCGAAAAATTTAATTGCTATAAAACCACTTCCTTACTTTTATTTTCGCTTTGATCACATCGTCATTTTCGGCTCCTGCGATTCCGTCTGCTCCGTGATCTTGTGGAACTTATCCACCTCGGGACAGATTCCGAGCGATCTGCCGTTGTCGAATTCTACGTGCAAGGTGCCAATATCATCGACTGCGACTACTGTGCCTTTCGTTCCCGAGGGAACAGGTCGCGGATCATCGCCCATCGAATCAAGCTGCACACGCGTTCCCACAGGATAATGCTCCTTGTAAAATTCGATACGTCCTTTGCTAATCGCCATAATAACACCTCCAATCCGTATAGATTTTTATGTTAAGGCTCGCCCCGTCACATACTCAAATCGTTTGTCTGCGTCAAATCCTCGCGCAGCTTCTCATAAGCCGCATCGATATTCAACGCGCCGCGCACATCGTTTTCCGAAAGCGCGTTCTCAAATTCCTCAGCGGTAATTCTCCAAAGCCCGTCAAGCTTATCACAGAGCCGATTCACATCGGAAATCTTATCCTCGGGCAAGAGCCTGTCGCAGACGATTTTCGCGATCTCGTCATTATTATCGGTGGGGTAGAAGTCGAGATATATTTTCTCGCTGCATGTGATAGGAATATCCTCGCCGATCCCGATACTGCCAAGATGATCGAACAGCTCGTCCGTAGGCGCGTCAAACTTCACGGAATTATTTCCGTTTTTAATAAAAAATCTTATCATAAATTCCTCCGATCAAGCGTTAAAAATCGGGCTGATATCCGGCGCCCAATTAACATTGCAGTTCACATTATTCTTCCTGTCGTAAGCCATTTTCCATTGCCCGGGAACAGCATCCGCGATATGATAACAAACCGCGCCCTTGCCGCGTTCTGTCGGCAGTTCATCTGTTTCAAGCGTCGTGCCGTCGGGCATTATAAAAGCAATGGTCGGCTCTTCAACATCGTAATATAGCGTCACCGCCATATCGCTTTGATTCTCGATATTGAAAATATCTATTTTATCAGGCAGCGCGACCGACACTACGCTTTCCGACGCGTTTTCGGACTTATCTCCGCAGCCCGAAAGCGCAAACGTCACCGCCCATATAAGCGCGGCAAAGGTTGTTTTCTTTTTCATAAATCCTCACTTCCAATTCAGCATTTTAATGCCGTTTCTGTGGAGCATTACTCCCGCAAAAATAGTCAGCATTGTGGGATCGTCGATCAGCGTCCAGTCGCACATCTCGCTGAGCGAAATATCCGAATCACCATTATATACGGTTTTCGCAGCCTTGTAAAGCGCGTATCCGTCGGTGGGTATTCCGTTCAAATCTATCGAATTGAAATTCACGGAATACCTCGTGATCGCGCTTTTTGACCGTTCCCATAAGAGTTTATCCGCGGATAAAAGAAAAACCGCGGCAATAAACTCGCTGCGGTTACTGTAGTAATCCGTATTTTTCGGGGAAATATATTCCGCGAAGTTCTTTCTGTGATAGTAATTTTTAAACCGCACTCTCATATTTCTCCACCTTTCCCGCCGATAAGTTTTTCGAGATCGCGATATCCAATTTTTTGACGAGATTTTTAAGCAGTTCGGTCATGTCATCCGTCAGCGTATCGTTCATTTCCGAAACGACATAAACGCAGTAATAGAGCGCTTCCAGCTCCTCATTGTCAAAGATTTTTTCGCGGTCTGCAAGCCCCGAAAGAATTGCGAATTTCTCGCGTGCTTTGTCGTAGCTTGCAAAAAAACAGGGGTATTCTTCATCGCTCCACACGACAAATTCAAACCCCGATTTTCTGTCAAATCGCGCTGCCATTTTCGCACCGCCAACCTGATAAATAATTCGATATCCGTCCGAAAAATTCGGAATATTTATAGACTCGCCGTTTTCGTAAGCGGCGCAGTAATTTGAAACGTTAGCGCACAGCCGCTTGATATGGAGGAATTTTTCATGTTCCTCACTTGAAAGTATCGGTTTTTGTTCGACCTTGCCGCCGCGGATTTCTGCTATATGAACGCCGTCATAAGTTACCGAAACGCCGCTTTCACGCTCCTTGTAAACCGCGCTGCAATCCAGTTCCTTGACCCTGCGCATGATCTCGTTTTCAAAATAATTCATCTTGATTCCCCCTGTTCACATTGATATTTCCGGTTCAATATTTTGCGAGTTTTCCGGAATATTTTCCGAGATTTTTTCGTTCAATTTTTCGAGAAACTCGCAGTCATCGAACTTCAAATCGCCGTTATGTCTTACGGTAAATTTCACGCACTTCCCGAGCCATTCAAGTTCTTCCGTGCCGAACAGCCTATCCTTATCGATCAGCCCGGATAGGGTTGCAAAATTTTCCTTTGCTGCGGCATAATCCTCAAAGTATTTGCCTTGACAAACCGCTTTGCCGTCAATGGTTCTGTCCCAAGTGACAAACTCAAAGCCGTATTCATCATTATATTTCGCCGCCAGAACTGTTTGATTGAACTCCGCGAGACAGCGATATTTTTCCGACAAACCGTCAGCGGTCAGCGGCGCGGATTTTTCATAAGCGGTGCAGTATTCGCTGACAGTACCCGCTATTTTCTTGATCTCAAAATAAGCGTCGTTCGAGGTATTATCGGGAGCGCTTATCATTCCGTTGCCGAAGATTTTCGCAGCCTCTTTGCCGTCCGAAAAAACGGTAATGCAGTCCTTGCTTTCGGAAACGGTAAAATCATTTTCGCCCAAAACCCTTGATGCTTCCTTATTAAATATGCTCACAGGCTTCTCCTGTTTCATGTGAACATCCTCGGTTTTCAGCAGCTTGTTTAATCCGAAAATGTCCTTTGTCTTTTCGACTTCGCAAATCTTCTCCCACTGCTCGTCGGAAATATCTCTGCTTGAATCGACTTCGATCTTGCAGTCAAGAATATCGTCCGCACCAAGTCTGCACAGCGCCTTTTTGATCGCCATATCCTCGCACGGCATTTCCACATATTCAAACAGGTTGCCGTATCCGATCTCAATCATCACAAACGCGTCGGGATCATTGATATACGGCGGAAATGTTGTTCCGTTGAAAATTTCCTCGAACGGAATATCCTCGTTAATGAAGAGCTTTCCGTATTCCGTGTCGATCCCCGTGCCGGATTCCAACAGCTTCATGCCCTCGGCGATGAGCCACTCACTATTGGTATATTCGGATTCGGAGAGACCTCCGCGAATGTTGAGCATATGGATCAGTCCGACGCGCTCAAGGTCGTCCGTGTCCTCAATCAAGGTGTAGCGTGCGAGGTTGTCCGTAAGGTTGATAATGTTTTTCAGACCGTAACCGATATCCGCCTCATCGCATGACAGCGCGGCAAGAAACTGTTTCATTTCCAGCTTGTCCAACCCGTCCAGCCGCTTGCCGAGATAATTCAGCGCGTCCAAACTTACATCGCAATCCTCCAGCACCGACAGTTCGGACGGCTCGATCTCGATTACTGTCGCCAGCGGCGCGAGGTGTTCCGGGTTCATTCCAATCTCAACGAGCTTTTTCGACAGCTCCGTTTCCGTACAAGGGAATGTAATCTCAGTACAGTACGGGCTGTTCTGAATCGTTGCTTTGATCATTTTGATACCTCCGTTATCCCATCCTCAAATCCATATCCTCGTTGGGTTCATCGACCGAGGTTATATTGACATACTCGCCGATGATACCGAGCGCTTCCTCATAGCTGCTGCTGCCGAAGACCTTTTCCATCATTTCGGACGCTTCATCCGATAAGCCGTTTCTTTTCAAGGTTCTTGATGCGATCCCAACAAGATTATAGATGTTTCCATTCTCTCCGATCAGCGGGCAGTCGACCGGAGCCCGGCTGGCAGGCTTCGCGTGCTTATTTTCGTTGCTCATTGTATTACCTCCATATTATATTTCAAGCCCGTCAAGGCTTGGTGACTGATTGGTTCTTCCGAATTCTGTCGGAAGACAAAAAAAGCGCCCGTGATTAATCTCTCATTAATTAAGAGATCGCTCACAGGCGCTTTGTATAACTTGCACAGTTTCAACCGCAAAAATTTTGTTGCGAAAAGGGTTCGAATCCCGTCCAAATCTTTTTTGTCAAGATTCTGAAAACAAAAAAATGCCTGTGAATGATCTCTCGCGAACGAGAAATTATTCACAGGCATTTTCGTCAAAATATCCAATTTCAACCAAGAAAATTTTGTAGGGGAGGGTTCAAGTCCACTTTCGTGTCGAAAATATCTGTGGACCGTGAATCCTGTTTTTTGCAAGATTTATGCCCACAAATGGCTTTGCACAGCCGTTTGTGGGCATAATATCTTTTTTGTCAATGTTTGTTGGCGGAGAACGAGGGATTTGAACCCTCGCGCCAGTTTCCTGACCTACTCCCTTAGCAGGGGAGCCCCTTCACCACTTGGGTAGTTCTCCAAATGTTGACTAAAATCAATTACGCTATATATTATATCATGTTTTACTTTGATTGTCAATACCTTTTTCTCAAAAACTGTCACTTTATTTCCAAAAATATTTTAATTGTCAGAAAATGAAGTTTTGCACAGCATAAAGATGGTATTTTTAGACTTTTTCCAAACATATCCAAATTTTTGTTGTTTCAAAAACAAATTTTCTGCTTTTTTTGCATAGACTAAATATAAAAACAAATTATTTGGGCAGCATTTCCTTTATGTCAGAGATTTCTGCTGCCGAAAAAACGTAAGGAGGATCCTAATATGTGTACAGCAGCGGCATTTGTTACAAAAGATTTTTATTTTGGGAGAACGCTGGACTATGAAATGTCATACGGGGATGAGGCGGTTATTGTTCCGCGAAATTTCTGTATCTCATTTCCGAACATCGAAAAGAAGATATCCATGCACCCTGCATATATAGGTATGGCACACGTTGACGACAACTACCCTCTTATGTATGAAGGAGTCAATGAAAAGGGGCTGGCTATAGCCGCACTTAATTTTGTGGGATATGCCAAATATTCAAGCCCTGCCCCCGACAAATTCAACCTTGCCCCACACGAGGTGATACCTTTTGTTTTATGTCAGTGCTCAAACATAGAGCAAGCGGCGGAACTGCTAAAGCGCTGCAATATAATAAACCGTGCATACAAGGACTATCCTATAGGTGAGCTTCACTGGATAATATCCGACAAAGACGGCTCAATAACCCTTGAATCTACCGAGAGCGGAATGCATATTCATGAAAACTGTACGGGTATTCTGGCAAACAATCCGGAATTTCCTCAGCATATGATGCATCTGACCAATTATATGTATCTTTCTGTTAAAGAGCCAAAAAACAATTTTTGCAGTAAGCTGCCGCTTAAGGTTTACAGCCGCGGCATGGGAGCAATGGGGCTTCCCGGCGATCTGTCCTCCGAATCTCGGTTTGTGCGCGCCGCGTTTGTAAAGTCTAATTCAGTCTGCGGAGATTCCGAAAGTGAAAGCGTAAACCAGTTATTTCATATTCTCGGCTCGGTAGAGCAGCAAAAGGGCTGCTGCGAGGTGCGTGAAGGAACGTATCAATTCACCTACTACACCTCCTGCTGCAACTGCACAAAGGGAATTTACTACTACACCACATATGACAACCACCAGATATCCGCCATAGATATGCATAAAGTAAATCTCAACTGCGACAAGCTGATACGCTATACGCTGAAAACCACCGAACAGATTTTCCGGCATAACTGAAAAAGCCTGCAAAACCGCGGGCAGGACGCTTCAGTCCTGCCCGCGTTCATTATGCCAAAGGCTCTCTCTTCTTCATAACGCTCAGATATGCGGGTCTGATAATCTTACCGGCAGAGGTAAGCTCCTCAAGACGGTGAGCGCTCCAGCCCACTATTCTCGCTATTGCGAATATAGCGGTGTACAATTCGGCAGGTATACCCAGCATATCATACACAAAGCCGCTGTAAAAGTCTACGTTGGGGCTGACGCCCTTCATTATCTTGCGCTGCTCGGCTATCAGCTTGGGAGCCGCTTCTTCTATGTATTCGTACAGCGCCATATCCTCATCACGCCCCTTTGCAGCCGCAAGCTTCTCCACAAATCCCCTGAACACACGCTCACGAGGGTCGGAAAGTGAATACACGGCATGACCCATGCCATAGATAAGTCCCTTTTTATCAAAAACCTCGCCCTTAAGCATTCTGGATAGATAAGCATATATCTCGTCCTTGTCGTGAATATCCTTGACGTTCTCACGGATATTTTTCATCATTTCCATTACCTTTATATTGGCGCCGCCGTGCTTCGGTCCCTTAAGCGAGGACATCGCCGCCGCCATGGTGGAATAGGTATCCGAGCCCGAGGAAGTGACAACGCGCGTTGTAAAGGTGGAGTTATTTCCGCCGCCATGCTCCATATGCAGCATAAGAGCAACATCCAGTACCCGCGCCTCAAGCTGCGTGTACTCCTTATCGGGGCGCAGCATCATCAAAAGATTCTCGGCGGTGGACAGTGCGGGATCGGGACGGTGTATATACATACTGTCGTCGTTTTCATAGTGATTATACGCATGGTAAGCGTATGCGGCAAGCATGGGGAAACGCGCGATCAGCATAATGCACTGACGCAGACTGTTGGAAAGCTCCCCCGAAAGCAGGTCCTCGTCATACGAAGCAAGGGTGAGAATACTTCTCGTCATGGAATTCATGATATCGCTGCTTGGAGCTTTCATTATAACATCGCGCGTAAAATTGGTGGGCAGACAGCGGCACTCGCCGAGTATCTCACTGAACTTTACGGCTTCCTCATCGGTGGGCATCTCGCCGAACAGCAGCAGATATGCCACCTTTTCAAACCCGAAAGTACCGCTCTTTTCCGTCATGGAAACAAGCTCACGCACATCGTAGCCGCGATACCACAGCTCACCGTCACACGGAGCCTTTACACCGTCAACGTCCTTAAAGGAAACTATCTGTGAAATAGTGGTAAGACCTGTAAGTACACCCTTTCCGTTGATATCGCGAAGTCCGCGGTTCACCCCATACTTTGAAAAGAGCTCGTCGGGAATGCTGTCATTTTTCAGGCATAATGCCTCTTTCTCAATTGTGTAGCTTTTTACGTTGATCATAATCTTCTCCTTTATTTTGATTTGAATTTCCCGAACCGGTGAGCTTCGCTTGCCCCAGCCATATAAACTCCACTCCGCTTACGATGCGTTCGCTTTTACGGAGGCTTTCGGGAAATTCATTTGTGGGCGGTCTGCAGACGTGAGTCTTCACCTCCTCAGCTGCCCGTTCTGACGGGCTTTCAATAACAGGCACATGAGTACTAAGAATTTTTATTCTATCCAAGCTATCCATTTTAATTATATCACATCTGTCCAAAAACGTCAAGCGTATTTGAAAAAAGTTTGCAAATAAAATGTGCTTTTCTTAAAATTTTCAATTTTATTTCATATTTTTATGGGACGATTTTCCGCGCCGTAATGCGGAATTTAAAAAACAGTCCGCAAAAGCGAAAACTTTGCAGTTTTTTGCAGTCGGGTATGATGTATTATGATTTCAGCGGGAAGGAGGCGAAAAAACAGCTCCGAGCAACGCAAAAATCGCAGAACTAAAGCGCATAAAGCATACGTTTACTGACCGACCGTGCATGAATTTTCCGCAATCCGTCGGTAAAGCGTAACGGAGCAAAGCGGAGTGGAGCTTTCCCGACGAGATAGCGCAAACGCAAAGCGTTTGCGCGGTGCGGAAAATTCTTTTAAAATAATTCCGCTCAGGTCAACAGAGCCTGACAGAATTTCAGCTACAAGCAACGCAAAAACCGCGAAATTAAAGCGCATAAAGCATACGTTTACTGACCGACCGCGCATGAATTTTCCGCAATCCGTCGGTAAAGCGTAACGGAGCAAAGCGGAGTGGAGCTTTCCCGACGAGATAGCGCAAACGCAAAGCGTTTGCGCGGTGCGGAAAATTCTTTTAAATCAGGAGGATAAATGGGACTAAGAGAATTATTGTTTACAAAAAAGAGGAATCAGAGCCCGCTGTTGTCGGCGTTTTACGTGGGAGATCTGGCGCGGTGGGATGAAATCTACCGCGGCGGCGGGGAGTGGCGCTACACAAGGCGCGGCGGGCTTAACGGCGGAATGCGGAAAGTCGCGGCGCTGAATGCCGCGAAGGCGGTATGCGCGGAGCTTTCACGGCTCTGCTTTACGGAGGGTACACAGCTGGTTTCAAAGGACAAGGAAACGGAAGAGTTTGTGGAGAAGGTTCTCAAGGATAACGGGTTCGCGGACAGGTTTCCCGATTTTCTGGAAAAGGTGTTCGCGCTCGGCGGCGGTGCTGTCAAGGTCTACTGGGACGGCGAAGTCAAGGTCGATCTTATAACGGCGGACTGCTTCGTGCCTACGCGCTGGGACAGCAGAGGGATAAGCGGCGCGGCTTTCGGCTCGCGGCTTTCACAAAACGGGAAAAGCTATATCCTGGCGGAAACGCAGGAGCTTACCCCTGAGGGCTGCGTTACGGAAAACAGACTGTTCACGGAGGACGGCGCAAAGGCAGAGCTTAAGGACGTGCTGCCCGAGCTTACGGAAAGGAGCGTGATCAAGGGTCTTGCCAAGCCGCTGTTCGTGTATTTAAGCACCGGAAGCGGCAACGTTCCGAAATGCTCTCCACTGGGAGCTTCGGTTTTCGCGGGCGCGGAGGACACGCTGAAAAGCATCGATACGGTATTCGACAGTCTTAACAGGGAGTTCGTGCTGGGCAGAAAGAGAATAATTGTCCCCTATTACGCGATAAGAGGCGAGTATGACGAAAACGGCGATCTCAAGCGGTACTTCGACGTGAACGACGAGGTGTTCCAGGCGTTGTCAACAACTGACGCGGAGGAACTGAGGATAACGGACAACACCGCGACACTTCGGGTCGCGGAGCACACGGAGGCTCTTGGAGCGCTGCTGGATATGCTGTGTATGCAGGTGGGACTTTCGGAGGGCGCGCTTTCCTATAAAAACGGGACGATAAAGACCGCCACGGAGGTAGTCAGCCGCGACAGCCGTACTTACAGGACGCGCGGGTTTTACAGGAAGCGCATAGCGGAGTGTCTGGCGCAGGCGGCGGAGAACATATGTATTCTTGGAAAGATGGCGGGACAGCTAAGTGCGGGAGCTTCCGAAAAGGTAAGTCTTATGTTCGCGGACGGGGTCTGCGAGGACGAGGGAACGCGCATTGAAAGAGCGGCAAGCCTTTACAGCGCGGGTATTATATCAAGAGTGAGAGCTATCTCACAGATATACGGCGTTTCCCTTGAGGAGGCGCGGAGTATGGAAAGGAGTGATTTTTACGGAGAAGAACATGACGGAAATCAAGGATGAGCCTAACGAGGAGCTTGAAACGGCGCAGAACAGCGATGATGGCGAAATGTGCGCTGCCGACACCGCTGCAGAACAGATCGCGGAGCTTACCGAGCGGCTCGCAAAGGTTACAATAAGGCTGGAGCTGCTTCTTGCGGGAGCGGACAAGGAACGCTTAGAGGAAGGCGCACGGCTCGCGGAGGGCTTATGCGGCGCGGGGTGGGCTTCCGCCGAGGCAGCGGCGGAGGTGATGGCGGAATATCCGCACCTGAGAACGGTCAAGCGAGAGCTTCCGCAGTTCTCCGCGCAAAGCGGCGGCAGCGACGACGGCTTCGCGGCTATCAGAAGCATTTTCGCCAAAAAGTAGCAGAAGCATGGGGTGGGATGGCGGGTTTACATATAATGTGATTTGATGATTCGGTGAGATTTCGGGCAGGCTCACGGGTATTGCCCCCGAATGAACCGGAACGGATAATCGGGAGGGCGGCGGGTTTATATGGGTGTCGGACGGCATGGATTTGGGGAAAGTTCCCTCGGAAGCGGCAGACCGCTTATGCGGTAGCGCTGCCACGCGCCCTTTCGGCGATTTGTTTATGCTAATTGCGGTGTTTCGCGCGGATTTACAGCGCTCAAAACATTTTCATGCCAAAACTTCGCCAAAAAAGCGGTCATGAACGCTGAAAGCATACGTCACCCGACCGCTCACGCATGAATTTCCGGCATGTTTCCGAGCCGTCAGCACGTAACAAAGATGAAAGTTTACGGCTCGAAGGATTGTTGCAAACACTGCAGGGCGGTTTGCGGCGGTGCGGGAAATTCTTTTATAACATTTAATTTTCAAGGAGGTCTAATATGTCAAACACTATTGAATATGCAAAGGTATTCCAGCAGGAGCTTGATAAGCAGGTAATTGAGGGCTGCACCTCGGGCTGGATGGAGGAAAACGCATCACAGGTAATATACAACGGAGGAAACGAGATTAAAATGCCCAAAATGTCCCTTCAGGGGCTCGGCAGCTACAGCCGTGACGAGGGATATACGGGCGGCGCGGTGACCTATTCTTTTGAAACGTTTACCCTTACGCAGGACCGAGGAAGGCGCTTCAGGATAGACGCGGTAGATGTGGACGAGAGCGGATTCGGACTGGCGGCGGCAAACGTCGCGGCAGAGTTCCAGCGCACAAGGGTCATCCCCGAGATAGACGCATACCGCTATTCCAAGCTTGCCGCGTCGGCGGGAATAAAGAAGAGCTATACTGCGGTCAAGTCTACGGTGCTCGCGGAGCTTCTCGGGCAGCTCAGCCAGGTATGCGATCTCACGGGCGGCGAGGGCGATAACGTTATCGTGATGTCGCGCCCCGTGTATGATATGATAATGCTTTCGGGAGAGCTTGCGTGCGCGGTAGACTGCGCGCAGTTCTCTCAGGGGGCGCTTGACCTTACGGTGAAGACGCTCAACGGAGTTCCCATCATTCCCGTGCCCTCCGCCAGAATGAAATCCGCATATACATTTAACGCAAGCGGGGACGGCGGATTCGCTCCCACAACAGCGGCAAAGAGCATAAACTGGATAATCTGCCCCAAAAACGCTCCCATAGCGGTTTCCAAGACGGACAACGTGAAGATAATCACACCCGAAGCGAACCAGTTTGCCGATGCGTGGGATATAGATTACCGCAAATATCACGATCTTTTTGTTCCCGATAACAAAAAGGCGGCAATAGCAGTCAGCATTTCGGAATAAGCAGCGTATCGGTAAATGAGCGCTCCGGCTGGTATAAAGTCTGTATTCAGCGAAATGTTGACGCAGGAAATTTTTCGCGAGAGCCTGACACGGCTCGTTTCGCGCAGCGGAGCGAACCGCGTCGGGTGGGGAGCGGAAAATTTCAAATTTGAATAATTCGGCTCAGATCAACACTTTATATAATGGTCGGGGCGGCGTTACGCGGTACTAACGGTAAGGGGGTACATAATGATATTGACAAAGGAGGAGTATCTGGCGCTGGGATTTGACGGCGGTGAGGGTACGCAAAGCACGGACGTACTGCTGGCAAACTGCATTAAGCGCGCGGAATATGTTCTGAACGGTCTTACTGACGGAGCGGCGGCTCGGACGGCTCAAAGGGGCGGCGCACCCGCGGAATACGTTAAGCAGGCGTGCGGGTTTCAGGCGCAGGCTATGCTCAGGTACGAAATGTCACGCGCAGAGGAGTCGGGCAGTGGCTCGGAAAGCGAGAACGGCAGTGAAAGCTCGGGCAGCTCACAGAGCAGCGAAAGCTCGGAAAAGGTAACAATAGGTGATTTTTCATACTCGGTGTCTTCCGGATCAAGCTCGGGGAGCAGCTCAGGCAGCAGCTCGGGAAGCAGTTCAAACGGCTCGGTGAAAAGCGCCGAAGCAGTTATACAGCCCTTTGAAACGGACACGGTGGTTATAAAGCTTCTAAGAGCGGCAGGCTGCCTTTTCGGCGCGGCGGAGGTGAGAGAATGAAGATAATGCCTATTCCCGACGAGCTTCTCGGAGATTCGATAACGCTGTTTGAGCCTACGGATTCGGGATACAGGGAAACCGAGGTTGTGAACGTTCGCGTGGACAGAACGAACTCGGTGACGGATTTCAACTCGGCGCACACACGGGATACCACAGAAATAACGATTTATTATGACTGTGAGAACTCACGCCCGAGTTTTATTGACTTTTCAGCGGGAATGCAGGCGGAATACTGCGGGGAACGGTTCGAGATAATCAAGGTGAAGCGCTACTGCGCCGTAAATCCGCATCACTATACAATAACGGCGCGCAAGCTCGGCGGGCAGTTCATGGGGTAAGGAGGTGAGCGCTTGGAAAAGGAACGGCGTTACCACGGCGGAAACGAAAAAGAAGATGTCGGCGCGGGAATGTCTGCGGTGAGGGAGAGCTATAATCTCGCAAAGCTTATAAGACAAGGCAGCAGGGAACTTGAAAGGCAGTATAATTCCAAAAAGGCACGCAGGGAGAGGTAATGTTGGAAAAACTCTTTTAAGAGCCTGTTTAGTATCTCGAAGTATGCAGATTGCGCGGCAGATTTTGTGTATTT
>CAJULF010000070.1 GCA_910587135.1 uncultured Oscillospiraceae bacterium
TAATACCATCTGCTCTCTGTCCAAAGATACCATTAAAAGTATTACCGGGAGAAGGCGGATTTTGTCTATAGAATGATTAGATATTAGTATTACATTCCATTTGGAAATTGGCCTTGCTTTAAAATAAGCAACCACCACGAGCCTAAAAAAGCTTGGGGTGGTCGTTTCAGTTTGTAGAAAAAGCCTATTTGCCACGCAAAGTAGGCGCATGAAATTTCAAAAAGTCGTGCGTTTGCGAACGCAAACGCGCGCGGTTTCCGTTAGGCATGCGGAGTGAAGCGTAGCGTAACGGAGTATGACTAACGGAAATTTTGAAATTTTTTAAATAATTCGCCCTTGGTCAACCTTTATATAACAGTCTGAAGCAACCCCCCCGAGCCTAAAAAAGCTCGGGGGGGGTCGTTTATTTCAGCATGACTTTCAACTGTCAATTCATTGCAGGTTATACTACCGCGCCCTTGGTGATATAAACGGGATAATCCGTCGTGCCTGTGATAGCGCGGTTCTTGGTAATGGTTACCTCCTTGTCGGCAATTGCGTCAATAAATGAAGCCTTCTCACCAATCACCGCTCCCTGCATAACGATACTGTTCTTGATAACAGCGCCCTTGCCTACCTTAACGCCGCGGAAAAGCACAGAGTTCTCAACCGTGCCCTCAATAATGCAGCCGTCCGCGATAAGCGAATCCTTAACGGAGCAGTCAATGCCATACTTCGCGGGGGCAACGTCGCGAACCTTGGTGTAGATAGGCTTTTTGAGAGAGAAAACCTCGCGGCAGATATCGCGGTTCTTGATATCCATAGTCGCTTTATAGTAGGTCTTCATGCTGTCAATTATCTCGAAGTAACCGTCGTACTTGTAGCCCATTATCTTGAAATCATGCAGCTTGTGCTGGAGGATATCCGTTTCAAAGCTGTAAAGGCTGCGGCAAAGGCTCTCGCGGATAATATCCTCAAGGAACCTTCTGCGCATTACATATATGTTCAGCGCCACATTCATCTCGCCGCTCATGGCAGGTCTTGCCAGAACGTCATACACAATATTTTCCTCGTTTACGCACAGAACCGTCTGCGCCGAAGCTCTCTCCGAGCTATAAGCGCCCTTGCCGTAAACGCAGGTGATATCCGCGCCGTTCTTGTCATGGAAGTCGACTATCGGCTTTATATCCATATTGGCAATAACATTGCTGTCCGCCATTACAACATATTCCGTGTTGGATTCCTGTATGAACTCCAGCGCACCGGAGAGCGCCTCCATTCTGCCGCGGTACATTCCGCTGCCCTCTCTGCCGTAGGGGGGGAGAATGTGAAGTCCGCCGGTCTTGCGCGCCAGATCCCACTCGCTGCCCATTCCAAGGTGGTTCATAAGCGAGTAGTAATTCTGCTTTGTGATAATTCCTACCTGGGTAATTCCCGAATTGACCATGCTCGACAGGGGAAAATCGATCAGACGATACTTGCTTCCGAAAGGAACGCTTGCCATCGCTCTTGCCTTTGTCAGCTCGGGGAGGGTCTGCTCATGCATATTCGCGAAAATCAGACCCAAAACGTTAGCCATACTTGCCATGTCAATATTATCCTTTCTTTCAATTAAATGTCCTTAGATATCATAGCCTTGGGGGGAGCGACCGCGTTGTCCGACACGTTTACATGATGCCCTATGACCGCAACGCCCCACTGCGACTTGTCCTCGATAAGCTCGGGACGCTCGCCGATGTGCGCTCCCTCGCCTATTACGCAGTCCTCACCGACAATGGCGTACTCAATGACCGCGCCCTTCTTTATCACGGAGTTTGGCATTATGATACTGTCGCGCACTATCGCGCCCTCTTCAACGGTAACTCCCGCGAACAATACCGAGAAGTCTATCATGCCGTTGATCTCACAGCCCTCGGCTATCATAGAGTTCTCAATACGGCTGTTTGCACCCGCGTAGTGGGGCGGCATAACGGGGTTGCGGGAATATATCTTCCAGCTGTCGTCCAGCAAATCAAGCGGAACTTTCGGGTCGAGAACATCCATATTCGCTTCCCACAGGGAGTCGATAGTTCCCACGTCTTTCCAGTAGCCGTCGAAGTGGTAGGCCATCATTTTTTCATTGTTTTCCAGCATTGCGGGAATAATATTCTTACCGAAATCCTTCGTCGCATCCGCGTCGTTTTCATTGTCAATAAGATACTTTCTCAACTTGCTCCAGGTAAATACATAGATACCCATCGAAGCAAGATTTGATTTGGGCTCCTTGGGTTTCTCGGCAAACTCATAAATCGAACCGTCGGGATTGGCGCTCATGATGCCGAAACGGGAAGCCTCCTCCCACGGAACCTCCAGAACGGCAATAGTTGCGTCCGCGTTGGTCTGCTTATGGAAATCCACCATTTTTCCGTAATTCATTTTATAGATATGGTCGCCCGAAAGAATAACCACATATTCGGGGTTGTACCTGTCCACAAAGCTTATGTTCTGGTAGATAGCGTTTGCGGTGCCCGAATACCACGATTTGCCCGCCGCCGTTTCATAAGGCGGGAGAACATGAACCCCTCCGTGCGCGCGGTCAAGACCCCAGGGCTGTCCGTTTCCGATATACTCGTTAAGCACCATGGGCTGATACTGGGTCAGTACGCCCACCGTGTCAATGCCCGAATTTACGCAGTTGGACAACGGAAAATCGATTATCCTGTACTTACCGCCGTAGGGGACGGCAGGCTTTGCCATATCCTGCGTCAGCGCGTAAAGGCGGCTGCCCTGCCCTCCGGCAAGCAGCATGGCTACACATTCTTTTTTGATGTGATTCATATCTTTCCTCCTGTTTGATTTTGAAAATTGCCGAAACCAACGGCATTTATTTGACTTTTGGGAATTATCCCACTGTAAACCTTAGAACTTGTTCTCATAGCCGCTCAATGCTTGTCTAACGGCAAATTTCATGTCTTTCTTCGTTGGTTTTCCTTGACGGGCTGACTGTGTCGAGCCTGTACATACAGTAAGCCTGCGAAAAACCGCCTCGAAATACATGAAATTTGCTTCGTTATTCAAGCATTTCGGGCTATGGGAACAAATTCTTACTTTTTGTCCTTTCCGGACTTTGCGGGTTCCGTAACACATGCGGACTTTTCGGTTTTTTCGGGCTTGGGCGTTTCGTCGGGAATCTCCGCCTTATCCGCTTTCGTTTCTGCTTCCTCCCCTGACTTCCCGGTTTCCTCGGCAAGCTCCGATGGCGCGGTGCGCTTGTTCTTTATCTCAAAGAACATAACGGACATGGGGGGCAGGTCTATGCTTATGCGGTACTGCTCGTTATGCATAGGTTCTTCCTTTGCGGTGACCGTGCCGTTGGTTATTCCGCCGCCGCCGAATTTCGCGTCGTCGGAATTGAACGCCTCCACATAATCCGCGTAATACGGAACGCCTATCTCGTATACTTCGTGGCGCACGGGCTGGAAGTTGCAGACAACGATAACCTCCTCATTGGAACGGGAAATCCTTCTGAACGCGATAACGCTGTTGGTGCTGTCGTCGCTTATTATCCAGTGGAAGCCGTCCCAGCTTGTGTCGCACTCCCAAAGCGCGGGCGTATCTTTATAGAATTTATTCAGCGCCTTTACATACTCATGCAGCTTATAGTGCGGCTCGAACTCCAGCACCTCCCAATCGAGCTGTGTCTGGAAATTCCACTCCTTATATTGCGCAAATTCCTGCCCCATAAACATGAGCTTCTTGCCGGGGTGCGCCGCCATATATCCCAGGAACGTTCTCAGCGAATTAAAGCGGAACTCGCGGGGACCTCCCATCTTATCCAGCATGGAGCATTTGCCGTAGACAACCTCATCATGGCTTATCGGAAGAATATAATTCTCCGAGAAAGCATAATAGAATGAGAACGTCACGAGATTGTGATTATAGGGTCTGCCGAGAGGATCCATGCTCATATATTTGAGCATATCGTTCATCCAACCCATGTTCCATTTGAAGTTGAAGCCCAATCCGCCTATATCCGCCGGCTTGGTGACCATGGGCCACGCGGTGGACTCCTCCGCTATCATCATTATCTTCGGGTGCTCCCTGAACAAAGCCGCGTTCAGCTTCTGCAAAAACGCAACCGCTTCAAGATTGTGGTTGCCGCCCTCATTGTTGGGACGCCACTCTCCGTCGCGCCTGTCATAATCCAGATACAGCATTGAAGCCACCGCGTCGACGCGCAGACCGTCAATATGATATTTCTCTATCCAGTAATTGGCGTTGGACACAAGGAAGCTCTGAACCTCGGGCTTGCCCCAGTCAAAAACATGAGTGCCCCAGTTTTTGTGTTCGCGCTTCAGGGGGTCCTGATACTCGTAAAGGCTCTGTCCGTCAAACTCATACAGACCCGCCGCGTCTTTCGGGAAATGTGCGGGAACCCAGTCGATAATTACCCCTATATCGGCATTGTGGCATTTGTTCACAAAGCTCATAAAATCAAACGGCGTACCGAAACGCGAGGTGGGCGCGTAATACCCTATCTGCTGATAGCCCCACGAACCGTCGAAAGGATATTCTCCGATCGGCATAAGCTCTATATGGGTATATCCCATCTCCTTGATGTAAGGAATAAGCTCATCAGCCATGCGGTTATAGTCGTAGAATTTATCTCCGTCCTTGCGCCATGAGCCTATGTTTATCTCATATATGTTCGCGGCGCTGTCATAGAGGTTCTTCTCGGAAAGCTCCCGCATATACTTTTCGTCCGTCCATTTGAATCCGTCTATATCGAAAAACTTGGTCGCGGTGTTGGGACGTGTTTCCATATGGTAGCCGTAGGGATCGGCCTTCAGCTTGATAAGCCCGTCCAGGCTTTCAACGCTGTATTTGTAGTTGTCATACTGCTTTATTCCCTCAACAAACAACTCCCAGATACCGCCGTCGCTGATCTTGTTCATATAGCCCTTGGTGCGGTCCCAATGGTTAAAGTCACCCACAACGCTTACGGTACGGGCGTGAGGCGCCCAAACCCTGAAAACGACGCCCGACTTCCCGTCTGCGGTGTCCTTATGCGAGCCGAAAAAATCGTAGGCGTGCGCGTTCTCACCGTTGTGAAACAGATACAGCGGGACATTATACTTATCGGGCACAATAATTGCCATTTGTACTACCTCCTGATTTAAAAAATTTCCCGCACCGGCAAACTTCGTTTGCCTACCGCGCCATGAAAGCTCCGCTCCGCTTAGCTCCGTTACGCTTCCACGGCTTGCTGCGGAAAAATTCCTGCGTGGGCGTTACGTTGCCGGGTTTGGTTGGTTTTGGTCGTTGCCGCTCGGTTTTACTTGATATGCCGGTCATATAAACCTGCCATCTTTTCTGTCTGTTTTCTTTTCATATCATTTTTCACAAAAAAATTCCAAACTTTAGATGGTTCATTGTTCACATTTTACCACACTATTAAAAATTTTTCAATAGTTTTGTTGACAATTCATACACTTTAACATTTTTATGTAATTGTTTTTATGCAATTTGCATACATAATTTTGTTTGTGCTGCCCGCTTTACATGTCATAGGCTGACGAAAATTCACACAAGTGGTATAATTGCTGATACGGACAGGTGTTTATACCTGTCTCAGCTTGTAGAAAAAGCCTATTTGCCACGCAATGTCGGCGCATTAAATTTCAAAAAGTCGTGTGTTTGCGAACGCAAACGCACGCGGTTTCCGCTCCGCATGCTTAGCGGAAATTTTGAAATTTTTTTTAATAATTAGCCCTATGTCAACCTTTATATACAGTCTGGGACAGGTGTTTATACCTGTCTTTATTTTATCAATTAAGGCAACACCGCACAAAGCTTGTGCGCAGATTGCGATGTCAGGTTTTTCGTCAGACTGTACAAGCTCAACGCCGGTGGGCTGATGCCCGCCAAGGAGAACTTGTGCAATATGAAGGAAAATATGCAAGCAAGATACATGCAAAGCGCGGAGCGCGAGCTTTGTGCGGTGTTGCCTTAAAACTTTGTATATGCCTTATGGTATTCAATAAGAAACCACCAAGCGGCATTGCTGTCATTTGCCATTATCTTCCTACCGTGACCGCTATAACACTTATATCGTCCTCTCTGCCGTTTTCGGCGGCTCTGGCAGCGCGGGCTATCTTTTCGGAAAGCTCCTTGGCGGGAGTGTCGGCGCTCAGCTCACGCGAGAGCCACTCCTCGTCCAGCACCGCGCCGTCGGTAGTCATAATTATTTTGTCACCTGGGGAAACAGTGAATTTCTGAGCGGGAACGGTAAGCTTTCCGCCCATGCCCGCGGGCGGCGATGACAGACTGGCGCGCAGCAGTTTATCGGCGGATTTTATGTAGGTGGTTGCTGCGCCCGCCTTGTAAACGGCGCACTCCCCGCTGTTAAGGTCTATCTTACAGATATCAAGTGTGGCAAAGCTCTCGTCGGTGCTTTTTACCATAAGAACGGTATTTACCGTTTCCAAAGCTGCCGAAAGGGTAAACCCTCCTTTAAGCAGGCGGGATATCACCGAACAAGCCATAGCCGAATCTATACGGGCTCTGCTGCCACTGCCCATACCGTCGGAAAGCACTATATAAAGAGCGCCCTGCGCGTCGGTAAAGCTATCATAGCAGTCGCCGCAGACGCGGTTTTTGCCGCGGCTGAGCTGAAACGCGCCTATCTCGGCGGAGAGTGTGCAGCGCTCCTGCGCGGTAAGCCGCCAGCGCTTTTTTGGCGAGCTTTTATCCGCAGGACCGCCCGCGCTTATCTGCGGCAGCTCCAGTTCTCTGCCGAGAACCCCTATCAAAAGCTCCCCGAGATAGGAACGGTCAACGCGCGGCTCACTGTCGCCGTAGGCTTCAAGGGACATTCTTCCCTGCTTATCCGTCGATACGAAAGCTTTAGCTCCCTCCATGCCGCACTCCCGCAGCAGCTTTTCTACTCGCCGCTCCGCGGATTTATTGAGAGAGCCGCGCCCCATACAGCCCATATCCCGCAGAATATCGTGAACTCCCTCAAGCTGATCGGTGTAGATGCGCCGAAGCTCCTTTATGCGCTGCTCGTCCGCGGCGGCAGATAAATAACGCTTATACTCCGCCATAACGGAACGCGCCACGACATCGCCGTTTTTGCAGTCCTCCGCACATTCGGCGCTCAGGGAGCTGCCGTTTATCTCTTCTCCGCTGCGCACACGCTTCATAAGCCGCTCAAACTCGCCGCGGAACAGCTCGTATTTCTCGCCCCAGCAGGTCATGCTGTTGGGGCAGGTCTTGCAGGCTCTGTCGGCGGCACGCTCCGCCGCCTGCTCCAAGGTAGCGCCGTATTTTCTGTCAAGCGTATCGGCAGCGGCTGTAAGCCCCGTACCTATACCAGCTATCGCGTCCGCCGCAAAGCACAGGCGCTCTCTAAGCATCATGGCAACGGTGCTGTCGGAGAACTCCTTTTCGGAAGAGCGTACCTTTTCCACGGGCAATACCACAAATAACAACCCCGCGGCGGCGGCTTCTATCACAAGGCTCCAGTTTCCCTCATCTATACCTCCCACAAGAGCGCCCGAGCAGCAGAAGAACACAAATCCTGCCGCTCTGGTCAGCTTGCCGTATTTCGTGAGGAAACAGCTTACAACCACCGCGAAGCAGACAGCCGCCGCACCGCGCCCTATGTTTGCGCTTGCCGCGCAAAGTCCCGCCATTGAGGATAGCCCGAAAACCGCACAGTAAGCCAGTCCGCGCCGCGCCGTTACGGCAAGCAGCAAAAAGCCCAGCGCCAGTCTGCCGACGTTAAGGAACGGATAGTCCAGCACCCCGAGAGCCATAAAGCCGAGAGCCGTTATAACAGCCGCCTTCGCGCAGTCCCGCGGCTCGGATATATCAAAGCCCCTTATAGAAACGGATTCGGAAATAAGGCTGACACAGGCGGCAAAAATACCCGCCGCAATCGCCGCAATTATAGTAAAAATAAGCTGTGAAGGCTCCGTTACCTCCGCGGAACGCGGAAAAAAACAGGCGAGAGCCGCCGCCAGTGCCCGCAAAGCAGCCCGCAGCTTGCTGTTGCGCATATCGGGAATAAGCCGCGCGGCAAGGACTATTGCCATACCCGAGAGATTTATAAGCCCGTCGGGCAGCCCGTGCAGCAGCGCCCCGAATATCCCGCCGAACAGAACGCTGAAGCATTTGCCGCCCGAAAGCCCCGCAGCCAGCGCCGAAGATGATGGCGCGGCGGACAGCGAGGAAGCCCCGAGTTCCATTGCAAAGCCGGCTATGCTCCAGATAAGGTTGTCCTTTACAAATTCGGCAGACAAGGCTTTTGCTTTTGTCTTTGTTTTTTTAAGGATCACGGTATTTTCTTTTGTTTCCGTCATGATTAACGTCCTTTCGCAATATATTTTCCCCGCGGCAGATATAATGCCGCCGAGATAAATAGTATCACTTTTTGAATAAAAAAACTGTCGCAAGCGGTTGTAAATAAATGTAAGGTGCAAGGGAATAATATATTTTCATAAAAGCCTTTGACAAAACGGCTCAAATATGATATAATTATTAGAAACAAGGGGTTGATGTAAGAGGTAATATTTAGCAGTTCGACATATACCAAAAATCACGCGCAACACCTTAGAGGGTGTTTTCCCCTCATCACTTGACTTTTGGCAAATTTTTCGCAGGGCGCTCCCCAGGCGGAGCGAATGCATATATCAGTGAACATTTCGGCGAGGACTTGTTCCGCGCGGTGCTAAAATTTTAAAATTAAGGAGATAATCATGAACGTAGAGTTTGAGGCGGCATTGCAGTATATCAATATGGAGAGCTACGACAATGCCATAGAGCATCTTAACAAGGCGATAGACAAGGAAATGGAGGACGGAAACGAGGGTACGGCGATGGAATACCGCTGTGTTCTCGGAGAACTTCTTGCCAACCTTGACAGAAAAGAGGAAGCGCGCGACGAATTTGCCGCTGTGGTAGACTACTGCGATTTCTCCAACGGTCTGCCAAATCAGAAGATAATTGCGGGCGCTTTCATCAAGGCTATCGACGAGGGCGGTCCGCTGCCGCGATTCGACGGCGGTGCTGCGGGAGCTTCGGCTAAGCGCGATCCGAGCGTTCCGCTTATCCCAAAGCCCGTGCAGAACAAATCCTTTATTACAAGACAAATGAATAAGAGAAAGTGATAATTCAAGCCGGATAACCTTAGAACCTGTTTTCACAAGATTATGCACGCATCTTTTCGGCATATTTGCCCATGACTGCGTTGAGGCAACACCTCGCAAAGCACACGCTTTGTGGTTTGCAAGTGTCTTGATTTGTACGGTGTTCCCTAAAAATTTTTTGACGGGCAGCAGAAAGACTGCGAAATCTTGCCTTGTTTTTGACAAAATTCGCCCGAAAACCCACGCACAAATCTTGTTAAGACAGTTTTTTAACATCGGAGGGATACCCATGCAAAGACGTGATAAGACGAATTATTATCTTGACATAGCTTCAACCGTCGCGGAGCGGAGCACCTGTCTGCGCCGCTGCTTCGGCGCGATAATCGTCAGCCGCGACGAGATAATCGCGACCGGCTATAACGGCGCTCCGCGCGGACGGGTGAACTGCTCCGATCTCGGGAGCTGTCTGAGAGAGCGGCTGAATATCCCCAAGGGACAGCGCTACGAGCTGTGCCGCTCGGTGCACGCGGAGGCTAACTGTATAATAAGCGCGCCCAGGTGTGATATGATAGGCTCAACGCTGTATCTTGCCTGCCACGACGCGAAAACGGGCGAGTTGTTCGGCGATGTGGAGCCGTGCTCCATGTGCAAGCGTCAGATAATCAACGCGGGTATAGAAAGGGTTATTATCCGAGTTACCCCCACGGAGTACAAAACGCTGTCCGTAAGCGACTGGATAGAAAACGACGAGAGCCTTGTCGGAAGCGAGGGATACTGATTGCGGCTGACGGATATCAAGGAAATAAAAAGACTTTTTGAAATGAGCGGTTTTTCTTTTTCAAAATCGCTCGGTCAGAATTTTCTTATAAACCCCGCGGTGTGTCCGAAGATTGCGGAGCTGGGCGGCTGTAAAAAAGGCGTATGCGCGCTGGAGATCGGCACGGGCGTGGGAGTGCTTACCCGCGAACTGGCAGAGCGCTGCGACAAGGTGGTCGCGGTGGAGATAGACAGGCGGCTCGAACCGATTTTAAAAGAAACGCTGGCGGATTACGACAATGTTGAGGTCGTTTTCGCGGATATTATGGAGATAGACGCGGCGAGGCTTATCGAGGAAAAATTCGGGGGCAGCGAGGCGGTTGTCTGCGCGAATCTTCCTTATTATATAACCTCGCCCGTTATTATGCGCGTTCTGGAAAGCCGTCTGCCTGTTTCCGCTATGACGGTAATGGTTCAGAAGGAGGCGGCGGACAGGATATGCGCAAAGCCGGGCACAAGGGAATGCGGCGCGATATCACTTGCGGTGAGCTATTACAGCGAACCTAAAATGCTTTTCGGAGTGAGCCGCGGCAGCTTTATGCCCTCGCCGAACGTGGACAGCGCGGTAATAAGGCTGGATATCAAACGGGAGCTTCCGCTTGAGCCGGACACGGAAAAGCGTCTTTTCCGCATAATCCGCGCGGCTTTTTCGCAAAGAAGAAAGCAGCTTGTAAATCCGCTTTCCGCGGAGCTTGGGAAAAGCAAGGCGGAGATTGCGGAGCTTCTTGCGGACTGCGGGATAAAGACTACCGCGCGGGCAGAGGAGCTTACAATGGAGGAGTTTATCGGAATTGCCGGGAGGAGCGTGCTGTGAAAATCGGTGAGGTATGCCTGCAAACAAACGATGTTGTGCGTTTGGCAAATTTTTATAAAACGCTGTTTAATATTGACAATGGCAGCGATGATAAGGTACATCAATTTATAATATGCGAGGAAACGGCACTTACCGTTTTTAATGACGGAAAACCGCATGCTCAAAACTCGCAAAGCATATGCCTTGCTTTTACGGCAGACGACGTTGATGCGGAATACGAGCGCTTAAAATCGTTGGGCGTTAAAATAAACGAACCGCCAACGCTTCGCCCATGGGGCGCGAAAAATGTCAGTTTTTTCGACCCCGACGGCAATCTTATTATTTTCCGCAGTTTTAAGAAATAATCAAACCGAATGAGGTGAAAAAAGGCTGGATATCAAACGGGAGCTTACGCTGGATGAATTTATACGGCTTTCCGAAAAAAGCGCGTTATAACGCGAAACATATTTGAAATAATACACGGAAAACGGCGAAAATGTTGTTGACAGTGCAATATACCCATGGTATAATATAATAGACATACACAAATACGGGAGTTTCCACCGTATTGTCGGAATTGTCAGTGATGGTCTCGGCTGAAGAAATTTATGACAATGATTTGCAGGAAATCTCTGTTACGTTGTCTGTTGAAGAATTTGCGAAGATTGTGCAGACTAAAGATTGGAGTTGGTATAAATGACACAAAAAGCAAACTCATCAAAACACATTTTGATACGTATCGCGATTATCTTGGCAGTATGTGCGTTGCTCGCGGGAGCACTCAGACTCATTTGGGTAATTCGCTGCAACGTCTTATTCGAGGGCTGGGTTCTTTCCGGATATGGGTTTGAGGAAGGCATTTTCCCCCAGAAAATCACAGCCGCGGATATGGCTGTGGTGGATGACGTACTCGGCGATAACGGAATATCCTACAAGCTTAACGAGGAGGGCAACCTTGTGGTTGTACGCAATTATGAGGAAGAAAAAGCAAAAGTTCTTCTGAAAAACTGCGGATATGAATTTGACGGCTATATTGTAGAATGATATCTGTACCCCTCGCCGAATGACGAGGGGTCAGCTTGTAGAAAATGCTTATATGCAGCGCAATGTCGGCGCATGAAATTTCAAAAAGTGCGCATTTGCCGAATGGCAAATGCGCACGGTTTCCGCAGTCGCGCAGAGCGAAGCGGAGCGTGAGTGCGGAAATTTTGAAATTTTTTTAAATAATCCGCTTTTGGTCAACCTTTATATACAGTCTGACCCCGCCTAACGGCGAGGAGTATATAAAGAGAAGAGCAAAACATCCCTAAAGAAGCTAAAGGGCAAAGAAAATTAA
>CAJULF010000071.1 GCA_910587135.1 uncultured Oscillospiraceae bacterium
ATATACATTATACCACCTTTTCGCATAAATGTAAAGATACTAAACAGGCTCTAAAATTGCCTCTTTTTTCAATGCTCCTTTTACAAAATATGCTGCTTGATTTTGGCAAGGTTTAATTGGGGGAACAATAGTAAAGCGTCTGCACAGTCAAAAGAAGAACTCGAGCATAATGTTCGTTCGCATTTGAAATCCTTGCAGTTGAACCATTCTAAAATTGCCTCTTTTTTCAATGCTCCTTTTACAAAATATGCTGCTTGATTTTGGCAAGGTTTAATTGGGGGAACAATAATAAATAAGCAAGCACTTTTAGACTACCTAACTTAAAAAATTTTGTAGCATACCCCAAGTGTTGAATGTTCAGCACTAAAGGAGAACGGCAATTTTAAAGGAAAGAAAGATGCTTTTAGAAGGCACTGTAAAAAAATTGGTGGTGCCCCCCAAAAACATCTTGACTTTAAAGCAAGAAAGTGATATAATAAAAGTGTACAGGGGTATGTCATAAATCTACAACATCGAAATCGAAAGGAGAGATGTTTATGGCAACCATCAGAAAGCGCGGCGACTCGTACCAGATACGGGTTTCCGTCGGATACGATACAAAGGGCAATCACAAGGAGCAGGCTATGACGTGGAAACCGCCCGAAGGCTTAACCGAGCGGCAGATTCAAAAGGAACTCAACAAAGCGGCAGTGATGTTTGAGAACTCGTGTATGCACGGGTTCAAAAGCACGGCGATCAAGTTTGAGGAACTCGCCGAGGAATGGTTCGAGGAATACGCCGCCCTAAACCTACGAGCGTCAACATTCGAGGAAATGAGAAAGCTCACCAAGCGAGTTTATCCCGCTCTCGGTCACTTGCGGATAGACAAAATCACCGCGCGGCAGATACAGGCGTTCCTCAACTCAATGGCAAAGGACGGAGCGAATAAACGGACAGGCAAACCACTCTCGCCCAAAACCATTCATCACCACTTGGAGTTGATATCGGATATTTTCGGCTACGCAATCAAAATGGGACTTTTGTCGGATAACCCTTGCTCAAAGGTCACGATACCAAAGGGAGAGGTTAAGGAGAAGCAAATCTACTCGCAAGAGGAAATGACGCTGCTGCTCACAAAAATGGAGGGCGAGCCGCTGAAATACAAGGCGTTCTTTTACTTAATGGCATACAGCGGATTTCGCCGCGGTGAAATGCTCGGCTTGGAGTGGAAAGACATCGATTTCGAGCATAACGTCATCAGCATACGCCGCACCTCAAACCAAACGGCAAAGCGCGGAATTTACACCGATACGACTAAAACAAAACGCTCCCAGCGCACCTTGAAAATCTCGCCGTACATAATGGAGATGCTGAAAGCGCTTAAAACCGAACAGGACGAAGAAGCGCTGAAACTCGGAGATTATTGGGTAGATACCGACCGACTGTTTACGCAGGACAACGGCGAACCTCAACACCCGAACTCAACCTATACTTGGCTGAAGCGTTTCTGCAAACGCGAGGGCTTACCGTTCTATGGTCTGCACTCGTTCAGACATTACGCAGCATCTTCTATGATCTCGGCAGGCTTGGACGTTACAACGGTATCGGGCGCGTTAGGTCACACTAATTCGGGAACAACATTGAACTGCTATTCCCATATGTTCCAAACGGCACAAGCAAGAGTATCCGAGGCTATGGACGGAGCGTTCAGCTTTTTGCAGGACAAGAAACAAGGGGCATAAAACGGAAATTTTCCAAACAGCGGACAGATAGCGGACAAGAACGGAATTCGGGCAAAGCAAAAGCCGATAAACGGCTTAGCTAAGCCATTTATCGGCATCCCCATTGTGATATGCTGACGAAAAAGATTTTTTCGACACTCACTCAAAATACCCAAGTTTACCTATTTATATTATAATGTATCCCCATACAAATGTCAATGGCTTTTTCAGATACTCGATAAATTTCACATCCCCATTGACATACCCATGCCCTCGTCCTGATCCTCGCCTTCGTCCAAATCCTCGTCCTCATCAGGGTTTTCATACTCCTCGCTCTCGTCGTCAAAATCGGTTGAAACGGCGGCGTTTTCCTGTTCCTCGGGTTCTTCCCCGACCTCTGCGGAAACCTCGCTCAAATCGCACGACACGTCCGCATTTTGCTCGGTGGTTGCCTGAGTTGCTCTCTGCGACAAATCGCGGTTAATCTCCGTTTCGATAAGCCCGATAACGAATTCCTTTTGCGTCATGTTGTTGCGCTGCAGGTAGTCCTTGATCTGCTGAAAAAGTTCCTCCGGCACCTGAAACGCCAAAGTTCTCATATTACCCATGTTCTTATCCTCCCTAATATTAAGTTTGGGGTGCAGCTCGTCTTGCAAAGCCAAAGCCACGAAATCCCCCATTGTCATGTTGTGTTCTTCAATGTACCGCTTGACCTCGGCGTGAAGCTCCGCGTCGATCTTGACGGTAACGCCTTTTTTCTCGTTAGTCGACATTATCCACATTCCTCTCTGCCAAAAATTTTCTAAATGCGGATTCCGCAATCTGCTCGACTGCGGAATCCGTTTCGGCTGCCTCTATCAGAAGCAGTTCGTAAAGCCATGCCGGAATTTCAATCTCCAATATCAAGCTCCTTTCTCGTTTCAAAGCCGCCTTTAAAAGTGACCGTTATGGTGTTTTTGCTTTCCACCGTGACCTTTTCAATTAACTGCCGTACTGCCACATCGTCATATTCGGTCATGGCGAAGTCCTCGTTTTCGAGCCGTTCCAATACTGCATCAAGCTCGGCAGAACCGCTTTGTGCTGCCATTTGTTTTGCCTTTTCGGTTTCAATGAATTCACGGAGCGTTTTCATTTCCCCGCTGAATTTTTCGATATCAGCCATTGCCGTAGCGGCTGTTTCGGGTACGGTCGCCAGCTTTATCAGCTCGTCGATATTGCGGGCAAGTTCATCGATCCGCTGCTGTGCTGCTTGTACACTGCCGTTGAGATTTGGGTCAAGCACCTCGGTTATGCTCTCCCGAAGCACCTTTGCTACATCGTCCTTGACCTCGCAGAACTCGTTTATTGCGCTCACAATCGCTTTATGGAGCGCTTGCTCGTCAATGGTAGGGGAGCAATGGCACTTTTTCTTGCCGTATTGGATTCGGCTGATACACCGCCACTTTATCTCCTTGAAGCCTTTAACAGTCCATGTCACGCGCCGATAATGCGTACCGCATTCACCGCATATAAGCAGTTCCGAGAGCGCATATTTTGCGCTGTATTTGCCTTGCTCGCCTTTGGTAAGCTTGTCCGCAATCACTCGTTTCGCCGACCGCCTTGCCATTTCTTCCTGCACCCGATTAAAGTCGGCTCGGGATATGATCGGCTCATGGTGATTTTTCACCAAGTACATCGGAAGTTCTCCGTTGTTCTTGCGGGTCTTTTTGGTTATGCAGTCGGTTATGTAGGTCTTTTGCAAGAGCGCGTCGCCCGTGTATTTCTCGTTGACGAGAATGCTTTTGACGATTTCGGGCTGCCATATGGTTTGCTTGTGTTTGGTTTTAACAGCTCGGTCGTTGAGCGAGTCGGCTATCTGCCGCAGGCTCATTCCGTCAAGGTAGCTGCGGAAGATTTCTTTGACGATCTCCGCTTCCTCGGGTATAATCTCGGGCAGGTCGTTCTCGCCTTTTTTATAGCCAAGCAGTTTTTTGTACTGTATTGGCACGTTTCCGTTTTTGAAGCTCTGATGCACTCCCCAGGAAACGTTTTTGCTGATAGACTCACTTTCGGCTTGAGCGAAGCAGGACATGATCGTTATCAGCATTTCGCTTTCAGCGGTTAAAGTATTGATATTCTCCTTTTCCGAAATAACCGCTATCCCGAGCAGCCGCAGTTCGCGGATGTAATTTAGACTGTCGACTGTGTTTCGGGCGAATCTCGACAATGATTTGGTGAGTATCACATCAATTTTGCCTTGTCTGCACAGTCGTATCATTTTGAGGAACTCGGGGCGCTTTTTCGCTTGCGTTCCCGTGATACCCTCGTCCGCAAATATGCCTGCCATCTGCCACTCGGGGTTCTTGTTGATTTTGTCGGTGTAGTACTGTATCTGCGCCTCATAGCTTGTTTTCTGTTCCTTGTCATCGGTGCTGACACGGCAGTACGCCGCCACTTTCAAGCATTTCGCTGCTTTTTTGATTTCCTCTTGGGATTTGGCGGGGATCACTACAATTTTCATTTCACTCGGAGCCGTTATTGCGGTAGACATTATAATTTCACCTCTCTTATGGCTGCGTATTTCAATTGAGCGCACCTTATGATAAGTGCTTCAGCCTTTGCTTTGTCGGGATTTTCGGAATCAAGCAGCCGATTGATTTCATTGGTCATGCGGTGAATTTCATCGGTCGACTCATATTCCGTTGCCGTTATTTCAATCGATTGCACAATGTCCTGCGGAACGGGTTTGCGGTAGGTGTTCCGCTCCGATTTTATTCGAGCCGCTTGCTTGAAATCGTCTGCGGAGACGATTTTCGGGTATCCGTTCTCGCCGATATACTTTTCGTTTTCAAGCACTCGGCAGACCATATTTTTATTCCAGACTGATTTTCCCATATTGTATGGAATTGTCATTTCAGCAGCTATGGTTTTCAGTGATTTGCCGCCTATGTAGTCCGAGAATATTTTTCGTACCGCTTCTGCCTCGGGAACGTTCAGCGCATATTTTCCATTTACCATGCAATAGCCGAACGGTATGTTTCTGTTTTTCAGCATTTCCTCACCTCTCAATCCGCTCTGTAAAGCCGATGTTTCCGATTAAATCAAACCGTATTTCTGTTTCGGACAACACGGTAATTTTCTCAACGACCTGTCCGAATTTTATTTCGTCAAACTCGGCTATCGGCTCTGCTCTCTCGAATATTCCTATCAGTCTACGCAGTTCATCAAGTCGTTCGTTGTCCTTATCGTCAAGGTTGGCGTGAAGTTGCTTTTGAGCGGTTAGCAACTTTCGGTCAAGTTCCTGACTGCGTTCCTTGAAGTATGCTCCGTCAAGCGTTCCTTGCGAATTCAGCATGGTCAACAAGTAGGTTTGCTGCTTTATCTCGGCTATTTCCTTGCGAAGCTTGGCAAGATGTGTATTGCCCGTTTTTTCTCTTTTGGAGAGAACTTCAAGTTGACGGAGCATAGGGGCAAGTATTGATTTATAATGCACTTGAAGTTTGTTCCACAATCTTATGAATCCCTTGCGGAATTCATCTTCCCGTATCTGCCGAATATTACAATTGTCCGCCGACTGGTCGTGATTTCTGCATACCCACCGAACACAATTTCTTCGCAATCTTCTTTTAAAAGTACAGCCGCAATTTGCACAGACTATCTTTTTTCGAAAGGGGCTGCTTTCTTTGGGCAATCCTGTTGGTGTATCTTTTTGAGCAAGCAGCCGTTGAGCACTTTCAAAAATTTCTTTTTTGATAATCGGCTCATGCGTTTCCCGAACGTAGTACTGTGCCTTTTCGCCTCGATTTGTTACCGATCTGTACGGGAGCGTATCTGTGGAATAGCTTTTCTGCATAAGAGTATCGCCAATATACTTTTCATTGCTTATTATCCAGCGAATCGTCCCGTGCCGCCAGACTTCCTTTCGAACTCCGAGCAGATTTAATCGTGTCGCTATTTCATTCATTCCAATACCGCTTACATACCAGTCAAATATTTGCTTTACGATGGCTGCTTTTTCGGGATTGATTTGCAATTTACCCTCTACATAGTCGTATCCGAATGGAGTGGAAGCAGTTTTGTAAGTTCCGTCCATCATACGCTTTTTAACACCCAGTCGGCAGTTTTTTGATATCGACATGGACTCTTCTTGAGCAAACTGGCTATATATCGCCAGCATCATCTCCGAGCTTATCTCACTTGTTTCAATGTTTTCTTTTTCGAAATAAACCGATATGCCAAGCGTTTTCAGTTCTCGTACCGCTTCAAGACTGTCCTTTGTGTTCCTCGCAAACCTTGATATTGATTTGGTGAGTATTCTGTCGATTTTTCCTTTTCGGCAGTCGCTCATCAGTCTTTGGAACTCGCTGCGCTTTGCTGCCGAGGTTCCGCTTATTCCTTCGTCCGCATACATATCCACGAATACCGCGTCAGTGCTGTCTTTGAGCAGCTCGGTATAGTACCGTATCTGCGCTGCGAATGAGTTTAGCTGATCCTCACTGCTGCTTGAGACTCGGGCATAAGCCGCCGTTCTGACAATCTCGTCGGAACGGTCTTTTGCGGGTATTATCGTTATTTCAGCCATTTCATCAGCTCCTTTCACAACACAGTATACCGAAACGGTTCGGGGTTATCTATCACTAATGTCACCGAAATATCTACGGAAAATCCTATCAAAACCAACAAAAGCGGACGAGGGTTCAAACTTCGGCAAGTCGTTTTATAACAGCTTTTTCAATCTTTTTGCGCTGTGATTCTGTGATAAGGTTCTCGTTTAACAGCTTGTCCAGAAAATTTCGGCACAAATAGAATTTGTACCTTATGATCGCTTCGTTATCCATAACTTTTTCCTCCATTAAATTAAAATGTGCAATTTTCAATCTCGTTCATAAACTCAACTGAAATTTGCACACTTTTCAGTGTGCAAACGGTCACGGCTCTGCGTGATTACAGAGCCGTTCCCATGTATTTTAACAGCGAATTTCTTCGCTTGTTTGCCTGTAAACATTGTCGTATTTGCCCCGCACCCCCGACATCGGGAATATTTCAGACTGCTGCTGGCGCAGCATCATAGGACTCTCACCTCGGCATGGTTCTCATGCCGCCGCCCCCACTGCTTCTAACTTATGGCCGGACGGAAGTATCATTATCCCCCCGCGCAGGTCATCGCGCACCGACTGCCACATCGGTTTCGGGAGCTGCTCTTTATCGCTCGGTTATAAATCAACTTACGGAATATTGTGAGTCATAGCTCGTCCGGCAAAGTGCCGTGCTTGTCCGACCTTGTGATTCAGGGAACGTCTTGGCGGAGTGCTCCTGCCGCTTTCAACCACTAAGGGCTGCGCGGGGGAAGGTATCTGAAATACTGCATATTAAATTTTCAAAGAGCAACAGAGGGGTAAAATTTAACCCTCTATATATAAGCCACGAAAAACGGAAAAATAAACCCCCTTATTCCAAAAATTTTTTTAATTTTTTAATAATTCTTTTCATTCGACTTGATATAGCCATTTCGGAAACGCCTTCCTCGGCGGCGATATTTTTTTGGAGTTCCTTATTCCAATATACTCGGATCAGAAGCTCCTTTTGCTGCGGCTGCAATTTTTCAATTGCCGCCATAAGTGCCTTATGCAGTTCAGCCTTGAGAGCATCGTCCAGCGGATCGCTGTCGTCGGGTATGTAGCGTCCTTTTTCCTCCAATTCCGACATATAAGTATGGCGGCGTGTTTCCTTGCGGTCGATTTTGGCTGCCGCCTCGTCCATTTCGGCAATATATTTGCCGAGTTCTTCATCGACCTCAACTTCCGTAACCTCGCCGGGGATTTTGCTTAAAAATTCATAGTATTTAACTATCATGTTAAACCTCCTGTGTTTTTTCGTTGTTGAATGAAACGAGAACACAGGAGGCGGGGCGCGAGAGGAGTAATGTGTCAAATATCTTCTTTTTTTGACAAATAAAAGGCGCGTTTGCCGTAAAGCAAACGCGCCTCCGAATTTTATTTTGAAAATTATTTCCCTTTTTCGGTGTTTAAGGGGATTACGACGGAATTTTGTCGACAAAAAAAGCCCCGCAGTTTTATGTAAAACTGCGGGGCTATGACTTTCATTATGCGACGGTTTATATGGTCGCGTTCGTTCGTCGATTTTATTAAACACATTTTTTCCTTATTCTATCATTTTGCCGTCCTTCCTTTTTATTATACAATATTGCGACATCAAAAACAATGTATTTACAAATTATTTTTGTGAAAACAGAGCGCTCTTGTCGATTTTCGCTCTTGATTTAACACTATGTACTTTCATAAAAAAAGAGCCTCACTGTTACATGAGGCTCTTTGAATTATTTGTATAATACTTAATAAATGATTATCAATCTTTTTTCTTCCGAGATGTAAATACAACCACTGCAGCAAGCAGCGCTGTCAGCGGAACAAAGGATACCGCCGCACCCGTTGCGGGATTTTCGTTATTTTCGGGAGTATTGCTGTCCGACTCGGGTAACGCAGTTTCATCGTCCGGCAATTTGCTGTCGCCGCTCGGCGTATCGCTCTCGCTCGGCTGAACATCGGAATTTTCGTTATCGGGAGCGTCCTTCTCGCTGTACACCAGCGCATAAGTCGAAAATCTATCGGTTTCGACGGTCACGGTCTTATCATCGTCGTCAAGATCGGGGAGTACGGCGGTTTCGCCGTTGTGAACACGGATAACCGAGAATTTCCGTCCGTCCCTTTGCAGTGCGTCGGACAGGTCAAAAATAACCTTGACGGGCGCGCTTGTTTCGGTGACTTTTTCGTCCGAGCCGCCTATATTTTTCAGCAAGCCGACGTCAAAATATTCGCCGATCTTAAAATTATTTATACCGCAAACCGCTTCGACAAGCTCCTTGTCGGAATCGGGAACGGTTCCGTTCCCGACCGTAAGGATTATCTTTATATCGGTACCGTTTTCTGCGGCCTCTTTGTCAGCCTCGGTAAGAACGATATCCGCAAGCTTGTCGAGAGGACCGGCAAGCTCCGCTTTGGGAGCGTTTTCGCCGTTCTGCGTATCTGCCGTGATGCTTCCGACAGAGGGTGCTTGAGGTTCGTCCGGTGTGGTCGGCTTCGAGGGGCTGCCCGAGCTGCCTTGATTTCCCGAGCCTCCCGTCGCGGGGAGCGTTTCGGTTTTCGTTCTTCCGCAGACCGTACACTCGAATTTTTTCTCGCCTGATACGGTCGCTGTCGGCTGTTTCGTTACCGTACCCCGATCCCAATTGTGCGCGGCTTCATCGCCTCTTACGTCATGTCCGCAGGTCGCCGCGTGCCAGTGGCTTGCGTCGTTGCCCGACCATTCTTGTGAATAGGTGTGCGTATGTTCTTCCGGAGGATCGGGATTTTCGTTTTCGAGCCTGGGAATGCTCTCGGTTTTCGTTTTTTGGCAAACGGTACAAGTGTAGGTCTTAATGCCCGCTTCGGTTTCAGTCGGCTGTTTGGTGATCGCACCGCTATCCCATGCGTGAGCCGCTTCGTCCTTTTTCATGCCGCAGCCTCCCACACATTCATGCCAATGACTGAAATCGTCCCCGCTCCAATCGGAGCCCCATTCGTGCGTGTGGTTGAGCGGCGCTATCGGTTCCGTTTTCGTTTCTCCGCAGACGGTGCAGGAAAAGGTTTTCAGACCCGATTCGGTTTCTGTCGGCTGCTTGGTGACCTCGCCGCCGTTCCATGCGTGACCGGGTGCCGGAACATTTTCCTGTACTTTGATAACTTCGCCGCAAACGGAGCAATGCTTTCCCTCGGTCTTGCCGTCGGCTGTGCAGGTCGCCGCAACTGCCGCGTCAATTACCTCGGTATGCCCCTTTGCGCTTATTGTTATATCCGTGATCTGATTTTCTCCCGCCGCGTCGCCGTAATTGTTGCCGCATTTTGAACAGCTCCAGTACTCAATCGTTCCCGCATTCACGCAATCGGCGTCTGCCTTTGCGTGATGAGTGAGCGCATGAATGTGACCAAGCGGAGGAATGACCTCGGTTTTGATTTCATTGCATTTCGAGCAGGTAAAGGTTTTCACTCCCTCACTGTCCTCTGTCGCAGGAGTGGTTACAGTGCCGTTATCCCAAGAGTGACCGCCCGCGGGAACAGTCGTCTGCGCAATTAAAATCTCGCCACACACCGAGCAATGCTTGCCCTCGGTCTTGCCGTCGGTCGTACAAGTCGCCGCGACTGCCGCGTCAATTACCTCGGTATGTCCTTTTGCGCTTACAGTTATATCGGCGATCTGATTTTCTGCCGCCGCGTCGCCGTAATTCCTGCCGCACTCGGAACAACTCCAATATTCGACAGTTCCGTCATTTGTGCAGTCCGATTCTGTTTTTTCGTGATGGGTCAGTTTATGGGCTGTCATCGGTATTTCCGTGTCCGTGATTTCGGTCAGACCGTCCCCGTCCGAAAAACTCTTCCCGCAAACGGAGCAGTCCCAATATTCCAAAACGCCCGTATGCGTACAGTTCGCTTCCACCTTTTCATGATGGGTCAATGCCGTGCCGTCACCGTGAAGGCACGGCAGAATTATGACAGGCTTTGAAACAGTTCCTTTATCCGCATGGGTATAGACGGCGGTATATTCCAGATCGGACATCTTTGTAACGCTTAAATTCCATCCGTCCATATCAATCCGGAATATCTGACCGCAGATCTCCTTTCCGGAAACCGTTATTTCCTGTTCAATTTCCGCCGCCATGTCCGCCGATGTATAGTGCATATCCGTAGGAACGGTAATCATGTCGGAAGTTGGATTGCTTGTAATGTAATAAGTACCGTTCGGGTCAAGGGCTGTGCCGTCTGCCAATGTCAGACAGCTTTCATCCGCGAGGCAGAGAGTGCCTGCGCTGGAATTACTGCCGCTTCCGCGACCAAAGCCATAGGCAATGCCCCATTGGTCATTGCATGCTCCGGTATTCAACGTCACAAGACCGCCATTGATGGTCAGAGTGCCGCCGCTGCCGGATTTGCCGTTATAAATACCGCCGCCTATTCCGGCACCGCCATAGTAACCATCATCATCGCCGCCTGTCGCTGTAACGGTTCCTCCGTTGATGGTAACGATTCCGCCGTTTCCACCGAAGGGTCTATCGTAGTCGCCACCTGCGCCGCCGATACCGGCAGCGCAAGCACTGCCGATTGCGGTGATCGTTCCGCCGTTGATTATTACTTTACCACAGTTGAGGTCACCGGTATTATCATCAGGATCATAAAAACCGCCGCCGATACCTGCACCTCCGCTGCTCCCTGAGACATTCAGTGAACCTGTACTTTGTTCCGTAATGACCAATGCTGCATCCACAGGCACATAAATTCCGGCCATACCTTGACTGACACTAATAGAGTTTGTTCCGTCTATGGTCAGGTTCATCATCCCGCCGGGCATGACGCCAACCTTAGCTTCTATAAGGGTCAGGTCCGAAAATGTAATATTATGAGAGCCGCTTTCCACAAGAATTCTTGCGTTTCTGCCCGCAAAAGCGTTTGTGCTCTGCGTAATAATATGTCCTTGACAGTCGCTGCCGCATTCTTCTTCGGTAAAAATTACGCTTTCACCATTTGCAGTAAATTGGAAATCGCCGATTGCAAGGGGTATTGGCGCACCGCCATCGTCCAAAGCCGCTGCCGCCGTGCCGTAAGTCAGCGTATTAAACGCCAACGCTGCCGCCAACAGAACGCCCGCACCCTTTTTCAGCTTCGCTCTCCCTGCTTTCAAATAGCTGATCTTGTCCATATCGTCATTGCTCCTTTCGGAGAAAAATTCTCCCGATTGCTTTATTCCCGATTTTTTCGTGTTAACACAAAAAACGCCGACAGCGGAGCGTTAGGCGGGATACGGTGATCCCGTCAAACAGCTCCGCCGTCGGCGGTCTGTTAACATTATTATATTTAAAGGGAAACGACAAATGGACAGACTTATCCTGTCTGTCTGTCTGTCTGTCTGTCTGTCTGTCTGTCTGTCTGTCTGTCT